>JANNGR010000247.1:0-49980 GCA_031403955.1 Betaproteobacteria bacterium
CACGGGGCTGAGACGTCGGCGCGTATTCGGTCTTGTTCTCCCCATGCGATCTTGGTTTCATTGCGGCGCGTGAATTACCTCACACGCTACACGAAAATAGGTTCACTAAGGTTTTGCGCTTTGGCGAACTGACCGGCACGGAGTGTGGCTGTTCGCCCAAGCCGAGCAGGTCCGGTCACCGGACTAAACCATGGAGCAGTGCCGCGGTGTTGGAAGCTTCGGCAGGGTCGCACCGGAAGGCGGCTCGTTCGCCTCCTCCGCCGGCAATGTAGCTCCCACCCAAGACTGATTGTCCAGATGCCCCCAGCAAATGGGCGAGCTCCCCCAGTGTGCCTGTTTCGGCACCGTTCTCGCTTCGGGACTTTCTTTCGAGTTTCATGTTGCTCGAACTGTTCAAAGGCATGGCCGTGACCGGCCGCTACATGTTCAGGCGCAAGATCACGGTGCAGTTCCCGGAAGAAAAAACACCTGCCAGTCCGCGTTTTCGTGGCTTGCATGCGCTGCGGCGGTACGAAAACGGGGAAGAGCGTTGCATCGCCTGCAAATTGTGTGAGGCGGTGTGCCCGGCGCTGGCGATCACCATCGAGTCTGAGGTGCGCGCGGACGGATCGCGCCGCACGACGCGTTATGACATTGACTTGACAAAGTGTATTTTCTGCGGCTTTTGCGAGGAAAGTTGCCCGGTCGATTCAATTGTCGAGACCCATATTTTTGAGTACCACGGCGAGAAGCGCGGCGACCTTTATTTCACCAAGGAGATGCTGTTGGCGGTAGGCGACCGTTATGAGAGTGAGATTGCCGCGCGCCGGGCCGCGGACGCCAAATACCGCTAAGCCGGTGTATTGAAGAAACGCCAGTCATGGACCTCAAAGCCGGTTTGTTTTACGCCTTTTCCGCGGTCTTGCTGTTCGCCGCGTTTCGTGTGGTCACGGCCCGCAATCCGGTGCATGCCGCGCTCTATCTGGTGCTCGCGTTTTTCCAGGCTTCCATGATCTGGATGTTGCTGAAGGCGGAGTTCCTGGCGATTGCCCTGGTACTGGTGTACGTCGGCGCCGTGATGGTCTTGTTCCTGTTCGTCGTGATGATGCTCGACATCAACATCGACAGCGTGCGCCAGGGCTTTTGGCGGAATTTCCCGCTTGCAGGCGCGGTTGGCGCCGTGATCGCGCTGGAAATGGCCGCGGTGTTGATGGGCGGCTTTCGCGTCAGTGAAGAGCCCAAGGCAGTGGCGGCTGCCAGCCAACTCGCCGCGCAGGTGTCCAATACCCGGGATCTGGGCCGGATGCTTTATTCCGACTATGTGTTTCCGGTGCAGATTGCAGCCGTCATCCTGCTGGTGGCCATCATCGCGGCGATTGCACTGACGCTGCGCGGACGCAAGGACAGCAAACATATCGGCGCAAGCCAGCAGATTCGGGTCCGGGCAAGCGAGCGCTTGCAACTGGTCAAGATCGCGGCCACGAAACCGGCCCAGCCAACCGGCCGGGACGCCTCCGGTGTTGTGCCAGGCGCGGGAGCGGAGAAATAGGCATGACTCTGACGCTTGGCCACTTTCTGTCACTCGGTGCAATGTTGTTTGCTTTGTCGGTCATCGGCATTTTCCTTAACCGCAAGAACCTGATCATCCTGTTGATGGCGATCGAGTTGATGCTGCTCGCTGTCAACATGAATTTCGTCGCCTTCTCGTATTACCTCGGGGACATGCGCGGCCAGATTTTCGTTTTTTTCATACTCACGGTGGCCGCCGCCGAGTCGGCCATTGGCCTGGCCATATTGGTTCAACTGTTCCGCAACAAGTCCAACATCAATGTGGATGAACTGAATCAGCTCCAGGGCTGAATAACAAGATGAGTCAAACCCTCTCCGTCTCGGCCCTGTTGACGGTGGCCGTGGCGCCTTTGGCCGGTGCGGTTGTTACCGGCGTGTTTGGAACGGCGTTTGGTGGCAACCGGATTGGCCGGCGTGCCAGCCATAGTTTGACCATCGCCGGGGTGATGCTCTCGTTTGTGTTGTCCGCGATGACTTTATGGAGCGTCGCGATGGACGGCGCGCGATTCAATCAAACCATCTACACCTGGATGGTGGTGGGTGGCCTGAAGATGGAGATCGGTTTTCTGATCGACGGCCTGAGCGCGATGATGATGTGTGTGGTGACCTTCGTGTCCTTGATGGTCCACATCTACACCGTTGGCTACATGCGGGAAGACGCGGGTTACAACCGGTTCTTTTCCTACATCTCGTTGTTTACGTTCTCGATGTTGATGCTGGTGATGAGCAACAACATGCTGCAGTTGTTCTTCGGCTGGGAGGCGGTGGGTCTGGTGTCTTATCTGCTGATCGGATTCTGGTTCAACAAACCGACCGCGATCTTTGCCAACCTGAAGGCCTTCCTGGTCAACCGAGTCGGGGATTTCGGCTTCATCCTCGGCATCGGCCTGGTGGTCGCGTTTGCCGGCACCCTGAATTACACCGAAGTGTTCGCCAAGGCGGGCGACCTGGCGCGGCTCGATTTTCCCGGCACCAACTGGATGCTGATCACGGTTATCTGCATTTGCCTGTTTGTCGGCGCGATGGGCAAGTCGGCGCAGTTTCCATTACATGTATGGTTGCCGGACTCGATGGAAGGCCCAACACCGATTTCCGCGCTGATTCATGCGGCGACGATGGTGACCGCCGGCATCTTCATGGTCGCGCGTATGTCTCCGTTGTTCGAATTGAGCGATGCGGCGTTGAGTTTTATCCTGGTGATTGGCGCCATAACCGCGCTGTTCATGGGTTTCCTGGGCATCATCCAGAACGACATCAAACGCGTTGTCGCCTATTCGACCTTGTCGCAACTTGGCTACATGACCGTCGCGCTCGGCGCTTCGGCGTATTCGGTGGCCGTCTTCCATTTGATGACCCACGCCTTCTTCAAGGCGCTGCTGTTCCTGGGCGCCGGCTCGGTGATCATCGGCATGCACCACAACCAGGACATCCGCTGGATGGGCGGCGTGCGCAAGTACATGCCCATCACCTGGATCACTTCGCTGCTGGGCTCGCTGGCGCTGATCGGCACGCCGTTCTTCGCCGGCTTCTATTCCAAGGACAGCATCATAGAAGCAGTGCATGAGAGCCAGCTTTGGGGTGCGGGTTTTGCGTATTTCGCCGTGCTGGCGGGCGTGTTCGTGACCGCTTTCTATTCGTTTCGCATGTACTTTCTCGTATTCCACGGCAAGGAGCGTTACGACCAGAACCCGGACGCGCACCATGACGATCATGGGCACGGGCATGACGACCATGGGCACGGTGATTCCAAGCCGCACGAGTCACCCTGGGTGGTCTGGCTGCCGCTGGTATTGCTTGCCATTCCGTCGGTCGCAATCGGCTTCATGACGATCGCGCCGATGCTCTACGGCGACTTCTTCAAGGATTCGATCGCCATCGATGCGTTGCGGCACCCCGGCATGGCCGAGTTGGCCAAAGCCTTTCACGGGCCGATGGCGATGACCTTGCACAGCTTGACGTCGGCGCCGTTCTGGCTCGCGCTGGGCGGGGTGGTGTTGTCGTACCTGATGTACATGGTGTTCCCGGCGTGGCCAGCCGCGATCAAGAACACCTTCGACCCGCTCTACCGGCTGCTGGAGAACAAGTACTACATGGACTGGTTCAACGAAAACATACTGGCGCGTGGTGCACGTGCGTTGGGCACTGGGTTGTGGAAGGGCGGCGACGAAGCGCTGATCGATGGCGCGCTGGTTAATGGATCGTGGAAAGTGGTGGGCATGGTGTCGGGGCTGGTCCGGCGTCTGCAGTCGGGCTACCTCTACCACTATGCGCTGTCCATGATCCTGGGCATTTTTGTGTTGATGACGTATTTCGTCTGGCGCACCTAGGAGAACAAGAAAAATGGGATTGTTGAGCCTGGCCATATGGATGCCAATTGTTTTTGGTGTCGTTTTGCTGGCGCTGGGCCGTGACGAACATGCAGCCGCCGTGCGCTGGGTGGCATTGATTGGCGCGTTTGCTTCTTTCCTGGTCACGCTGCCGTTGTACGATGGCTTCAAACTCGGCACGGCCGCGATGCAGTTTGTTGAAACCACGCCCTGGATCGGGCGCTTCAACACCAACTACCATGTTGGACTGGACGGCATTTCGCTGTGGTTCGTACTGTTGACGGCGTTCATCAACCTGGTTGTTGTGATCGCCGGATGGGAGGTCATCACCCGGCGCGTGAACCAGTACATGGGTGCCTTCCTGATTCTCAGCGGCTTGATGATCGGGGTTTTCAGTGCCCTGGACGGCCTGCTGTTTTATGTGTTTTTTGAGGCCACGCTGATACCGATGTACCTGATCATCGGCATCTGGGGCGGGCCAAACAAGATCTATGCCGCGTTCAAATTTTTCCTCTACACGTTGCTCGGTTCGCTGCTGCTGTTGATCGCGCTGATCTTTTTGTATACCAAGTCGGGCGGCAGTTTTGACCTCGCAACCTGGCACAAGCTGCCTCTGACCGGCACCACCCAGACGCTGTTGTTTTTTGCGTTCCTGGCGGCATTTGCGGTCAAGGTTCCGATGTGGCCGGTACACACCTGGTTGCCGGACGTACACGTCGAGGCTCCCACCGGCGGCTCGGCAGTGTTGGCGGCGATCATGCTCAAGCTCGGTGCCTACGGCTTTCTTCGGTTTTCGATGCCGATCGCGCCCGATGCTTCGCGCGAGTGGGCCTGGCTGATGATTGCCTTGTCTCTGATAGCGGTGGTGTATGTCGGCATGGTTGCGATGGTGCAACGCGACATGAAGAAGCTGGTGGCTTATTCGTCGGTGGCCCACATGGGTTTCGTGACGCTTGGCTTTTTCGTTTTCAGCGACCTGGGAGTTTCTGGCGGCCTGGTGCAGATGATTGCGCACGGGTTTGTGTCGGGCGCCTTGTTCCTGATAATTGGCGTGTTGTATGACCGGGTGCATTCGCGCGAGATCGCGAGTTATGGCGGTGTTATCAACACCATGCCCAAGTTCACCGCCTTCGCCATGTTGTTCGCAATGGCCAATTGCGGCTTGCCGGGCACAGCCGGTTTTGTCGGCGAGTGGATGGTGATTCTGGCCGCCGTCAAGGCCAATTTCTGGCTTGGTTTCGCGGCCGCCAGCGCGCTGATCTTTGGCGCCGCCTATACCCTGTGGATGTTCAAGCGCGTCTATCTGGGACCGGTAGCGAATGACGATGTCAAGGCGCTGCAGGACATCAATAACCGGGAATTCCTGATGTTGGCGCTGCTGGCGATTGCCGTGCTGGCCATGGGTGTCTATCCCAGGCCATTTACCGATGTGATGGACAGTTCAGTGGCGGAGTTGCTCAAACACGTTGCGCTTTCCAAGTTGAATTGAGAGACCAGAGCAATGATTGACAACTACAGCTGGATCACGGTTTACCCGGAGATCGTCTTGTTGACGTTGGCTTGCGTGATCGCGATGGTTGATCTGGGTGTCAAAAGCGCGGGACGCACGCTCACCTATGTGCTGACCATTCTGACGCTGGCGCTGGTGGCGGTGATGCAGGCGCAATACGCGCTCAGCGGACTGAACCAATACGGCTTTGGCAAGCTGGTGATCAGTGACCAGATGGGCAACTGGCTCAAGTGTTTCGCGACACTGGCGGTGCTGGTCACGCTGGTGTACGGCCGCCCCTACGCCCGCGACCGCGACATGTTGCGTGGCGGGGAAATGTTCACGCTGGCGCTGTTTGGACTGCTGGGCATGTTCGTCATGATTGGCGGCAACAACTTCCTCGTCATATACATGGGGCTTGAGTTGTTGACGCTGTCCAGTTATGCGCTGGTGGCTCTGCGCCGCGACAGCGTGATCGCCACCGAGGCGGCAATGAAATATTTTGTGCTCGGCGCCATGGCCTCCGGTTTCCTGCTTTACGGGCTGTCAATGATGTATGGCGCCACCGGAACGCTGGATGTCAATGAAGTGGCGCGGGCGATCGCTACCGGCCGCATCAAACACCAGGTGCTGGTGTTTGGATTGGTGTTTGTGGTCGCCGGTCTGGCTTTCAAGCTGGGCGTGGTGCCGTTTCACATGTGGATTCCGGACGTCTACCAGGGCGCGCCGACAACCGTGACCTTGTTGATCGGGGGCGCGCCGAAACTTGCGGCATTTGGTATTTTCATTCGATTGCTGGTGGAGGGCATGTTGCCGCTGGCACTGGACTGGCAACAGATGCTGATGTTGCTGGCCATCGGATCGCTGCTGGTGGGCAACCTGGCGGCAATCGCACAAACCAATCTGAAGCGCATGCTGGCGTTTTCCACCATTTCCCAAATGGGGTTCGTGTTATTGGGCTTGATGTCGGGTGTGATCAACGGCAACACCATCTCGTCGGCTGATGCTTATGGTTCATCGATGTTTTACGTCGTGACCTATGTGCTGACGACGCTGGCCAGTTTCGGCATTATTTTGTTGTTGGCGCGTAAAGGTTTCGAGAGCGAAGAGATTGCCGATTTCGCCGGACTCAACCAGCGTAGTCCCTTGTACGCGGCGGTAATGGCAGTGTGTATGTTTTCGCTTGCCGGTATCCCGCCGATGGTCGGCTTTTATGCCAAGTTGTCGGTACTGCAAGCACTGATTTCGTCTGGCCAGGCGGTCCATATCTGGCTCGCGGTGTTCGCCGTGATGATGTCGCTGGTGGGGGCGTTTTATTACCTGCGCGTCGTAAAGCTGATGTATTTCGATGCGCCTGCTTACGCCGGTGAAATCGTGGCGCCGATGGACATCCGGGTGGTACTGACCATCAACGGGGCTCTGGTGCTGGCGCTCGGATTGTTGCCGGGATCGTTGATGGCCCTGTGTGCCCGTGCTGTGGCCAGCATGATGGCTGCCTGAGGCCGCCCTTGGCCACGGCTGACAGCCATCTGCGTGAGCAGAGAGTCTCCGGTCAGGAGATTCTGCAGGGGGATTTCCTGCGCGCGATGCGCGATACGGTGCGGTTGCCCGATGGCGCACACGCCATCCGGGAGTACGTCGTGCATCCGGGCGCGGTAATGGTAATTGCGCTGATTACCGATGCCGCCGGTCAAGTTCGGGTGGTGTTGGAGCGTCAGTTTCGCTACCCTGTGGGCCAGGTGATGGTCGAGTTTCCCGCCGGTAAGCTGGATGCTGGCGAGGACGTGTTGCACTGCGCTCAGCGTGAACTGCGGGAAGAAACCGGTTATCGCGCCAGCGAATGGGCGCGCGCGGGCGCGATGCACCCGGTGGTTGCCTACGGTACCGAATGTATCGACATCTGGTTTGCCCGCCGCCTGACGCCTGGAGCGCGACAACTCGACCAGGGCGAGTTCCTGGATGTTTTTACCGCCACCCCCTGCGAACTGTCGCAATGGTGCCTTGACGGCAGCGTGACCGATGGCAAGACCCTGGCCGGCGCTTTGTGGTTGCAAAACGTCTTGTCTGGCGCGTGGGCATTGGAGTGGTGTTCGCCCGGGTCTTCGACGGCTGCCGGATAATCGAGCCATGAAAGTCCTCGATCTTCAATGTGCGCACTCGCATGTATTCGAAGGCTGGTTCGCCTCCGAGGACGATTTCACCAGCCAGCTTGCACGTGGACTGGTCGGCTGCCCGATGTGTGGCGACAGTGCGGTTACCAAGCGACTCAGCGCCCCACGCCTAAATCTGGGCGGCGCGCGTGAGCCGGAAGCGCCCAAGCAAGACCTGGTTGCCACCGGCAGCACCGACGCTGAACTGCAGGCTGCCTGGCTCGGCATGGCTCGGCGTATTGTGGCCAATACCGAAGACGTGGGCGAGCGGTTTGCCGAGGAAGCGCGCCGCATCCACTACGGTGAGTCAACGCAGCGCGGGATTCGCGGCAAGGCGTCCCAGGCCGAGACCGAGTCCTTGATGGAAGAGGGCATCGCGGTAATGCAGCTTGCGATGCCCGAGGTTCTCAAAGGCCAGTTGCAGTAAACCTGGCCACCCCTGCGGTCAGGCCGCAAATTGCAGCGCGGCCAGTCGCGCGTAGATACCGCCTTGCGCTACCAAGCTTGCGTGTGTTCCCTGCTCGACAATCCTGGAGTGGTCCAGCACCACGATGCGATCGGCCCGTTGCACCGTAGCCAGCCGGTGGGCGATCACCAGCGTGGTGCGGTTGCGCATGGCCGATTCCAATGCTGCTTGCACCATACGTTCGCTCTCGGCATCCAGCGCGCTGGTGGCTTCATCGAGCAGCAGTAATGGTGGGTTCTTCAGCATCGCGCGTGCGATTGCGATGCGCTGGCGCTGGCCACCGCTCAGGCGCACACCGCGTTCGCCCAGAAAGGTTTCGTAAGCTTCGGGCAAACGGCGTATGAATTCATCGGCAAATGCCGCCTGTGCGGCTGCCTGTACCTCCTCGTTGGTGGCATCCGGTTTGCCGTAACGGATGTTTTCCAGCGCGCTGGTGGAAAAAATGACCGCGTCTTGCGGCACGATGCCAATCTGCTGGCGCAGATCGTTTAATGCCAGTTGCCGCGTTGGCACGTTATTGAGCATGATCGCGCCGCTTTGCGGGTCGTAGAACCGCAACAATAACTGGAACACGGTGCTTTTGCCGGCGCCGCTGGGCCCCACCAGGGCGACCGTCTCGCCCGCCGCCACGCTCAAATTGAAGTCACTCAGGGCCGGCTGCAAGGGCCGGGATGGGTAATGAAAGCCCACAGCTTCGAAGCGGACTTCGCTGCCCGACGCCGGCCTGGCGGCGACCAGCGCCTGAGCGGGTGAACGGATCGGCGAGTGGCTATCGAGCAGTTCCATCAAACGTTCGGTCGCGCCCGCGGCGCGCAACAAATCACCGTAGACCTCGCCCAGCACGGCAAAGGCACTGGCCAGGATGATCACGTAAACCACGGTTTGCCCCAGGTGACCGGCGCTGATGCGCCCGGCCATCACCGCCTGCGTGCCCTGGTATAGGCCCCAAAGCAGTGCTGCCGAAGTGGCGATGATGATGAACGCAACCAGCACCGAGCGCGCCTTGGTGCGCCGGATCGCGACCTTGAACGCGTTGTCGGTTGACGCGTCGAAGCGCCTGGCTTCGCGGGTTTCGGCGGTGTAGCTTTGTACTACCGGTATGGCATTTAGCACCTCGGCGGCAATGGCGCTGGAGTCCGCTACCCGGTCCTGGCTGGCACGCGACAGTTTGCGCACGCGCCGGCCAAACCATAGACTCGGCAACACGATCAAGACCAGCACGCCCAGCACCTGAAACATGACGTACGGATTGGTCCAGATCAGCATGGCCAGGGCGCCGATGCCCATCACGCCGTTGCGCAGCCCCATGCTCAGCGACGAGCCGACCACGGTTTGTACCAGCGTCGTGTCGACCGTCAAGCGGCTCAATACTTCGCCGGTTTGCGTGGTTTCAAAAAACTCCGGGCTCTGCTGCAGCACGTGTGCATAAACCGCGTTGCGCAGGTCGACTGTCACCCGCTCGCCGAGCCAGCTCACCATGTAAAAACGCGCGGCCGAAAATAGCCCCAACGCCATGGCAACGGCAAACAGCAGCATGAAATGTTCGCGCAACGCCATCACCTGGATTCCGGTGTCGGCGCTCGCCAGGCCAGTACTAGCGGCCCCCGCGATCAGGCCGCCATCAATCAGACTGCGCAGCGCCAATGGGAACACCAGCGTGGTCACCGCCGCCATCACCAGAAACAGCAGCGCGAGGAAAATCCGGCCCGAATAGGGTTTCAAAAACGGAACCAGCCCCGAAAGCGAGCGCGGGGTCTGGGCTTTGGCACGTTCAGTGTTCATGGGTCGCGCAAGGCAATCGGTGGCGCTCGAAGGCGAACCATGTAGCGTAGCAGGCTGCGGTCAGCCCGAGCGGCACTTGGGTGCCTGTCGGACTTGGGAATCGTCGGCTGCAAATCGACCGCAGCGATCCATTTTTGGCTTCGCCGCACTTCGTGAACACCGTCTTTTTGACCCATAGCGGGGCTATGGGCCTGCAAATCCGGTAAAAACTGTCCTCGCTGGGGCCGATTTTGGCTACGCCGCACTTCGTGAACGCTATCGACGCCCCAAGCCCGACAGGCTCCTAGAGCACCAGCGGTTTGGCGTAACCCGTCATCTCAAGATAACCGCGACCGACCAGTTGCCGGTTGCTGTCAAACAGGTCGCACAGGCCTTCCCAGTAGATCGCGCCAGTCGAGTTGCGGCTGTCGAGTTCCTGGTTGTCCAGCAATGCCCGCACGACGTAGTTGTCCGCTGGCGTGCGCACCAGCCACTCGACCGGGTAGGTGGCTTGCGTGATGGGGCTCTTCCAGCCCCGCACGGCCTGGAATATCGCCTCTTTGCGACTAAACACATACGGCCGCTCAACGGGAGTCATCCTGGGGTGGCGAAATGATCCGCCGTCCCATAACGCATTGCCCGCTTTGTCGCGGATACGAAACGCGGTCAGCGCACTTCCGTCAAACAGGTTCATGCCGATCCAGTCCCAGCCAACGGCGGCCGGATGCAACACGCTGTCGCTCCATTCGTGGTCGAGCCAGGCGGCACCGTGGCTGGGGGTAAAACTTGCGTTGGCGTTTCGCGCGCCGTCTCCCGAGACCGCGAAGCGCTGGCCCCGGATCGTTATGTCGCCCTGAAATGCCAGTTGCGGCAGGCTGTAGTAATAACTTGCTTGTTCAGGTTCGGGGCCCTTGCGAGACAACCCGTCGTCGCCCTGCAGCAGCAACATTTGGGTCTCGGAGAAGGACAGGTTCAGATCGAAGTCCGACCCCTGTACCCGGGCCAGGTACACGCCGTCCGTGTGTAGCAGTGACCAGCCGCGCAGGCGAATCGCCGTGTCCAGTTCGCTTGCCGACGCAACATCGAATCCCTGGCGCGCAATTCTTTGCTCATGAAAAAACTGTTTGCCCTGGACATCGGTCACGGCGGCATGGGCAAACAGCAGTTGTCGGGCTGCGAAACGCGACGCCATTTGTTGCGTGTTGTCCACGCGGGTACGGAAAAACGTGATCTGAAATCCAAGCGCCCGTATCGGGGCTCCGCTGCCCACGCGCGTGTGGCCGGTGATGTACCACCATTCGGTTCGACTATCCGGATGGCTGCCGAAGTCGCGTGGGAACGTCAGCCTTCGCGCCGCCGCAACCGGGTTCATGCCAACGCCCAATCCGGACAACATCAGTAGCCTGCGAACGCGGCTCGGCGCCGTTGATAGACAAGGCAGACGCGCCATGGTGTCAGAGCGTGAGAGGCAATCCAATGCGCCCGCCCCTGGGTACCCCGGCCCAACGGGTGAGGCCCCAAAACAGGCCCACTGGTTGTTGCAAAGCCTCGCCGGGGCCCAACCCCCGGCTGCGCTTTGCGCCTAGATTGGACCCGTTTTGGGGCCTCACGCGGGTGCATTGGATTGCCTCTCACGCTCTCAAGCAAGGTCCGCTTCAAAACGCCGTTGCGCCGTGCTGCAGTCGCCAAATGCCTGCATCACCCACCCGGCGTCATGGTAGGTCGGCAGATAACGCTCGCCTGAGTCACACAACAGCGAAAGCACCGACCCGGCCCGTCCGGCCGCGCGCATATCGAGCGCGAGCTGCAACATGCCGACAAAATTGGTACCGGTCGATGGCCCGACCCGGCGCCCCAGCAATACCGACAAAACCCGCATTGCCGCCACCGATTCCTGATTGGAAACTTCCACCATCCGGTCGATCAGGGTGCGTACAAAGCTGGGCTCCACGCGCGGGCGCCCGATGCCTTCTATGCGCGATCCAGCGCCGGTCAGGTCCACGTTGCCGCTACGGTGGTAGGACAAGAAAACCGACCCGACGGGGTCTGGCACGCACAGTTGCGTCGGGTGGCCGCGGTAACGCAGATACCGGCCGATGGTTGCGCTGGTGCCCCCCGTGCCGGCGCCAACCACGATCCAGTCTGGAACCGGATGGCGCTCGCGTGCCATCTGCGTAAACATGCTGTCGGCGATATTGTTGTTGCCGCGCCAGTCGGTAGCGCGTTCGGCATAGGTGAATTGGTCCATATAGTGGCCGCCACACTGCTCGGCCAGCTTGCGCGCTTCTTCGTATACCGCTGCCGCGTTGTCGACAAAATGGCATTTCCCGCCGTAGAACGCGATCTGTGTCAGCTTCTCGGGCGAAGTGCTTCGCGGCATCACCGCCACAAACGGCAAACCCAGCAGTTGCGCGAAATAGGCTTCACTGACCGCCGTTGAGCCACTGGACGCTTCGACGATGCTGGTGCCTTCGCTAATCCAGCCGTTACACAAGGCGTAAAGAAACAGGGAGCGCGCCAGCCGGTGTTTCAGGCTGCCGGTGGGATGGGTCGATTCATCTTTGAGATACAGGTCGATCCCCTGCCTTGCAAAACCGGGCAGCGATAAAGCAATCAAATGCGTATCGGCGCTGCGCTGAAAGTCGGATTCAATGCGGCTGACGGCTTGGCCGAGCCAGCCGCTGCCGGTGGCATGGTTAGTTGACATGCCGGTATTGTGGCTTGGCTTGGGTTGCGGCGGGCGCAACAGACAAGCCGGGGTCTGCCACAATGTTCCCATGGCCTTCCAACAACTGCTGCTGACGCAAGTAGGCGCGATTGCGACCATCACGCTGAATCGACCCGAGAAACGCAATGCACTCGGGCAAGACCTGATGCTGGAGATCACGCAGGCGTTGCGTGATGTGGCCGGCAGTAGTGATGTGCTGGGTGTCATCCTGGCTGCCAATGGCCCGGTGTTCAGCGCCGGGCATAATTTCGGCGAACTGGCGGGCGTGACACTGGAACAGGCGCGCAAGCTGTTTGCGATCTGCACCGACATGATGAACGCCCTGCAAACCATGCCCCAACCGGTGGTGGCCAGGGTGCACGCGCTGGCCGCCGCTGCCGGTTGTCAGTTGGTCGCCAGCTGTGACCTGGCCGTGGCCGCCGATACGGCGTCTTTCGCGATACCAGGCGGCAAGGGAGGTTTTTTTTGCCATACGCCGCTGGTTGCGGTGGCGCGCAACATCGGGCGTAAACGCGCGCTCGAAATGGCTCTGACCGGGGATGCCATCGACGCGGCGACCGCCGCGCAATGGGGCCTGATCAACCAGGTGGTGCCCCAGCCTCGCTTGGAGGCGGCGACACTGGAATTGATTACCAGAGCGACGCACGGCAGCTCATCGTCCAAAGCGCTTGGCAAACATGGCTTCTACAGCCAGGTCGAACTGGTGCAGGAGCAGGCTTACCGGCTGGCCTGCGAAATGATGGCATCGGGCTGCATGCAAGCCGATGCGCAGGAAGGTTTTGCGGCGTTCCTGCAAAAACGTCCGGCCCAATACCGGCAGTAGCAAGTTGCAGTGGGTTAGTTGCGCGAGCCGTTCGACAGTGGTGGCAAAACGCCAAACAAGCGCGCCGGGAGCCTGGAACATGGGGCGGCGGGCCTTCACAACTTGACCGGCTTGCCGTTGGCGCGGATACTGTAACGCATCGGTCGTTTCCAGACCGAGTTGCCGGTGCACGATATTCATGATGACAAACTTTCTGGATCTGTTTCATCTCTACCTGATTCCGTTTGCCATTGCGGTACCGATAGCCATTTTTGTAATCTACATCGGTACCCGAAATGTCGCCGATCGCCAGTCCGATGATCGGGAAATCGAAGAACGCGCGATCGAGAAACTGAGACTGGAAGAGATCCGGACCGCGCAATTCAAGGAAGATGCGCGCCGGGCGGAAGATCTCCAGAACCAGGCGCGCCGGGCGGCGGAGATGGAGAGGGAGGCGCGCAGGGTTGCGGAACAGCAGGCGGCAGAACGGCGCATCAACGAAATCAAGGAGGCCGAACGCCGGATCGAGGAATTGGCCAACGAGGCACGCAGGAATGCGCAACGCGCCTTGCACGCGCCGCCGCTGGACCTCAGCCTGGCCGACCCGAATGAAAAGGTTTCGGTTCTTTTGGTGGACGACTCCGCCGTCGCCAGAGCCAAGTTGCGCAAGTTGTTTGAGTCCCACGGTTATCTGGTTGAGACAGCCGGTGATGGCGCCGAGGCGCTAGAGACAATACAAAAGACCCATTTTGCCGTGGTGGTTACCGATCTGGAGATGCCCACCATGGACGGCTTCGAACTGATCGCAGCGGTACAGGGCAGCATGGAGACCGAAGACATACCGATGATCGCCATCACCGGGCATGACGAGTTGCAGGCCCGTGTAAATGACATGAAAGGCCTCTACGGCATTTTCAAGAAGCCCTGGAATGACCGCGAGTTGCTAAAGAGGGTGCAGGCTCTGTCTTCCATGCGCGGACGCAAGGCTGCCTGATCGCCCATCAGCGGGTTTACAAGGTCGCGAAAACCGAACTGCTACGTGGCAGGGGCGTCACCGCGCCGTATCCCTGCACCGACAACGCGGCTGCCGCGTTGGCGTAAAAAGCGGCTCGGAACAAGTCGTCACCCTTGGCCAGACGCGCCAGCAAATTGCCGCAAAAGCAATCGCCCGCGCCGGTCGCGTCGCGTACCGTCACGCGCCGCGCATTGACATGTTCGCGTTGCTGGCCGTCACTGACCAGCGCTCCTTCCGAGCCAAGTTTGAGCGCCACGTTGCGCGCGCCGTGCGCGTGGCTCCAGTCCAGGATGCCATGCGGGTCATTCAGCCCGCTGAGCATGACCATGTCGTCCAGACTTGGCAGGAAGATGTCGCACATGGCCAGCGCTTTGGTGGTGCAGGCTTGTGCGCGCGCCAGCGGCCACAACTTTAGCCGCAGGTTGGCGTCAAACGATACCTGGGTACCGGCGTCGCGCGCCAGTGCCATGGCTTCGAAGGCGGTGTCGCAGGCGCCGACCGAGATGGCCATTGAAATGCCCGACACATGCAGAAATTTTGCGACCCGTATCACGTCCGCCGGCGCCGCGGCCAGCCAATGAGGCGTCATGCGGCTGGCAGCCGAGTCCGCACGCCGGTAGACGAACTCGTGGCCGAGGGTGCCGTGGCTCACAAAGTAAATACCGGTGGGGCTGGCGCTGGCGGTCGTGACACCGGAAGTGTTCACGCCTTCCTGCGCCCATAACTGGAGCAGGGCGCGGCCGAAATGGTCGCCGCCCACGCGTGTCAGGTAGGCGCTGCGGGCACCGGCACGGGCGGCCGCGATGGCCACGTTGCTGGTATCGCCGCCGAAGCCCTGCAGGTATTGGGCCTGGCCGGCGCTGGTCTGGTTGAACTCGACCATGGCTTCACCGAGGGCGACAACATCAATCGACTTTTGTTGCATTCACTTTCCCCGAAAAGCAGTTCAGCCGAGCCAGGCACAACAAATGGCCGTCGGTGTTTCAGTCTAGTGATTGTCGCGCGGAACGTTGGAGCCGCGTTTGCCGACCAGGAAATCCAGGTCTACTCCTTCATCAGCTTGTAGTACGTGGTCCACATACAGCTTCCAGTAGCCGCTCGCCATGGGTGGCGCGGGGGCGGTCCAGCTGGCCAGCCGGCGCGCAAGTTCTTCGTCGCTGACATGCAGACGCAACAAGCGCCGGGGCACGTCGAGTTCGATCATGTCGCCGCTTTGCACCACGGCCAGCGGGCCGCCAGCGGCGGCTTCCGGCGCGGTGTGCAACACCACCGTGCCGTAGGCGGTTCCGCTCATACGCGCATCGCTGATACGCACCATGTCGGTGATGCCCTTGCGCAACACCTTGGGTGGCAGCGGCATGTTGCCGACCTCGGCCATTCCGGGGTAACCCTTGGGGCCGCAATTTTTCAGCACCAGGATGCACGATTCGTCAACGTCGAGTGCTTCGTCGTCGATCAGGCGGTGAAATTCTTCGATATTCTCGAACACCACCGCGCGCCCGGTGTGCACCATCAAGGACGCCGTGGCGGCACTCGGCTTGATCACCGCGCCACGCGGCGACAGGTTGCCGCGCAGCACCGCGATGCCGGCCTTGTGCATGAATGGGGTGGCAAGCGGCATGATGACTTCGGTATTGAAATTTTCCGCCCCGGCGATGTTCTCGGCCACGGTCTTGCCGGTCGCGGTGATGGCCGCGGTATGCAGGTGGCGTTCGATTTCCTTCATCACTACCGGCAGCCCACCGGCATAACAGAAGTCCTCCATCAGATATTTGCCCGATGGCTGGAGATTGACCAGGCAGGGCATTTCGCTGCCCAGGCGGTCGAAGTCATCCACCTTGAGCTGGATGCCGATCCGCCCGGCCATGGCGATCAGGTGGATAACCGCGTTGGTAGAGCCGCCAATCGCCGCCAGGGTTTTGATCGCGTTCTCAAACGCGTCAAGCGTCATGATCCGAGACAGCGTCAAATCTTCATGCACCATCTCCACGATGCGCCGGCCGGACATTCGCGCCAGTACGTTGCGCCGCCCATCCACCGCCGGATAGGCCGCATTGCCAGGCAGCCCGATACCCAGCGCTTCGACCATGCTGGCCATGGTGCTGGCGGTGCCCATGGTCATGCAGTGGCCATGGCTGCGGTGCATGCAACTCTCGGCTTCGAGGAACTCCTGCAGCTTGAGGGTTCCGGCGCGCACCTGCTCGCTCATGCTCCACACCCCGGTTCCGGAACCCAGTTCCTGCCCGCGCCACTTGCCGTTCAGCATCGGCCCGCCGCTGACGCCAATCGTCGGCAGATCGACGCTGGCGGCTCCCATCACCAGCGATGGCGTGGTTTTGTCGCAGCCCATCAGCAGCACCACGCCGTCGATCGGGTTGCCGCGTATGCTTTCCTCCACGTCCATGCTGGCCAGGTTGCGGTACAACATCGCCGTCGGGCGCAACAACACTTCACCCAACGACATTACCGGGAACTCGAGCGGGAAACCACCGGCCTCGTAAACACCGATCTTGACCTGCTCGGCAATCGTGCGGAAATGCGAGTTGCACGGCGTCAGTTCGCTGAAGGTGTTGCAGATGCCGATCACCGGGCGGCCTTCAAACTGGTCGTGCGGAATGCCCTTGCCCTTGAGCCAGCTCCGATAGGCAAAGCCGTCGCGGTCCTGCCTTCCAAACCACTGCTGGCTACGCAGTTGCTCGGGCATTTTTCTCGGTGTTTGGGTCATGGCGTGGTGGTGACAGTGGTTGAGAACAGGGTTTACCCCAAAGCAAGGGCAGACTCAATCGTCATATGATAAACATTGGCGGGGCATTGCGCAAAGGTTGCCAGTGTGGCGGACCGGCCGCCCTGGGTGCATTGTTATGGAGAAATGCGTGTCGGTTCCAGAGATTCTTGTCGTCGCCAAATTGTGGCCACCGTACCTGCGAACTTTGCGCGAAGCATTTGTCGTGCATGACCGTACGCATAACGACGATCCGGAGCGGTTTGTGGCGATCGCGCCGCGTATTCGCGCCATCGCGGCTAGCGGCGAGTCCAGGGTAAGCGCGGAGTTGATGGCGCAACTGCCGGCGCTCGAGGTGATCTCGGTATTCGGCGTCGGTTATGACGGTGTGGACGTTTCGGCCGCGCGCGAGCGGGGTATCCCGGTCACCAACACACCTGACGTATTGACCGACGACGTGGCTGATCTGGGCGTGGCCTTGATGCTCGCAGTGGCGCGGCGCATTCCGCAAGCGGACAAGTTCGTGCGTGACGGGCATTGGCTTGACGGCCCGCTGCCGTTGGCGCGCAAGGTCAGCGGCGCGCGGCTCGGCATTGTCGGGCTGGGTCGGATTGGCCAGGCGATTGCGCGCCGGGCGACCGGTTTTGACATGTCGATCGCCTACACCGCGCGCAACCGCAAACCCGACTGCGCCTATCCCTACTACCCGAATGCCGAAGCGCTGGCGCGCGAGGTTGACTTCCTGCTGGTGATCACGCCCGGCGGCGACGGTACCCGTGGTTTGATCGATGCGCGGGTGCTGGCGGCACTCGGGCCCAAAGGTTATTTGATCAATGTTGCGCGCGGATCGGTGGTCGACCAGCCGGCGCTGGTGCATGCCGTGACAAGCGGCCTGATCGCGGGTGCGGCACTCGACGTGTTCGAGGACGAACCCAATGTGCCGCCTGAGTTGCGGGCGCATGAAAACGTGGTGTTGACGCCGCACATGGCCAGTGGCACCTGGCAGACGCGACATGCGATGGCTGAGCTTGCGTTCGGCAACCTGCAGGCCCATTTTTCCGGTGAGCCGCTGTTGACACCGTTGGCTCCATGATCAAGAACGTGCACGGCAACACGGTCGACTACCTTGGCGCGGCGATTGTGGCCGGGCGTTTTGGCGTTGGTGGAGCGCTGCCGCCAGAGCCCTTGTTGTGCGAGGAACTCGGCGTCAGCCGCACCGTGGTACGCGAGTCGGTCAAGTCGCTGGTGGCCAAGGGGCTGATCCAGACCGGTCCCAAGGTCGGCACGCGGGTTCTGCCCAGCGCTCAGTGGAACTGGTTTGACCCGGATGTCATAGGTTGGCAAGCCCGGGCCGGACTGACGCCCGAATTTATCCGTGACCTGCAGGACTTGCGGCTGATCGTCGAGCCGGCGGCGGTCAAACTGGCGGCCCTGCGCGCCACCAGCTCCGATATAGACGCGATTGAGGAAGCATTTGCCGGCATGAAAAGCGCGGTCGAAAATGGCGGGGACTATGTGAAGTTCGATCTGCGTTTTCACCAGGGTCTGCTGTGCGCTTCGCATAACCGGATGCTGGTGCGGATGAGCCAGGCCCTTAGCGCATTGTTGCGCACCAGTTTCGAGATTTCAACCGTCAAGAAGGATGGCCCGCGCAACTCCCTGGCCATGCATCGCGCGGTGCTGGACGCGGTGATTGCGCGTAATGCGACGAATGCCGAACGCGCCATCCGGGTACTGATTGACGGCGCGCACCGGGACATCGAACTGGTGCTCAAGTCGCGCCGCGGGCTAACCCGACTGAAACCGGCCGCGCCGCTGCTGAAGGTAGCATGAGCGGATAGTTTGAACCATGTTTTTCAGTTTTCCCTCAACCACAACCAAGGAGACTCCGAATGAAGTTAAAGCTGATTGCCACCGCCGCACTCATGGCAGGCGCGCTGATGGCGGCCGGACAAGCCAGCGCCCAAGAGAAGCTCACCGTCTGGTGGGGCAAGGGCTTTTACAAGGCCGAAGATGATGCGCTGTATGCCGCGATCAAGAAGTTCGAGACCAAGTATCCGAAGGTCAAGATAGAGTTGTCGCTATACGCGCCGCAGGAAATGGTCCCGAAGTCGGTCGCCGCGCTGGACGCCGGCAATCCGCCCGACGTGGCTTACGGCGACGTGTACGACTTCCAGGTGACGGCCAAGTGGGCCTACGACGGCAAACTGGAGGACATCTCCAGCATCATCGACCCGATGCGCGCCAAGTTCGAACCGGCCGCACTGTCCACCACTTTCCTGTACAACAACGCTACGCAAAACCGCGCCTACTACGCGTTCCCGATCAAGCAGCAAACCATGCATATCCAGTATTGGAAGGATATGCTGGCGGACGCCGGCTTCAAGGACACTGACATCCCCAAGGACTGGAAGGGTTACTGGAGTTTCTGGTGTGACAAGGTGCAACCGGCTTACCGCCAGAAGAGCGGCAGCCGCGCGTTTGGCATCGGTATGCCGACCGGCGTTGATTCGAGTGACTCGTTTTTCTCGTTTCTGACTTTCATGGACGCGCACAACGTGAAGCTCGTCAACGACTCGGGCAAATTGCTGGTCGACGATCCGGCAGTACGCCAGGGCCTGATCAACGCGCTGACCGACTACACGGACGTCTATGCCAAAGGCTGCTCTCCGCCGTCCTCCACCAACTGGAAGGACCCGGACAACAACGTCGCCTTCGCTAACAAGACAACCGTGCTAACGCACAACGCGACGATCTCGATCGCCGCCACGCAACTCGACGCTTCGAACAACCAAGCGCTTACGCAGGCGCAACGCGACACGGCCAAGACAAACTACACCGAGAAGATCGCAACAGCGGGCTTCCCGAACAAGCCTGACGGTTCAAAGATGGTCTACCGCGCTGCCGTAAAGACCGGGGTGATCTTCAAGGACGCCAAGAACAAGGCGATGGCCAAGCAGTTCGTAGCGTTCATGCTCGACGATGCGAACCTGACGCCTTACGTTGAAGGTTCACTCGGGCGCTGGTTCCCGGTCACCAAGGCAGCGCAGCAAAGTGCGTTCTGGAAGGGCGACCCGCACCGGTTGGCGGTCTACAACCAGTTCATGAACGGAACCACGCCGTTCGAGTTCACGAAGAATTACAAGTTCACCATTCTGAACAATGAAAACGTCTGGGCCAAGGCCATGAACCGCATACTTAGCGAGAAGGTGCCGGTTGACAAGGCGACCGACGAAATGATCGCGCGTATCAAGGCGGTGGCTGCCCAGTAGGCGAATCAGACTGGCTCCCGGCGGAGATGCCATGAAGCTCGCCGCCGGGCGCTTCCATGCTCTGATTATTCTGGATACCACAGTCCTAACGCCATGGTCGAAGCCGTAGTTGCGTTGTCGGTAGCGCGCCGTCCGTTGAACACTTGGGAGCTTTGGGGCCGCATGATGGTGCTGCCTTATCTGGTGGTGTTTGTCGTGTTTGTTCTGTACCCTGTGGGTTACGGCTTTTGGCTGGCGCGCAACCCGCAGAACTATGTCAAGTTGTTCGACGACCCGATTTTCTTTCGCACCGCCATCAACACGGTAGTGTTCCTGGTTGTCGCGGTCAACCTCAAGATGGTGGTCGCGTTGGCGTTGTCGGGTTTCTTCGTGCGCACACGCTGGTGGATCAGGATTCTGGCCGCCCTGTTCATTTTGCCCTGGGCGGTGCCGTCGATTCCGACCATCCTTTCCGTGCGTTTCATGTTGAATCCCGAGTGGGGCGTCATAAACAGCACCATATTCAGCCTGACCGGGCTCGATGGCCCGAACTGGCTCAACGACCCGACCTTAGCGCTGTCGTTGTCCATGCTGATGCATATCTGGAAGTCGCTGCCTTTCTGGACTCTGATCCTGGTGGCCGGGCGGATGGCGATTCCTGGCGAGCAATATGAAGCGGCCAGCGTGGACGGCGCCAGCGCCTGGCAGAAGTTCCGTTTCATCACCTGGCCATCGATGCGCGGCCTGTATCTGACGACCACCATTCTCTCGATGATCTTTACGTTGGGTGACTTCAACAGCGTCTACCTGCTCACCGGCGGCGGCCCGGCCGACCTGACCCACGTGCTGGCCACGCTGGGCATCCGTTATCTGCGGCTGGACCAGATTGAGCTGGCGATGGCCAGCATTGTGGTGGCGCTGCCGTTCGTGTTGCCACTGGTGTATTTGATGATGAAACGGTTGTCGAAATGAATCCCCGTCGCTGGACCTGGCGCAAAGTGACGGCTGAAGCGCGCCTGCTGCTGATTGGCATTCCGGTGCTGCTGTGGACTCTGGTACCGGTCTATCACCTTTTCCTGTTTGCCGTTTCCGAGCGTGACACCGCCACGTCGGGCCGCCTGTGGCCCAAGAATCCAACCTTGCAGAACTTCGACACCGTTTTTCAGCAGAAGCATTTCTACCTGAACCATTTCTGGCAGCAACTCTGGAACTCGCTCGTTATCGCGCTGGCAGTAGGGGTGATAACGCTGTTCATCGCGACCACGGCGGCGTTTGCGATCAGCCGGCTCAAGGTACGCGGCGGGCGCACCGTGATGAATCTGGCGTTGTTCACCTACTTTATTCCGGCGGCGTTTCTGGCTGTCCCGATGTACAAGACCATGGCCACCTATGGTCTGCTCAACAATCAATGGTCATTGATCCTGGCCATGGTGACGATTGCTTCACCGTATTGCATCTGGGTGCTGAAGCAGGCCTCCGACAAGTTGCCCTGGGAACTGGACGAGGCGGCGCGCATGGACGGCGCGACGCCGCTGCAACTATTCCGGTTGGTGTACCTGCCGCTAATGGTGCCGTCGATGGTAGCCGTCGGAACCTATGCGCTGTTGCTGGCCTGGAATGAATACCTTTACGGTTTTCTGTTGTTGTCGAATGAAACCGACCTGACTCTGGCGGTGGCATTGGGCAATTTTCTAGCCGCCGACGACTCGCCGTGGGAGTTGCTGATGGCCACCGGACTGATTTATGCGCTGCCGCCGGCGGCAATCTATTACACCTTCAAGCGCTACATGGTCGGTGGCCTTACGGCAGGCGCCGTGAAGAGCTAGACCAGAAAGACGGGAACCATGGCATCGGTAGCGTTCAATCGGATTGAGAAGAGTTTTGGCAAGGTCAAGATAATTCACGGCATCAGTTTCGACATCGCCAACGGCGAGTTCGTGGTGCTGGTCGGGCCTTCGGGTTGCGGCAAGTCCACTTTGTTGCGCATGCTGGCCGGGCTGGAGGAAATCAGCGCTGGAGAGATTTCGATCGACGGCCGTGTCATTAACGATCTCGACTCCAAGGACCGTGACATCGCGATGGTGTTCCAGAGTTACGCCCTGTATCCGCACATGACGGTGCGCGACAACATGGCGTTCAGTCTGAAGCTGCGCCGTGCCGATGCAAAGTTGACCAACCAGCGTGTCGGCGACGCGGCGCGCATCCTGAACCTCGATCCGCTGCTGGACCGTTTTCCGCGCGAGTTGTCGGGCGGCCAGCGTCAGCGTGTCGCGATGGGGCGCGCCATCGTGCGTGACCCCAAGGTGTTTCTGTTTGACGAACCGCTGTCGAATCTGGACGCCAAGCTGCGGGTGGCGATGCGCGCCGAGATAAAGGCGCTGCACCAGCGGCTCAAGACCACCACCGTGTACGTAACGCATGACCAGATCGAGGCCATGACGATGGCCGACCGCATCGTGGTGATGCACGACGGCATCATCGAACAGATCGGCACGCCGCTGCAGTTGTTCGACCATCCGGGCAACCTGTTCGTGGCCCAGTTCATTGGTTCTCCGGCCATGAATGTTTTTGAGGGAACCTTGCGGCAGGATGGCGGACGCACCTGGGTGCAGGCACATGGCCACCAGTGGCCCGCGGGGCAGATCGGTTCGGGACGGGATGGCCAGCAGGTTCACTACGGCATCCGGCCCGGCGACATCGGCATAGCCGCATCCGGGCAGGGCATTGACGCCAAGGTGATTGTGGTTGAGCCAACCGGCGCCGAAACCGAACTGCTGCTGCAGGTTGGAGAAACGAACTTCATTGTGGTATTGCATGGACGCACCGCGGCCCAGCCCGACGACGTGGTAGGCCTGAAAATTGATGCCAGCAAGGCCCATCTGTTCGAGCAGGGAAGCGGCAAGCGTCTTGACTGAGACCAAGCACGGGCCGTTTTTCGCCGTCATGAATCCGTTGCTGGTGGTGATGGGTGTCTCAGGCTGTGGCAAGAGCACCGTTGGAGCGCAACTCGCTGCTGCCCTGGGCGTGGAGTTTCTCGAAGGTGACCAATTGCATTCGGCTCAAAACATCGAGCGCATGGCGTCTGGCGTCGCGCTCACCGACGACGACCGGCAAGACTGGCTGGAACGCGTGTCGGGCCATCTGGCGCGCGCGCGGTGGGCGCGACTTGGGCTGGTAGTTTCCTGTTCCGCGCTAAAGCGCGCCTACCGGGACATCTTGCGGCGCGGTGCGCCGGATCTGATTCTTGTTCATTTGAGCGGCCAACCGGCGCTGCTGGCGGCGCGCACCGCCATGCGCCCAGGGCATTACATGCCGGCGTCATTGCTGCACAGTCAGTTCGCCATTCTTGAGCCGCCAGGCGCGGACGAAAATGCGCTGACATTTGACGTGGCAAATGCGCCAGACACCATCGTAGAGGCGGTTCTGGCAACCTTTCTCGACCATCAAACTCTGACGGAGCCGGTTATGCCAGTTTTCAATAAAGTTGTTCTCTACACTGACACCGACGGCCGGGCCAGGTTTCGTGACGAGCCGATCGTATTGTCCGAGGGGTCGCCGCAGTCCATGTTGTCGGTTTTGTACGCTTCAGGCGGCTACCAGCTGCGGCACAGTCCGCTCGGATTTCGCAGCCAGTTTCATTGCACTGGCAGCCCGCAATGGGTGTTTATTCTGGCTGGGCAGATGGAGATTGGCCTGCAGGGCGCCGTTTCGCGGGTGTTTGGCCCAGGGCAGCATTTCTACTCGGCCGACCGGTTGCCCGAGGGTGCGACGTTCGATCCTCAAGTGCATGGCCACTGGAGCCGCCAGGTGGGCCCGGAGCCACTGATCACCCTGTTCGTACGTGGCTAACGCGTTGGCAAATGGCTGCTCGCCAGCAAGGAGGAACAAACGCCATGGCCCGACTGACACCGTCCGAAGTGCAGCACTACCACGACGAGGGTTTCCTGGTACCGAACCTTCGGCTGCCCCCGGCCCGTATTGACCAGTTGCGGCAGTCGCTTGAGCGCCTGATTCGCGACAACCCCGACGTGCGCCCGGAGAAACTTGTCAGTGCCCATGTCGAAGGTCCACATGGTGCAAAAAACGCGGAGGGTGTGCGCGGTAGCAAAGACTTTCTCGATCTGGCGATGGACCCCGGCATATTGGACCTGGTCGAGCAGTTGATTGGGCCCAACATCATCCTGTGGGGATGTCATGTGTTCTGCAAGCCAGCCGGTGATGGGCAGGAGACGCCGTGGCACCAGGACGGCCACTACTGGCCGATACGCCCGCTGGCCAACGTTACCGTGTGGGTCGCGTTGGACGAATCCAGCACTGAAAATGGTTGTCTGCGCGTGATTCCGAAGTCCCACGCGGCGCGTGTCTGTCATGCACACCTGGTGGAGGACCGGCAGGACCTGGTGTTGAATCTGCGCACGGCACCGGACGCGTTTGACGAGCGCGAGGCGGTCGACCTTGAATTGCAACCGGGCCAGATGTCGATGCACGACGTCTACATGATCCATGGCGCGCGGGTCAATCTTTCCACCAAACGCCGTGCCGGCGTAGCGCTGCGTTATATGCCCGGTAGTTCGGTTTTTGAGCGCTCGCTCAATCCAGCCAACGGACGGTCCGGTGTTCCGGTGGCGTTTGCCACGCGCCCGTTGTGGCTGTTGCGCGGACGGGATTTGAGCGGGCGCAATGATTTCAACGCCGGGACCGGGTCAAGCGCCGGTTCCGGCGCAGCTGGTTAATCCGGCTGCATCGCTCCAGACATTAACAGGCGCCGCCCAGGTCGCCCGTCGATGACCGCGGCTACCAGTGCCGTGGCAACGTCAGCTGCCTTGATCGCCTGGTAGTTGGCGGGAATCACTGGCCGCAGCGCTCCCATCAGCGCCAGTCCGACGCGTTCTCCGAGCCGCGTCGGTTGTGCCAGCGCCGCTCGGTCACCGTCCAGCATCGAGGGACGCGCGATCACCAGAGACTGGAATCCCGCGTTGGCCAGAGCTTGTTCCATTTCACCCTTGACGCGGTTGTAAAAGACGCTCGAATGCGCGCTGGCGCCCATTGCGCTGACTACACCCAGGCGAGTCGCGCCGGCTTTGCGCGCGGCTTTGGCGACCGCCAGCACCGCATCGAAATCAATGGCCCGAAAAGCCTGCTGGCTGCCAGCGGCCTTGATCGTCGTTCCCAGCGCAATGTAGACATCGTCCAGCGCTGGCAACTTCGGCAATTGCACGAAATCGACCGCATGGTTGGTCAACTTCGGGTGTTGTGTGGCCGGCGCGCGACGTACCAGCGCGTGCACCGCCGCATAACGCTTATCGGTTAAAAGAGCCGCGAGAACCGCCCGGCCCACGAGACCCGTTGCCCCCGCCACCAAAGCCACCCGTCCCGCCACCGGAGCGACCGCCGCCACCACCATACGAACCTCCGCTTCGATTGCCACCGCCATATCCGCCACCGCGCCGCGCGCCGCTACGTTCGGCCATCATGTCCACGCTGGTGCGCATCGGGTCGGGTTGGCCTTGCGCCGCATTACGCGGCAGCGGGTTGCCAGCGCCGCGCATCGGGTCGGGTTGGCCTTGCGCCACATTGCGCGGCTGCGTGCCGCCGCCGCCCTGGCCGTTGCGGCTGCGTTCGCGGCTGTTGCCGGGCGGGAAATCGCCACCGCCCTGGACATTGCGGCGGCCACCCTGGTTATTGCCACGCCCGAGCGAGCGCGACCCGCCGCCGTTTCCAGCGCGGCCACCGGCTCCATTGGCGCCCTGGTTGTCACGCACACGCTGCATCATTTCAGTGCGGGCTGCCTTGCCAGCGGCCATCATCACATCCCGGCTCGGTGCCTTGCCGGCGCCACCCCAGATGGTCTGACGGCCCATCGCGATCGGTTCGGCGCGTTCACCCGGCTCCGGCCCAAAACCTTCCACCACTTGGACTTCAATGGCTCGTTTGGTGTAACGCTCGATGTCCTGCATGAAGCCTTCTTCGTCCAGGCACACCAGGCTGACCGCTGCCCCATCGGCGCCCGCGCGACCGGTGCGCCCGATGCGGTGCACGTAATCTTCGCTGACGTTTGGTATGTCGAAATTCACCACGTGTGGCAGGTCGTCGATGTCGATGCCGCGCGCCGCGATATCGGTGGCGACCAGGGCCCGGATGTCGCCGCTCTTGAACCCGCTCAATGCCTGGGTGCGCGCGGCCTGGCTCTTGTTGCCGTGCAGCGCCATGGCGTTGATGCCGTTTTTGACCAGGAACTCGGCCACGTTATTAGCGCCAAATTTTGTCCGGGTGAAGACCAGCACCTGGCTCCAGTTGTGCTGCTGGATTATGTGTGCCAACAGCGCCTTTTTCCTGCCCCGCCCAACCGGATGAATGGTCTGCGTGATGCTTTGAACGGTCGTGTTGCGCGGCGTCAC
The DNA here is from genome assembly GCA_031403955.1 of Betaproteobacteria bacterium. Lineage (GTDB taxonomy): Bacteria > Pseudomonadota > Gammaproteobacteria > Burkholderiales > Burkholderiaceae_C > CAISIP01. The sequence continues at coordinate 26,658 of JANNGR010000247.1, forward strand.
CTGCACGCTTTGCGGGTTTTTCAACAAGCTTGCCGCCAGGTCCCGGATTTCATCGCTGAAAGTTGCCGAGAACAGCAGGCTCTGCTTGTCTTTCGGTACCACGGCCAGTACCTTCTTCACATCGTGGATGAAGCCCATGTCGAGCATGCGGTCGGCCTCATCCAGCACCAGCATCTGCACCTGGCCCAGGTCCAGTACGCCTTGCCCGAGCAAGTCCAGCAGCCGCCCGGGCGTGGCCACCAGGATATCAACGCCTTTCTTGACCCGGCTGATCTGCGGGTGCATGCCGACACCGCCGAAAATGACGGTGGAAGACAATTGCAGGAACTTGCCATAGGTTTGCACCGACTCTTCCACCTGGGCCGCCAGTTCGCGGGTCGGGGTCAAAACCAGGGCACGGATTCCGGTGCCGCCGAATTTGTTCTGCGCGCTGCGGCTCATGCTCAGTTTGTGCAGCATCGGCAATACAAATGCAGCAGTCTTGCCGGTACCGGTCTGCGCCCCGCCGAGCAGATCGTGCCCGTCGAGCACCACCGGAATCGCCTGGGCTTGAATTGCGGTTGGGGTTTCGTAGCCTTGCTCGCGCACGGCCTTGACAATGGCCGGGGCCAGTTTCAGATCTTCAAAGTTCATAGTGTGGCGCCCGTCCAGGGCGCTTGGCATGTCGGCCCGTACCGGTGTTGGAACACCAGTCCAGTCAAAGGCAGACGGAGAAAAAAAGCGGGACGTGGCGCGAGGCTCGGGTCCCCAGCAATTGCTGAAATTACGGGCAGCTGGAGTCCCGCAACAGGCCGTATTGTCGCACGGGCGCGGGATCGTTCCGCTTTTCCGGATGACCGGGCATTCTTCGGCGAAAATGCGCATGGTTGCGGGAAGTTTGTCCGCGTGACAAGCACCGGCCAAAGAGCGAGTTTCAATCAGCTAGCATGCAGGCAACGGAAGCGATTGATGAACAAGTATGTTTTGCGGCGAATCGGGGTGGCAAGCAACGCGTCCGCAACGCGCCCATCCCTGTCGGATTGCATAGAGCTGGTACTGGGCCAGGTGCATGCTTTGGCCAGCGACGTGATGGTTGCCATCAAGGCGCTGGTCGCCAAGCCGGATGGGGAGCCTGCTAACGACGCTGTAATCCCGGAGGTCGGGCTCGCGGCGGCCGAGTTGTTGACGGAGTCGCAAGCCGTGAGCGCCACTCTGGCGGCCGAGTTGCGGCGGCTGGTTTACCAAAGCGGGTCCCAAGACTTCACGCAAGTGCGACCTGCGCGTTTCGAGGACATCCATGTTTTCGACATCCGGGAGATTGAAGTTCACATTGAGCTGGCGTTGTCGCGGCAGGAAGTCATGCGCGCGGTGGACGACGTGTTGCCCCTGTTTGACGCGCTAGTCAGCGCATTGCTGGGCTGGACATCGGTGCAATCGCTGCTCAACCCGTTGAAGCCGGAGGCGTTTGTGCGCGCACTGCATGAGACCCTGAACGCATGGGTGCCGGATGAAGCGGTTCGCATGGTGTTGCTGCGGCCGGCCGCGGTTGCGATGGGCATCGGATTGCGCCAGCTCTATCGTGAGGCTTGTGACTGGCTACGCTCTCAGGGGGTTGAGCCGGTGGAGCAACTCCAGGGTAGAGGAACTGATGGAGCGATCGGACGCTCGAGACAGGCTCAGACCGAAGTCGAGCGGACCATGGTGACGCTGGACAAGTTGCGCCGCTTGTTGGCCGGCGAGGCACTGAGTGCATTGGACAGCGCCGGATTGAGGGACTTCACGCACACCGTGCCGGGTTCGTTGGTGGCGCTGCAGGATCTCAAACTGGTCGAACCGATGATGAAACGTCTGGCCGAGCGATCCGCAAGGCCGTTCTCGCAGGGGCCGCTGGATGGGCTTCGGGACACATCTGCCGCCGCGCCGGAGCGCATTCAGGCGCAGAACCAGCAAATTGGGCGTGACCTCGGTGAGGAGGTGGCGCGCATGATGCTCGATCAAGTGACGCAGGACGAACGGCTGCTGGCGCCGGTGCGCGCGCAACTACGCTTGCTCGAGCCGGTGCTGCTGCGGCTGGCGAAAGCCGACTCGCGATTTTTTATCGACCGCGCACATTCGGCACGGCAATTTCTTGACCGGGTTGTACAGCGCAGCCTGGCTTATCGCCGGGACGATGAAGATGGCATCACCGGCTTCGTGGCTTGTCTGGCCCAGGCCGTCAGTGCGGTGTCCGAGGGGCCGGATGATGCGCACGCATGGGCCCGCGTGCTCGGCGACCTGGAGCAGGACTTGACGGCGTTTGAGGAAATGCGGCGCCGGCAGCGGGAAGAGGTGCAGCGCGCGCGCCAACATGCCGACCAGCGCATGGTATTGGCGCAGCGTTTTTCCGACGCGATGATGGATCGCTTCAAGAACAGCGGACTGCCGGAACTGGTTGCCAGTTTCCTGCGCGGGCCCTGGTCACAGGTGCTGGCGGAAATCCATCTGGACAGTGAAGTCGCATCTCCGGACCCGCGTGGTTACCTGGCGCTGGTGGACGATCTGGTGTGGAGCGTGCAACTGCCGCTGATCCGGCGCGACTACGCGCGTTTGGTTCGATTGATACCGCGCTTGCTGAGCCGGATCAACGAAGGTCTGGTGCTGATTCGTTACCCGCAGGAGCCGATTTCTATTTTTCTGGATGAACTCAGTGCCCTGCACGACAAGGTACTGGAGGACCACCGGCGGGCCGCGGCTGCCGCCCGCGACGCGCCACCTTCGATATCCGGCCCGGACAGCGAGGCACTGTCCGATCCGCGACCGGCGCCGCCCCCGACCGATACCCGTGACGCTGACACTCCCGAGCGTCGCGCGCGCGCGCGCTTGCACAGCGTGATTGCCCCGGAGTTGACTTCAACCCGCGACCTGGTGGTTGGTGCCTGGGTGGACCTGCATTTGGGTGGCGTTTGGCTGCGCGCGCAGTTAACCTGGATCGGCCGCAATCACAACTTGTTCATGTTTGTTTCCGGTGCCGGGCTGGCGCACGCCATGTCGCGCCGCACCATGGACCGCTTGGTGGCACAGGACCGCATGCGCCTTGGCCGGGTGGCCGCGCCGCTCGATCTGGTGCTGGATACGACCCACGGTATTCTGGCGGCCAGCGACTCCGAGAATGCGCCTGCTGCATTGAGTTTGAAGCCGCGCGAATAGGCCCGAAGGGCTTGCTGTCGACGCGCTTGCAGCAGCCGATAATGCGGCTTCGGCCCCTAACCACTATCCAATGACAAAGGCAAAACAGTAAACCATGGCGCAATATGTTTTCACGATGAACCGGGTCGGCAAGATTGTTCCGCCCAAGCGCCATATCCTGAAGGACATCTCGCTTAGTTTCTTCCCGGGCGCCAAGATCGGCGTGTTGGGCACCAATGGATCGGGCAAGTCCACCTTGCTCAGAATCATGGCCGGCGTCGATACCGAAATCGAGGGTGAGGCAACACCCATGGCCAATCTGAATATCGGATATCTGCCGCAGGAGCCGCAACTCGATGCCACGCAAACCGTGCGCGAGAGCGTCGAGGCGGGCATGGGGGCGCTGTTCAAGGCGAAGGCCCGGCTGGAGGACATCTACGCCGCGTATGGCGAACCCGACGCCGACTTCGACCAGCTGGCGACCGAACAGGCCGAGATGGAGGCAATCATTGGCAGCGCCGGTACCGACACCGAGCACCAACTCGAGATTGCCGCCGACGCGCTGCGCCTGCCGCCGTGGGAGGCGAGGATCGAAGTGTTGTCCGGCGGCGAGAAGCGCCGGGTGGCGTTGTGCCGCCTGTTGTTGTCCAAGCCCGACATGTTGCTGCTCGATGAGCCCACCAATCACCTGGACGCCGAGTCGGTCGATTGGCTGGAGCAGTTCTTGCAGCGTTACCCGGGCACCGTGGTCGCCATTACCCACGACCGCTACTTCCTGGATAACGCGGCCGAGTGGATTCTGGAGCTCGACCGCGGATCGGGCATGCCCTATAAAGGCAACTACAGCTCCTGGCTGGAACAAAAGCAGGAGCGGCTGGTGCAGGAGCAAAAGGGCGAGGAGTCGCGCGCCAAGGCGCTCAAGAAGGAGCTTGAATGGTCGCGCCAGAACCCCAAGGCGCGCCAGGCCAAAAGCAAGGCGCGGCTGGCCCGTTTTGAGGAGCTGTCCGACTTCGAGTACCAGAAGCGCAATGAGACCAACGAGATCTTCATACCGGTGGCTGAGCGGCTCGGTAACGAGGTGATCGAGTTTGTCAATGTGAGCAAATCCTTCGGCGACCGGTTGCTGATCGACAACCTGAGTTTCCAGGTGCCAGCCGGCGCGATCGTGGGCATTATTGGTCCAAACGGCGCGGGCAAGTCGACGCTGTTTCGCATGATCGCCGGACAACAAAAACCCGACAGCGGCGAAGTCAAAATCGGCTCCACCGCCCGCATGGCATTTGTCGACCAGCATCGGGACGACCTGTCCAACGAGAAAACGGTATGGGAAGACGTGTCGGGCGGTCTTGACATCCTAAATGTGGGCAAATTTCAGATGGCCAGCCGTGCTTATTGCGGGCGCTTCAATTTCAATGGCGCCGACCAGCAAAAACGCGTCGGCATGTTGTCGGGCGGCGAACGCGGGCGCTTGCATCTGGCCAAGACATTGATTGCCGGCGGCAACGTCTTGATGCTCGATGAACCATCGAACGACCTGGATGTGGAAACCCTGCGCGCGCTGGAAGACGCGTTGCTGGAGTTTGCCGGCTCCATCATGGTGATCAGCCATGACCGTTGGTTCCTGGACCGGATCGCAACCCATATCCTGGCCTGTGAAGGCGACAGCCAATGGACTTTCTATAACGGGAACTACCAGGAATACGAAGCCGACAAAAAGCGCAGACTGGGCGAAGAAGGCGCCAAACCGAAACGCATGCGGTTCAAAGCCCTGAAATAGTCCCGCCGCCGGAGGGCTCCTGACATGCGAGTGACAGAACCAGAAGAATCGAGTCGGTACACGGTGCTGTACCAGGCCACGATACAACATGCGGTGGGTGGAGCCGGTAAATTGATTGCGCGACTGGTTGCCCACACACGCGCCTCGTTGCGGGAACTCGAAGGCCAGGCCAAAGACGGACGCGAACGCGATCGCCTGACTGATTCGCGCCGATTGCTGAACCGGTTTGAGTCCAGTTTGTGCGAGCGCTTTATTGAGGAACTGCCGACCGCGTTTTCCAGGATGGCATCGGTGGAGCGGGCGTTGCCGGCGCCGACGCTGCATTTTGACCAACTGGCGCAAATGGATGCGTCGCAACTCCAGCAAAGCGTGGCGGCGGCGCGCGCGCAACAGACTGCACAGTTGGCGGCGGGTTCGGCCTTGACCGAGCTAAACCGGCTGATTTGCGCCTCGCTCGGTCTGGCGCTGGTGCAACTGGAACATAGTCCCTTGCGTGCGGCCGTGTATGTAGATGCCGTGACTACGGCCGTGACACATGTGCCGGTGCCGCCCACCGTCCGTCAAGCCTGGATCATGACGATGTGCGGTGCTCTGGGCCAGGAGTTGGAGGTTCATTACAGTGCCTTGTGTGCTGGTCTGCGCGCTAGTGGAGACGGCAGCGCCGCCACCCGTGCCGCATCCGCTACCGAGCTTGGGGCCGGTGCCGCCGTCGCGTCGTCCGGCCGTGCGCAGGCCTTGTTGACGCTCGAGCAACTGCGCCGCTTGTTGGCCGAGCGGCCAAGGCATCCGGACGACGCCTTATCGCAGCGTTATGCGCCGCAGACCTTTGTCGCTCACGGCAACAGCGGGTTTGAGAACAGTCAGTCGGTGCCGATCGGATTTCGCGCCACGGTTCCCGCTGCCTTTGAGGCCATCAAGGAGATGAAACGGCTCGACCAAGTGGTACGCCGCATCGAAGATCGCAACAGCATTGCCTCTCAGGCCGCAGGCAGCACTGAACAGGCGCGAGAAAAGCTGCGTCTTTCGGCCCATGGCCTGGAACAGACCCTGGGTCTGGAAGTGGTGACCATGATGATCGACAACATTACGCATGACCAGCGCCTGCTCGGGCCGATTCAGCGTCTGGTGGCCGAGCTGGAGCCCGCTTTGCTCCAGTTGGCGCTGGTCGATCCGCGTTTTTTCAGCCACAAACAACATCCGGCGCGGCGTCTGCTGCATGAAATCACGCACCGCAGCATTGCCTTCGAGTCGGTGGATTCGCAAGGTTTCAGCGGCTTCATGGAGCCGCTGCGCGAAGCCGTGGCGCCGTTGTCGGCCGCTGTGATAGAGACCGCCGAGCCGTTCGACAAGGCGCTCGGCCACCTGGTTGACATTTGGAACGACAGAACCGGCAGGGACAAGAGGCAGTTATCCAAGGCGGTCAAGGCGTTGCAAAAGGCCGAGCAGCGTAATGCGCTGGCGCAAACCATCGTGGCGGACATCCGGGCGCGCCCCGATGTCGCGCTGGTGCCCGAGCCGGTACTCGAATTTCTGTGTGGCCCATGGGCGCAGGTGGTGGCCCACGCGCGCATGTCCGACCACAGCGGCGCCGACGACCCCGGCCACTATGCGGGGCTGATAGAAGACCTGGTGTGGAGTGCTCAGCCGCACCTGACACGTGGATCGATTCCTGTGTTGACGCGGCTGGTGCCCAAGCTGTTGACCCGGCTGCGCGAGGGCTTGGCCACAATAACCTATCCGCCGCGCTCGACCAGCGAGTTTTTTGAAGTATTGATGAACCTGCACCAGCGCGGCTTCAAACCCGATGTCGACACGGGCGTGCCTGCCGCGCCGCGCGCGGCGCGGCTGAGCCCGGCAGACCTGCCGTGGCTGGCCCCGCTGGAGGCGCGCGCCTCGGGGTTTATCGAGTTGGCGACAGACGTGCAGCCGCTACTCGCTGCGGCGCCCGCGCGCTGGCTCGCGGTCGGCGACTGGGTCGCATTGCTGGCAGAGGGTAGCTGGTCCCGCACCCAGCTTACCTGGGCCAGTCCGAGCGTAAGCTTGTTGTTGTTTACCGACGCGCTGGGCTACATGCAGTCCCTTAGCAGCCAGTCGTGCGAGCAACTGTTTGCCGCCGGACAGCTAAGGGTGATTTCCACCGATCCGGTGGAGGACGCGCTCGACGCAGTCGCCCAGACGGCCTTGCGCAACAGTGTCGATATTAGATTCTGAAACCTTGCGGGACAGACCGCAGTGGCGCAGCCACAAGCTCTGTCCCCAACACTTTGTCGGATGTTGGATGTTCACCTTGCGGGACAGACCGCAGTGGCGCAGCCACAAGCTCTGTCCCCAACACTTTGTCGGATGTTGGATGTTCACCTTGCGGGACAGACCGCAGCCACACGAAGTGAGCAAGCTCTGTCCCCAACATCTTGTCGGATGTCGGAAGTCGGCTGTCGGAAGTCGGATGTTGGCTGTCGGATGTCGGCTGTCAGATGTCCGATGCCCCCCTGCCGGACACACCGCAGTGAACGACGAGCCCAAGCCGCTAGGTTCGACTCAGCTTCTTGCGCACCAATTCGATATGGTTGCGCAACGCGTACAGTTCGTCCGCGTGCGACAACGGAACCACCACTTTCCCAACCAGCGTTTCGAGCCGGTCGAGTTCTTCGACCAGCGCGGTTGCGCCGGCTGACTCGATGTCGAGCCGGTTCTCGATATCGCGTAGCTGGGCGTACCAGCGAAAGACGCGCGAGCGAATCCTGAATTCGTACAACGGCGGCACGATGCGCGACAGCGGCAGCAACAGCGCGATGATGATACCCAGCGACAGCCACATACGCTCCAGCAGATTGGCGAGCGAAAACGGCAGGTAACGCTGCAGCAGCGGTACCCCGTTGCGAATCGTGCGCTCGGCCTCCTTGGCCAACGGGAACTCGGCATTCGCCGCGATCGGAAACTCATGCGAGCGGCTGAACCAGCCGGCGTTGCCATGCAGCGTGAGCGACGCCTGGGAAAACAATTGCAGTATGGCCGGGTGCACATCGGGGCGTGCCAGCAGCGTCGTGGTGGGGGCGACCAGGCGCACATCGAGCGCCGGCACATCGGCGGCCAGGTCCACCACGCCGCGCGGCAGCAGCACCGGCGCCAGAAACGGCAGGCGGCGTGAATAGGCCTCGTTCTGCGCGAAATCCAGCAATTTGACACCCGGCGTTTGCAGCAGCATCTGCACCATCAGCGATTCGGGCGCCGAGGCAAATACCAGCGCGTCAACTTCGCCGGCCAGAAACGCCACCGTGGCGGCGGTTTGCTCGAGTTGCGACAGCTTGATGCCCGACGCCTCCAGCCGGTTCAGCTCGAACAATGTATTCATCAGATTGGGCACGCCGCTGCCCGGCGGGCCAACATTGATACGCAGGCCTTTGAGTTGGCCCAGAGCGGTGAAGGTGCCCGATGGGTTCACCTTTTGTGCCGCGTCAGCGCGGTAAAACAGCCACACCGGTTCCAGGAACAGGCTGCCCAGCGATACCGGCGTGTTGTTGTCGGCCTCTGTGGCGGCGCGGCTGCCTCCCTGAACGAAACCCAGGTCGGCCTGGCCCCGCAACAACAATTGCAGATTGTCGGACGAGCCTTCGCTGGGCAGCAACAGCACCTCGATTCCACTGGCCGCCAGGGCCTTGTGGTAACGGGTGCCAAACTCGGCATAGGCGCTTTGTGCCGGCCCGGTAGCCAGCGTCACGCGTTTGGGCGGATTGGGGTCGAGCCACCAATAGGCCAGGGCCAACAGGGCAACCGCCAGCAACACGAATGGCCCAAACGAGACCGCCAGGTCGCGCAGCGACAGCAGGGTGTAACGAATGGCTTTGGGCACGGATAGGTTCTCAATCCCGCGTGCCGGCCGGCAGGTTGTACTCGGGGCGCAGGTCACAGGCGGCTGGCCATCGGTTGGAGCCCACTGTGATAACGCGCGCCGCCAATACCGCGCGCACCACGGCGCGCGCGCTTACCTCGGCGGCCAGAATGCCCAATTGCAGCATGCCCAGGTTCCGGGTGGATTTGCCGGTGCTCAAGGCAAATACGGTGTCGCCGTCGGACATGGTGTGTACCGGATTGATGCTGCGCGCCAGGCCATCGTGCGCGACCTGTGCCAGGCGCTGCGCCTGGGCCTTGGTCAGAATTGCATCCGTCGCCACCACCACCAGCGTGGTGTTGGTGCCGGCCAGCGGATAACCCGGCTGTGCGCCGGCCAGGATCGCGGCGCGGCTATCGAGCAGCAACTTGCCGTCTGGTGTGCGCGCTCCGGCAAGCACCTTCCCGGTGCCGGGGTCCAACACGTCGCCGAGCGCGTTACACGCCACCAACGCGCCCACCGTGACGCCATCCAGCGTGATCGCGGCGCTACCGATGCCGCCTTTCATCGCACGATCGATGCCGAACAGTTTGCCGACCAGCGCACCGGCGCCCGCGCCGACATTGCCCTGCGCCGGCTGGCCGCGGCTGGCCGCCACGCAGGCGGCGTAACCGGAGTGCGCGTCGGGGCGGATGCGCGGGTCACCGACCGGCAAATCGAACAACACCGCCGCCGGCACGATCGGCACCAGGCCATAACGCACCGGCAGACCGATGCCGTGTTCCTCCAGCCAGCACATCACGCCACTAGCCGCGTCCAGCCCCCAGGCGCTGCCGCCGGCAAGCAGGATGGCATGTACCTGGTCGATCAGGTTGGAAGGGTGCAACAGGTCGGTCTCACGTGTGCCGGGCGCCGCGCCGCGCACATCGACTCCAGCCACGGCACCGTCACGGGCGATTACCACGCTGCAACCGGTTGGGCGGCGCGTGTCGGTGAAGTGGCCGACCTCGATGCCGCTCACATCGGTGATTGCGTCGCAGGTGCCCGGGCTACCGGCCGATTGTTTGGGGGTGGGTTGCGCATCGGTCATGGGGATTTTCATTATCCACAGCAGACGAAAGATCGCCTTTCCCGCGTTATGTTGGCTATACCACAGACGGCCGGTTTTTCGAGTGATTCAATAAATTCACTGGCGCGTGTTTATGCATCCTCACTGAGGGTGGGCAACGCGATGGAGATTTTTATGTATATCGGCGGCGGCGCTCTCCTGATCATCATTCTTCTGATCTTGTTTCTGCGTTAGGACATATCTCGCGGGTTTAGTTGGCGCGGTTGCGCTAACGGCTCGCGCTGTTTTTGCCAGGACCAAATTCCCGCGCAAATGGTAGTCTCCTTGCGTTGCGGGGTACAAGAGCCGCGTCTGCGGCCTGGCCACCCGCAAGCCCTCGAAATGCGCTGCAATCGCGGCCCTTTTCCGCCTTAACACGGCGTTGACGCCTGCCTAAAATTGTTTTGGTGTGGCTGGGGCCGTTCGGCTCCGCAGTGGCGATGGCGCACCCGCCGGGTGCCGCCCTGGGCTCGCCTTGGTTCAACCCACCGTGTTCCGAGTCCAATGATTTTCATGTTCCCGCAAGCTCCGCGACTTCTGCAATACCACCGCCGACCCGGCGCCGTGTACCGTGGGTGAACGCTGGCCGCTCCGTGCTTCCGATCAGCCGCGCTTGCGCGGTGCGCCCGAAGCCATGCCGTTGCCGGCGCCGCATGCCGCGCCGGTTCCGACGTCCGACAGTGCGTCTGCCGCCCTGGCGCTGTATGCCAAGGTAATGGCGTCGTCGTCGTTTCAGTCGGCGGCGCACCGCCTGGTGGCCGCGCTGGCGACCGATTTCGGTTTCGACCGCGCGTCCATCGGAATACATGAGCAGGGCCGTACCCGGCTGCTGGCCAGTTCCAACCTCGACCCGTCCAACCCCCAGGCTGACCTGCCGCAGCGGCTGCTGGGCGCGATGGACGAGGCGATCGAACAAGGCGTGCCCCTGGCGTGGCCAGGCTCAGAGCAGCCCTGTGGCGAGCCGCCCGAGTGGATTCAGATTGAACACCAGGCGCTGCAGCGCCTGGTCGGCGGTGCGGTGGCCAGCGTGCCGCTGGGCCACGGTGGTGCGGTTTTCGGCGCCGTTTGCGTAGAGCGCCAAGATGGGCCGCCGATGGCTGCTGGTGAACTGGCCCGGCTCGAACAACTACTCGTGCTCGCCGTGCCGGCGTTGCGCTGGATGCAAATCGGAGCGTTACCCTGGCACCGGCGTGCCTGGCGCGAGTTGCTGCAAGGCTGGGCGGCGTTACGCCAGCCACAACGCCGAAATACGCGACGTGTTTTGGCCGGCGCCGCGTTGGCGCTGCTGTTTGTCGCGCTGGCACCGCTGGAGTACGAGGTCGGCGGCAACGCACGGGTCGAAGGTGCCCAGCAACGGGTGTTGTCGGCCCCGGCCGACGGCTTCGTAAAAACCGTCCATGTGCGCCCCGGTGACCGGGTCAAGGCCGGCGCCGCGCTGGTCGACCTTCTCGATGGCGATCTGCGACTGGAGCGCGAGCGCTGGAGCAACCAGCTCGCGCAACATGAAAACGCCTATGCCGCGGCAATGGCCAAGTCCGAACGAGTCGGCGCATCCTCCAGCATGGCACGTATCGGCGAGGCGCAGGCGCAATTGGCGCTGGTCGATGAGCAATTGGCGCGCGGGCGTATTACCGCGCCGTTCGACGCATTGGTGATACAGGGTGACTTGGGCCAGTCCATCGGCGCGCCGGTGCGCCAGGGCGACACGTTGTTGACGCTGGCGACCACCGAACATTACCGGGTGATGGTGCAAGTCGACGAGGTGGATATCGCGCGTGTCAAAGAGGGGCAGGTTGGACGGCTGGTGTTGTCTTCATTGCCATGGGACGCACAGCCGCTGGTGGTTGAGCGCATCACGGCGCTGGCCAAGGCGGTGGAAGGCCGCAATGTGTTTGAAGTGCAGGCCCGCCTGATGGATCCCCAGGCCGAGCTGCGCCCGGGCCTGCTCGGGCGCGCCGCGATCGTGGTTGGCCACATGCCGCCGCTGTGGGCCTGGACGCGTCACGCGCTGGACCGCATCCGGTTGGCTTACTGGTCCTGGCTGGGCTGATGTCCGCCGTGCACAGCGCGCGCTGGTACCGGGTGGCCGGCTTGAAGCCCCGGCTCGGTGCGCAGTTGCGGCTGCAGCGCCAGAGCATTCGCGGCGAGGTCTGGTACCTGCTGTCCGATCCGGTGCGCGGCCGCAGCGTGCGGCTCAATGCGCCCGCCTATGCGATTGCGGCGCGCCTGGACGGCACGCGCACGGTCCAGCAACTGTGGGACCGGTCGTTACGGCAGGCCGACGACGCGGCGACGCAAGACGAAGTGATCGACCTGCTGGCGCAACTACGCGAAGCGGCTTTGGTGCAATTCGACCGCGCGGCCGATTTCGACCTGCTGTTGCCGCACCTGGCTCGGGTGGCGCGGCCACCGGGTGGCGGCAACCTGCTTGCCTGGCGCGTGCCACTGGCCAACCCGTCGGTGTTGCTGGATTGGCTGCGGCCACTGCAGCGGGTGTTGTTCTCGCGTGCTGCGTTTGCCGCCTGGTTGCTGGCGCTGCTGCTGCTGGTGTTGCTGGCGTTGCAGCACGCGCCAACGTTATGGGCGCACGGCCAGTTGTGGCTGGCGACGCCACGTTTCGCGCTGTTGGCCATGTTGTTGTACCTGCCGGTCAAACTGGTACACGAGCTGGCGCACGGCCTGGCGGTGCGGCGCTGGGGCGGCCAGGTGCGCGAGGCCGGCGTCACGCTGATGCTGCTGCTGCCGGTGCCTTATGTCGACGCGTCCGCCGCGTCAAGCTTCGTGCAGCGGCGCCATCGCATCGCGGTTGGCGCCGCAGGCATCATGGCCGAACTCGCCCTGGCCGCGCTGGCTCTGCCGCTGTGGCTTTGGCTGGCCGACGGCTGGTTGCGCGACGCCGCCTTCGTGACGCTGGTCATAACCGGTGTCTCCACGCTGCTGTTCAATGCCAACCCGTTGCAGCGGCTGGACGGTTATTACATCTTGACCGACGCGCTCGAACTGCCCAACCTCGGGCCGCGCAGCCGAAGCTGGTGGCTCGACTGGTTGCGGCGCCGATTGCTGCAAATGCCGGGTGCCGAGTCGATGCCGCTGGCGCGTGGCGAGGCGCCCTGGCTGGCGCTGTACGCACCCGCCGCCTGGTCGTATGCGCTGCTGATTGCGACGCTGGCGATCACCTGGCTCGGCCAGTTGTCGCTCGCGCTGGGCCTGGCTGGCGGCGCCCTGCTGGCGTGGCAGTTGCTCGTGCGGCCGATGGCGAGGCTGCTCGGCCAGTTGCGGCGCGCGGCGCTGGCGCAGCAAAACACCAGCCGGCGCTGGCGCTGGCTGGTGCTGGGTGGCGCCTGCGTGTTGTCGCTGGTGTTGTTGCTGCCCTGGCCGCGGCACACGCTGGTGCAGGGCATTGTTTGGCCAAGTGACCAGGCCCAGTTGCGCGCCGACGAAGCCGGTTTGGTCGACGTCGTTTACAAACGCGACGGCCAGACGGTGCAGGCGGGCGAGATCGTGTTGCAGTTGTCCAGTCCACAGTTGCAGTCAAGCCATACGCGCCAGGCGACGCGCGTGGCGGCGCTGGAGGGTCAGTTGATCGACGCCGACAGTGCCAGCGCTGGTGATGGGCGCGCGGGTGACGCGCGCGCCGAACTGGGCGCCGCGCAAGCCGAGCTGGACCGGCTCGGTGAACGTTTGGCGGCGCTGGCGCTGCGCGCCCAGGTTGCCGGCCGCCTGGTGTTGCCGATGGAGGGTGATCTTGTGGGGCAGTTTGTGCGCCGCGGCAGTCTGATCGGCCAGGTGTCAACCGGCGCGCCGCCGACGGTGCGCGTGGCGCTGCCGCAAGCGCAGGCCACCGATCTGCGCCAAACGCATGGCAAAGTCGGTGTGCGGCTGGCCGCTGCGCCGCAAACCACGCTGGACGCGACCCTGTTGCGCGACAGCATCGGCGCGTCGATGCGGTTGCCGAGCGCGGCGCTGAGCGCGCGCCACGGCGGGGGCGTGTTAACCGACCCGCTCGACCCGGACGACATGAAACCATTGCAGCCGGTGGTGTTGCTCGATGTGCGGCTTGACGCCCCGGCTGGCGCCGGCCATGAACGTATCGGTGAACGCGCCTGGGTGCGGTTTGACGCCGGGCCCGCGCCGCTGCTGTGGCAACTGGCGCAAGCGCTGCGCCAGCAGGTGCTGCGCAATTTCAACCCACGGTTCTGAAACGCCGGCGACGATGCCTGAACTCGCACACGTGTTGCCACGTCCCGGCCCGGTCTGGGGCGGTTACCCGCTGCGGCCGGCGCACGATCTGGCGCCGCCCTGGCGTCGGCCACGTTGGCATCGGGGCCTGGCGCTGTGCCGGCAGGTTGCGCGTGAGGCGCAGGCGCATACCGATGCCTGGATGCCCCTCGAGCTTGCGGCGCGGCGCGCGGCGCTGCAGGTGCTGCGCGTCGCATTGCGGCGCAGCGGCCTGCAACCCGACCTGGTCGCGCGTGCTCTGGGGGTGGTCTGCGCGATCGCGGCCGAGTCGCTCGGGCTGGTACCACGCGCAACGCAGCGTATGGCCGCCGCCGCGTTGCTCGACAGCCGCATGGCCGAGATGGCTACCGGCGAGGGCAAAACGCTGGCGATCGGTATCGCGGCCGCGGTCGCCGCGCTGGCCGGTATGCCGGTGCATGTGGTGACCGCCAACGACTACCTGGCCCAGCGTGACGTGGCGCAACTGGCACCGCTGTTCGACGCGCTTGGCCTGCGTGCGGCCGCGCTGGCCGGAGCCGGCAGCGATGCTGCCAGGCGAGCGGTTTATGGCCACGACATAGTCTACGCAAGCGCCAAGGAGCTAGCGTTCGACTTTCTGCGCGACCGCCAGGCGCCGGCGCATGAACTGGAACGGATCGCGGCCGGCATGGGTGGACAGGGCCATGCACCACCTCTGATGCGCGGCTTGTGTATGGCTTTGCTCGACGAGGCCGACAGCATACTGCTCGATGAGGCCGAGGTGCCGCTGATCCTATCTCGTAACGCGCCGCACGCGGCGCGGCGCGCATTCTTGTGGCAGGCGCTGGCGCTCGCGCGCCAACTCGACGCCACACGCGACTATGTGCTGCATGCCGCCGACCAGGTGGCCACGTTGACCGCGACTGGCGAAGAGCGGCTGGCGCGGCTGGCGGGCGGTCTGGGCGGCCCATGGCAGCGGCCGCGTTACCGGCGCGAGGCGGTGCTAACCGCACTGGCCGGGCAACACGCCTACCACCGCGACGAACATTACCTGGTGCGCGATGGCGCGATCGAGCTGCTCGACCAGGTGACCGGGCGCGTCGCGCCGGGCCGCGTCTGGTCTCGTGGCTTGCACACCGTGGTGGCGCTGAAAGAGGGCCTCTGCCCGCCACCCGAGACCGAAACCGTGGCCCAGACCACGTTCCAGCGTTTCTTCCAGCGCTACTGGCGGCTGTGCGGCATAAGCGGCAGCTTGTGGGAGGCGCGCGCCGAGTTGCGCCAGGTATACGGGGCTGACGTGGTGTGTATACCGTTGCACCGGCCGTCCCACGCTCAGGAAATGCCGGCGCGCCGATTCGAGGACGCGCCAGCCATGTTCCGCGCCGCGGTCGCGCGTGTTGAAGCCTTGTGCGCCAGCGGCCGTCCGGTGCTGCTTGGCACCAACAGCGTGGCCGATTCGCAACAATTATCAAACTGCCTGCGCGCGTATGGCATTGAGCACCGGGTGCTGAATGCGCTAAACGATGCAGACGAAGCCGCCATCGTGGCCCGCGCCGGACACTCCGGATGTGTGACGGTGGCCACTCGCATGGCCGGACGTGGCACGGATATCGAGCTCGACGACGCGGCGCGCGCGGCCGGCGGGCTGCATGTGCTGTCTTGTCAGGACAACCCCTCGCGCCGGCTGGACCGCCAACTCGCCGGGCGTGCGGCGCGCCACGGCGATCCGGGCAGCGTCGAAATATGGTCCTTCGACGGTTTTGGCGGGCCGGCCACGAAGCCGCTGCTGTTGACCCGCTCGACCTGGAACTGGCTGTCGGCATGTATCGCCACGGCCTGGTTGGTGCGCGCTCCCAGGCGCTGGGCGCAGTCGCGCGAGGAGCGCCGGCGCGCCTTGTTGCGGCGCAGCCTGCTGGAGCAGGATTTGTTGTGGGAGCGCCGCTTGTCCTTCGCTGGCGCGCCGGGTTGACGGCAACCTGACGCAAACACCGGCAGCCTGGACAAGCCGGTATTTCCCGCGCTTTTCCGGGGCTTGCGCGCCGTAGTAACGGCTAACCTAGGCGCATGGAAATGAACTACTACGAAACACAACGCGTGGCCAGGTCAGAACTGCCGGCGCGTATCGGTGCTGGCTCGCGCTGGCTGTTGGCGCTGCTGGTCTTGGCGGCGCCGCTGACGGCTATGGCCGCCACGCCTGTCACGGCCGCACCCAAGCCGCTGGGCTGCCTGATAGAACCCGATCGGGTTGCCGATATCGGATCGCAGGTGGTTGGCCTGGTCGAGCGGCTCAACGTCGAGCGCGGCGATGCGGTCGTGGCTGGCCAGCCACTGCTGACGCTGCGAGCGGACGTGGAGCGGGCCAATGCCAGCGCCGCCGACACCCGCTCACGCGTCGACGCCGATGTGTTGGCCGCTCAGGCCAGCCTGGAGTTGGCGGATCAAAAGCTGCGCCGCGCCGATGCGCTGGTGGCGCAGAATTTTATTTCCGGTCAGGCGGTCGAGCAGGCGCGCGGCGAACGCGAAGTGGCGAAACAAAAACTCAACCAGGTGCGCAGCCAGCAGCGCATCTGGGTCGAAGAACGCCGGGTAGCCGAGGCTCAGCTAGCACTGCGCACCGTGCGCAGCCCGTTCGCGGGCGTGGTGGTCGAGCGTTTCGTCAACCTCGGTGAACGGGTCGAGGAGCGCCCGCTGATGCGCGTGGCAGTCATCGACCCGCTGCGCGTGGAGCTGATGGTGCCGACGGCGCAATACGGCGCTTTGGCCCTCGGCGATCGGGTGACGATCCGTCCGGAATTGCCGGGTGTCGATGCAGTCACGGCCACGGTGCGCCATGTCGACCGGGTGCTGGACGCCGCCAGCAACAGCTTTCGGGTGCGGCTCAGCTTGCCAAACCCGAATTACCGCCTGCCAGCCGGCTTGCGCTGCAAGGCCGACCTGCCGGTCACCGCCGGCACGCCCACTGCGCTGCCCAAGCTCGCACCGGTGGCTGGGCAGCAACGCCCTGCGCCGCCGCAGCGCGGCACGCTCTGACGCCGGCCGTCGACGCCGGACCCAGTGTGATGCGAATAACCGGGTCGTGCCCGCGCCCGCTGGCGGAGGTGATGGAGGACCGTATCCTGCATTCCGCCGACCTGATGCCCGCCGGCCTGCTGACCGGCGCTGGTTATGGTATTGCCGAACAGCGCGTCGAACTGCTGGCCCAGCACCAGGCGCCATCGCTGGCGTTGCAAGCCAGCCGCAGCATCGTGTTTGTCGACGCGCGCGCGGCCGGCGCTACGCCCGCGCGGTTGACGGCTGACGAAGACGTGGTGACGATCAACCCCGATGAGGACGGCCTGGCGCGCATCAGCGCGACCCTGGCCACGCGCCACGGCATCCGTGAGCTGCACCTGGTGAGCGATGACAGCAGCGGCGTGCCGCGGCTGGGTCGCAGCGTGCTGGACGGCCGCAGCATGTTCAACCGCGCCGCCGAGGTGGCCGGTTGGGCCAGCGCGCTCGACGCCGACGCGCGGCTGGTGTTGCATCAACAAACCGTGACGGGCAGCGCCAGCCCGTCTGCCGGCGACGCGTGGACCCTGCAGGCCGACCTGGCGGCGCTGACCGGTGTGCCGGTCGACAGCATTGTGGTGCCGACTGCCGTTGCCAGCTTGACGCAACAACGCACCGGCCTGCCACTCAACTTCGAGAGCAACCTCGGCCAAGCCGGGGCAGGCGTGGATTTTGTCGCCCGCGGCAGCGCTTATGGTCTGGCGCTGCAAGACGGCAACGCCACGCTGCTGCTGCGTGATGGCGACGCAACGGCCACCTTGCGTTTGGTGCTGCAGGGTGCACCCGCCGAAGTCGCGGCGCAGGCCGAAGGCCCGGTTACCGCGCGCAGCAATTACCTGATAGGCAGCGCCGAAGAGTGGCTGCAAAACGTTCCCAACCATGCGGCGGTGCGTTATGACGGCGTCTATCAAGGCATCGACCTGCGTTATTACGGCCAAGAGCACCAACTTGAATTCGACTTCATTGTTGCCGCCGGCGCCGACTGGCGGCAAATCGCGCTGCGTTTTGACGGAGCGCAGCAGATTGTTATAGACGCCGACGGCGCGCTGCGGCTGACGCTGGACGATGGTGTCGGCGGCATACGCGACATCCGTTTCGAGGCACCAGTGAGTTACCAGGACGGCAGCTTCGGCCGTGAGGCCGTGGCCAGCCGTTACTTGCTGGCCGGCGACGGCAGCGTAGGTTTTGACATCGGCGCCTTTGATGCCAGCCGCACGCTGGTGATCGATCCGGTGCTGGTTTATGGCAGCTTCCTTGGCGGAACCGGTCTGGACAAGGCACATGGCATCGCCGTCGACGCCGCGGGAAACGTCTATGTAACCGGGGAAACCGCGTCGGCCGCCTTCCCGGCATCGGGGGGCGCCTACAACGGGTCGATCAACGGCGGCAGCGACATATTCGTCACCAAGCTGAATGCCAGTGGCACGGCAGTCGTCTACTCGACCTTCATCGGCGGGTCCGGCAACGATATCGGCTGGGGCATCGCGCTGGATGCCGCCGGGAACGCCTATGTCACCGGCTCCACGACATCGTCCAACCTGCCGACGCTAAACGCATTTCAGAATGTGCTGGGTGGCAGCCAGGACGCTTTCTTGCTCAAGCTGAATGCGAGCGGCAGCGCGCTCGCCTATTCCACTTATTACGGTGGCGCCGGCAATGGCGAGGCCGGGTACGGCGTGGCGCTGGATGCAGCCGGCAACACCTATATAACCGGCGACACCGACTCCGGCAGTGGCATCGCGTCGGCGGGCGCCTTCGACACATCGCTCGGCGGCTCGGTGGACGTTTTCCTGGCCAAGTTCGATAACACGCAAAGCGGCGCGCCCTCGCGGGTCTTTGGCACCTATCTTGGCGGCAGCAGCGGTGGCAGCGGCGCGGACCATGGTCTAGCCGTCGCGGTTGGTGCGGCGGGCCAGGCTTATGTCGCGGGCTACACCACATCCAACAACTTCTCCACCACCGCAAGCGCGTATGACACCAGCTACAACGGCGGCAGCAGCGACGCCTTCCTGACGCTGTTCAACGCGTCCGGCAGTGCCCTTGTCTATTCGACCTATCTCGGCGGCAGCGGCGACGACCGCGCGAGCGGCATCGCCCTCGATGTCTCCGGCAAGGTTTATCTCAGCGGTGCGGCGGGCAGCGGATTTCCCACCAGGAGTGCCTACGACGCCACCTACGGCGGTGGCAGCTCCGATGTGATCGTGGTCAAGCTCGACCCCACGCTATCAGGCAGCGCTTCGCTGATCTACTCTACCTACCTGGGCGGCGCTGGTAGCGAAAGCGGGCTCGGCATCGCGGTTGATTCGCTCGGTCGCGCGCATGTTACCGGCACCACTTCCGGCGCGTTCCCGATCACGGCCGATGCCTTGCAGTCAATCTACGCCGGCGGTAGCAACGACGCTTTCTACGCCACGCTGGGTTCAGGCGGCAACAGCCTGCTGTATTCGACCTACCTGGGCGGCAGCGGCGACGACGCGGCTTATGCGATCGCGCGCGACAACGCGGACAACCTCTATCTCGCCGGTTATACGGCGTCGGCGACCTTCCAGCAGACCACCGGCGGTGCGTATGACACCACCCAAAACGGCGGTTACGACGCGTTCATCGTCAAGTTCTCCGCCGCGACACTGGTCGTCACCACGACCAACGACGTCGTGGACGGCGCGACCAGCTCGATTAGCGCCTTGCTTGCCAACCGGGGCGCCGATGGTCAGATCTCGCTGCGCGAGGCGATTATCGCGACCAACAATACGGTCGGCACCGACGCGATTTCGTTGCCGGGCGGCAGCTACATCCTGTCGCGGTCCGGCGCCGGTGAAGACGCCGCCAGCACTGGTGACCTTGATATTACGGGAAACCTCACGATCTTTGGAGCCGGTGCGAACACGACGGTTGTCGACGGCGGAGGGTTGGATCGGGTGTTCGAAGTTCTCGGCAGCACGGTTTCGATGTCGGGCATAACCGTGCGCAATGGCAGTGCCAGCAGCGGCGCGGGCATCTTGGTCGATGGCGCCAGCGGGCTCACGCTGCGTGACGCGGCGGTAAGCGCAAACAGTGCGGGCAACAATGGCGCAGGCATCTTCGTCTCAGGCATGCTGACGCTTGATCGGGTGACTGTTGACGGCAATAGCGCCGACAGAGGCGGCGGAATCTACGTCAACAACCTCTCCATCGTTACGCTCACCAATGTCACCCTGAGCGGCAATTCGGCGACTAGCGCGGGTGGTGCGATCAACACCCGCGGCACCACCACCATAACCAACTCGACGATAACCAATAACGTCGCGGGCGCCGCGGGAGGCATCAACAAGGCGGGTGGCGGCAGTGCCGTGCTTCGCAACACCATCCTGGCGAGCAACAGTGGTGGCAACGCCAGTGGCGTGCTGATCTCGCTCGGCAACAACATCGACAGCGCGAACTCGGCCGGCCTGATCGGTCCGGGTGACCAGATCAACACAGACCCATTATTGGGCCCGCTTCAATACGATGGTGCGACGACAAGGACCCACGCATTGACGGCCGGCAGCCCGGCCATCAATGCGGGTTCGGCCATCGGTGCCCCGACCGTCGATCAACGCGGTTACTTGCGCAACGCCGCTACCGACATCGGTGCCTACGAATACAACGGCACCAATCCAAACCCCAACACGGCACCGGTGCTCGACCCGGCGAAGAGCCCTCTGCTAGGCGCGGTCGGCGAAGACGCCGGCCCGCCCGTCGGGGCGGTCGGCACGCTGATTTCGAGTCTGGTCGATTTCCCCGGTGGTGGCGGGCTCGACAATGTAAGCGATGCGGACAGCGGCGCCGTGCCCGGCATTGCCATCATCGCGGCTGACACCACCAACGGCAGTTGGTGGTACTCGACCAACGGTGGTGGCAACTGGA
Source organism: Betaproteobacteria bacterium (assembly GCA_031403955.1). Classification (GTDB taxonomy): domain Bacteria; phylum Pseudomonadota; class Gammaproteobacteria; order Burkholderiales; family Burkholderiaceae_C; genus CAISIP01. Next base: position 47,646 of record JANNGR010000247.1, read on the forward strand.
GCGCACTCGGGGCGGTGGCCAACAATAACGCGCGGTTGCTCGCCGCCGATGCCAACACCCGCCTGTTTTTCCAGCCTAACGCCAACTACAGCGGCACGATCGGCAGCGCGATCACCTTGCGCGCCTGGGATGCCACCAACGGTAGCGCCGATACCTCGGTCAACGGCGGTGGCAGCGCATTCAGCAGCGCTACCGACACGGCGACCATTACCGTCACGGCGGTCAACGACCCACCCGTGATCACCAGCAACGGCGGTGGCGCAAGCGCCGGCGTGAGCGTGCCGGAGAACAACACCGCGGTGACCAGCGTAAGCGCCAGCGACATCGATGGTGGCAGCCTGAGTTACAGCATCAGCGGCGGCGCCGACGCGGCCCGGTTCAGCATCAACAGCGCCACCGGCGTGTTGAGTTTCATCGTGGCGCCGAACTATGAAGCGCCCGCCGACGCCGGAGCCAACAACGTCTACGACGTGGTGGTGTTGGCCAGCGACGGCACGCTGACCGACAGCCAGGCCATCAACATCACGGTCACGAACGCCAACGAAGCGCCGGTTGCGCAGAACGATGCCTACTCCGCCACCCGGAACACGACCCTGACCGTGCCGGCCGCAACCGGGCTGCTGGCCAACGACAGCGACCCCGAAAACGATGTGTTGTCAGTGCTTGCCGTCAGTACGCCGGCCAATGGCACGCTTTCGCTTACCCCGGGCACGCTGGCCTTGTTCACTAACCTCAGCAACAACGCGGCGGTCGACACCCGGGCCGACTGGTCACCCGACGGATCGAAAATCGCGTTCGACACCAACCGCGATGGCAACAATGAAATCTACGTGATGAATGCCGACGGCTCCGGTGTTGTTCGCCTGACCAGCAACGCCGGTGATGACAGCCAGGCGGCCTGGTCGCCCGATGGAACCAGGATCGCGTTCATGTCGAACCGCGGTGGCAGTTATGAAGTCTGGGTCATGAATGCCAGCGATGGCTCGGGCCTGACGCAATTGACCAACACTGCTTCATCGGTCAGCGGCCAGCCAGCCTGGTCGCCGGACGGCAGCAAAATAGCCTTCACGTCCAACCGTACGGGGGGGAACTACGAGGTTTTCGTGATGAACGCCAACGGATCAGGCGTCACGCGCCTGACCAGCGCGTCCGGCGACGATGCCGAACCAGTCTGGTCAAGCGACGGTACAAAAATCGCATTCTCGTCGACGCGTGACGGCAACAGCGAGATTTATGTGATGAATGTTGATGGCACGCTCCAGACGCGATTGACCACCAACAGCGCGCTGGACCGGGCGCCGGTCTGGTCGCCCGATGGATCGAAAATCGCGTTCATCTCCGACCGTTCCGGCACGCAGCAGCTATTCATGATGGACGCGAATGGCGCGAACCAGATCGCCATTACCGCCGCAGCGTCGAATGTCTCGTTCCCGGACTGGTCACCCGACGGGTTGAAGCTGGTCTTCACCTACAACAATGAGGTGCAGACCGCGAATGTCGTTTTTAACGGCGCCTTCAGCTATACGCCGAATGCGGGTTATGTGGGACCGGACAACTTTACCTATACCGCCACGGACCGCAACGGCCTCACCAATAACGCCGCGGTTGCCATCACCGTCATCGCAACCAATGTGGCGCCAGTCATCACTTCCAATGGCGGCGCGGCCAGCGCGGCGGTTTCGATTGCCGAGAACAGCAGCGCCGTCACCACCGTCACGGCCACCGATGCCGACCTGCCGGCGCAGACGCTCAGCTACGCGATCGGCGGCGGCGCCGACGCGGCCCGCTTCAGCATCAATGCAAGCACCGGTGTGCTGACTTTCATCTTGGCGCCAAATTTTGAAGCGCCCACCGACGCCGGAGCCAACAACGTCTACGACGTGGTGGTGTTGGCCAGCGACGGCACGCTGACCGACAGCCAGACCATCAATGTGACGGTCACGAATGCCAACGACGCACCGGCCGGCACTGACGGCACCGTCACCGTAGTCGAGGACGGCGCTTACACCCTGGTCATGGCCGACTTCGGTTTTACTGACGGCTCCGACTCCCCGGTCAATGTTTTGTTGGCGCTGCGCATCGCTACGCTGCCGGGGGCCGGCACGCTGGCCAACAACGGTGTCGCGGTGAGCGCCGGGCAGACCATCAGCGCCACCGACATCGCAGCTGGGCGGCTGGTGTTTACTCCGGTGGTCAATGCGAATGGCGCGGGCTACGCTTCCTTCACTTTCCAGGTGCAGGACAACGGCGGCACGGCCAGTGGCGGAGTCGATCTGGATGCCTCGCCCAACACCCTGACGGTCAACGTCACGGCGCTCAATGACGCGCCGGTATT
>JANNGR010000248.1:0-19830 GCA_031403955.1 Betaproteobacteria bacterium
TTACATGAAACCGCGGCTTTTTCCGCCATGCGTCGTTGCAGCCCCTTGCCGCACTGCCAGTGCGGCTGCGGGTCTACGCCTAGCCTGGCGAAAAAATCCATCGGTTTCATTTCGTAATGCCTTTGATGAAACGGACTACTAATGGAGGTCTTGCTGAACACTCAGACAGCGAGTGGCTTGGAATGCCCGGAGATCACCGGGACCCCCAAATCCATCGAAGAGCTGCCCAAGTTCGACACACGGTCGATGAAGCCGTGGCGATCGTGGTCGCATTGGCTGAAACGCAGCCATCGGCTCCAACCCAGAAAGTGAATGCGCAATGACTGAAATACAGGAATCGATACGCGGAGCGATTGCGACGCGCCTGCGAGAGGCGAGGAAGGTGGCCGGCCTGTCGCAGGGTCAGGTAGCCAAACTACTAGCCATGCATCGGCCGACGATTTCGGAGATCGAGGCAGGCAATCGCCGTGTCTCTACTGAAGAACTGACGAAGTTCGCAGAGACCTACGATGTCACGGTGTCGTGGCTATTGGGCGAGTCGGCCGAACAACTCGAAGCCGATGACCCACGGCTGCAACTCGCCGCGCGCGAGCTAGGCAAGCTAAAGCCGGATGACTTGGACCGACTCTTGAAGCTGCTAGCGTCTATGCGTAATTCCGATACGCACGATGTCGGCGGTACGCGCAAATGAGTGCCCAACCCTTACATCATCGAGCCGGTCATTTTGACAACCGCTTTGCGTGGCAACAAACGCGACAGGCCCGAGAACATCCGGTTCTTGATACCTGAAATTGCGGTGGGTTTGTCGCGTGCACGCAGGTGGGCCAACGCAAAGGCTACAACTTCTTCCGCGGTTTGGGATAAACCCTTGGGTAGGTCTTCCTTTCTGCCGCCGGCGTTCACTTGAAACTCGGTTTCAGTAATTCCCGGGCAAAGGCCCATCACATAAACGCCGCGTTTTTGTTGCTCAAACCACAGCGAATCGGACAACGACGTGACGAACGCCTTGGTCGCGCAATACACAGCCATTTTGGGCGTCGGCATGAACGCTAGCGCCGACGAAACGTTGATAAGCGCGTCGCCCTTCCTGGCGCTTTGCAGGAACACATGTGAGAACTTCAGCAGCGCCTCGCAGTTCAGGTGGAACATGGAGAGCTGTTTCTCCAGGGAAACTTCACTGAAATTACCCACCACGCCAACGCCCGCATTGTTGACGAGCAAATCGAACTTTTTTTGCGTCAGCAGGCTGCCGACGATGTCCTGGCCGATGGCAGTGGAAAGGTCGGCCTTCACATAGGCGTGCCCGGGGCCAATCTCCTGGGTCAGCGCTTTCAATTTTTCTTCGTGGCGCGCAACAACCGTCACGGCATAACCATCCTGCGCCAGCTTCTGCGCGAAAACCCGGCCAATGCCACCACTGGCTCCGGTCACCAAGGCTTGTTTTTGCATGGCGTGTTCCGTTTCTTCAGGTTGGGGCAATGCTGCCGCTGTCAGTAGGCATTGTGCCGTAGCCCGATCAACCGGGCCGACGCGAGTGTGGCCAACGCCGACAAGGCGATGCAGCCCCAGATTACCGGGCCATAACCGCCGGTTCGGTCGAACACCGCACCGGCCACTACCGGCCCGAGCAGATTGCCCAGTGCCGCGCCGCTGTATAAAGCGCCGACGATGCTGGAGACCGCGCGGGCGCCGAACAAGTCCATACACATGGCTGGCAGCAACGACACGATGCCACCGTAACTCAGGCCAAACCAGAGCGCAAACAGCGCCAGGGCCATATAACCCCCGGCCCAGTTCCACAGCAGGAACGAGGCGCCCATCGACACCTGCATCAGCACCAGTGTGAGACTGCGGCCCAAGCGGTCGGCCAGCGCGCCGATGGCAAAACGCCCCAGCAGGCTGCCGATGCCGATCAGCCCAACCAGGCCCACGGCGCGCGCCTCGGTGATACCCATGTCGCGCGCCGCCGCCGACGCATGTGCGAACGGAATGAACATGGTCGGTGCGGCGGTGACCGTTGCCAGGTACAGCCACCAGAAGTTGCTGCTGTGCAGGGCCTCGCGCAGGCTCTTGCCCGGCGCGGCACCGGCCGCCGAACCGCGGGCGATGGGTGCGCGTTTGAGCAGCAACGTGGCGCCCAGACCCACTGTCAGCACACCCAGCGCCAACAGGCGCAATGCGTCTCGCCAGTGCAGCCAGGCAATGGCGCCGGCCGCCAGCAACGGCACGACCAGCGTGCCGGCACCAATGCCGGCGCTGGCAATGCCCGCGGCCAGGCCACGCCGGCGCGTGAACCAGGGTTGCACGCAGCCGATCGAAGGCGTGTACACCAGCGCGATGCCCACACCGATGCCAACGCCGTAGGTCAGGGTCACGGTGGCCATGGATTGCGCCAGGCTGGTGGCAACCAGGCCAGCGGCGATACACAACATGCCGGCGCCACACACCCGGCGCGGGCCGAAGCGGTCGGCCAACATGCCACCCACGACACCCAGCACGAAGTAGACCAGCCCGCACAGGCCGAATACCAGCGCCACGTCGGCACGCTGGGCCGCTAATTCGGCCGCAAACGACTCGAAGAACGCCGCGAACGAATAGGCCACGCCAAATATGACCGCCATGCTGAAGAAGGCTCCCCACACGACTACCCAGGCATAACGCGGCTCATTCATGTGCCGTATCTATCTTGCCAACGCTTTTTGCGTACTTGGAGACGGCTGGAGTCTTGGCGCTGTTCGCGCGCAAGCGGCACTGCAATTCAATCCAGGGGGAACTTCGATTGCTGTATGACGGCCTCGACCTGCTTGTGCAGCGCCAGGCTGGCATCCAGTCCCCGGTTGGCGAGTTGCTCGTACAAGGGTTGGACCTGGTAAAAGGGGGTCGCCAGAGCTGGCGCGGCGCGCAGGGCCTGCATTACCTTGAAGGCCTTTCCAAACAGTTCAGGATGGGCGTCCTGGATGTAAACAAATGCGTACGCGTCAGCGTAGGCTTCCTCGAGCGAGACCTGTTTTTCAAGCGACTGCCGCTCCAGGGAACCTTCGTCGGTGGCGGCCACCAGCGTCCACAATTGCGTCGACATTTTCCGATGCCGGACGCGCAGGCAATGGCCCAGTTCATGGGCGGCAGCCGCTAACAAAAGAGCTCGTGTTTCCTGCGCCGTGGAACTGAACCGCAGGATGGCGCGCATCTTCGGGTTTTCTCCTTCGGCGATTACCACCGAACACCCTGCCCCCTCCTTCTGGATGACTCCAATTGGCGTGTAGCCGGTAGCTGCAGCGGGCGCCTTCGCGTAGCTGACTTCAAGCTCCTTGAACAAGGTGTGCTGACGGACTTCCTGAAAAATATCGCGCCACTGGACAACACTCGGAATGTTCTGTGCCCAGGAAAGCACAGACCAACAAACTCCTGCAAAACCGATGGCGATTTTGTACATGTCGGGTTCCCATGAAGAACTTGCCCTGGTCCAACAGCCCGAGGGACGCCGTCCGGATATCACTGGCAGATACCGCACGACCCACGGACAACGCTTGCTCCGACACCATGCTACCTGCAATCGCGCGACTGCCGGGAGTTTCTTGACATGGGTTGGTAGCTTAGTACCCCATTTCACAAATGCGCGCACATGAAACCGCGCCTTTCGCGCCATGGCAGCGTTGCAAATCCTCGCGATACCAAATGGTATCGCTGTGGTTTGCGCCTTGCCCTGACCCGAAATGCATCGATTTCATTGTGTGCCCGTACTTATGAAATGGGGTACTTAGTTATCGGCCGAACCAGCCAAAACTTCACCGCGCGGCTTCAAAAGCGGCTTGCCCGGCCGGTTGAATGCTACCGACTGGATCGGTTTACGACCCCGGCGCGTGTAGCAGAACAATCAACGGTGGGATACAGAACCAGAGCATGAAGGTGAGCGCCAGCACGATCGCGCCATCGATGCGCTCGGGCATCACACCGGCGGTGAAGCGGCGCAGCCGCCACAATAGCCACACCGCATGCACGCTGCCGCCAGCGGCGCTCCAGCCAATCAACGCCGCCATATCCGCTCGGGTCAGCGCCAGCGTCGCCGCGACGGCCGGCGCGGCGACGCTGGCCGCCATTGCCAGGCGCACCGCGCGCTGTTTGCCGAGTATGACCACCAGGGTGCGCTTGTCCGCGGCCTGATCGGCCTCGCGGTCGGGGCAGCCGGCCAGGAGAATCGAAGGTAACACCGCCAGGCCCAGTGGTAGCGCCAGCAGCCACGGAACACTGTCCGTCCAGCCCCCGCCTTGGGCCACGTAGCCGGCCATGATTGCCCCCGCGCTGTGGGTCAGGGCCACATCGAGTTCGCCGAAGCCACGGTGCGAGAGTTGCAGCGGCGGGGCGGTATAGGCCAGCGCGAGCGCGGCGAACACGGCATACAGGGCGGCGATCGCGCCAGCCGATGCCGCCGGAGCCGAAATTAGCAGGATGACCAGCGCCGCCGCCGCCGCCGTGATCGAGAGGCCGATGCCCTGGCGCATCGCGGCGCGGTCGAGCCGGCCGTCAACCAGCACGCGCGAGCCTCCGGTAAATATGCCGGCGTTGCGGTTACGCCGGTCACTGTCAAAATCGAACCAGTCGTTCAGGAAGACGGTCGCGGCTTCGAGCAGAAACAGCGTGAGATAACCGAGCAGGTAGGGTGCCATGGAGATCGGATTTCCGGCGCCGGCCATCAGGGCGCCGACGGTGTAGGCGATCCACGTCATCGGGTAGAACTGCAGGCGCAGCGCGGCGAGCCAAGCGAAGACCCGCTGCGTACCGCGTTGTGCGGGCGACCAGGCGCCGTGTATCAAGCGCGAACCACTGGCTTGCGCGCGTTCCAGCCAGAGACCACGTTGCGCCGCGCTGGACGCGATGACCGGGCCGAAGGCCTGGATGCGCGCGATGTGTACCCCGCAATAACCCAACGTGGCGCGCGCCAGCGCCTGGCGTCCCGGCGCCCGATAGATCAGGCGGTAAACCAGCGGCGGCGTATCCATCGTCGTCATCAGATCGGCCGTGCGGCCGGCCAGCAGCTTGTCCCATTTGTCGTGTGTGACATGGCGAAATGCGAAACCCGGCGTCAGCACACGGTCAAGGAAACCCTTTAGCAGTGCCGGGAACGTGCCCCACCAGGTCGGGTAAACGAAAACCAGGTGCTCGGTCCAGGCGATGTCGCGCTGGGCGCGCAGCAGGTCGGGTTCCAGTGGTTGCTGTTCGGGCGAGGTGGTGTGTACATCCGGATCGAAGCTGAGCTCGCTGAGGATCAATTCGCGGCACTCCGCGCCAGCTTGTGCAGCGCCCCTGGCGTAGGCGTCAAACAGCGCACCGCACAGGCTGTCGCGCCGTGGATGGGCCAGGATCAGCAGGCAGCGCATGGCGCAACGCAGACGCCGCCAACGCGTCAGGCGAAGGAATGGTCAGAGCGTGCTTGTGACATCGCTTGCCGACGTGGAGCCGCGGCGGGATTCGTGTTTCGCAAGCGCGGAGGTGACGGCGCGTTTGAGTTTGCCGAGCGCGCCATGGATGGCCTGATGCGCGTTGTTGGCATGGTCTTTCACCACTACCGAATCGAGCCCCACCAGTCTGGCTTCCAGTGTGCAATGAATCTCGTCCGGATTGGCCTTGACTTGGCTGTTGGCGTCGGCGAGGTGCGCTTCCACCCGCGTGATCTGCTCGCCAAAACGACCAAGCGCTTCCTTGACCATGGTCTCCAGGTGGTCGGCCATCTGATGGCGTCCGTCTACGTGCGGGTCGGTGTTCAACAAGACTTGCATGGGATTGTTCCAGGGTAGTGTGGGCGTCACGGTCCAGCCATGATGCTCCGATACGCGCGTGTCCAGCGCCGGACTGCATGGCGTCTGCCTGTAGGCGGGTTCCTACCGGTGTACCCAATGCCGTGGCGCGACCGCGACCGCGCGGTATCAGGCCGGCGTTGGCTCGGTCAGCGCGGGTTGCGGCCGCGGCGCATGTTCGGCCTCGTCGAGCAGCCGGGCCAGGATTTGCGGCACCTCGAACACCGCGCGGTTTCGCACCCGGGCGACATTGGCCTGCAATTCGGCTAGCCGGGCCAGTGTCTCGGCCACCGCGGCGGGCACGCCTTGATGGCTGCGGTGCACGACTCCCACGCCATGTTCGCGCACCCATTCGGTGTTCCAGCGTTCCTGCGGCATGGTCCAGGTGTTGCGCGTCACGATAACCGGCAGGCCCATCTGCACCGCCTCACTCAGGCTACCGGGTCCGGGCTTGCCGATGAAGAAGTCGGCCAGCCACATCCAGCGCGCCACGTCGGGCGTGAATTCCACCACCACCCGAGGGGCCTGCGCCGGCAGTGCGCGCAGGGCATCGGCCAATACCCGGTTGCGGCCGCACAGCAGGATCAACGGGGTGTCGGGCACGCTGGCCGCGATACGCTTCATGGCTTTCGAGCCCTGGCCGCCAAACAGCACCAGGCCGGTGGGCTGTCGCGGGTCGAGCCCGAGCGCTCGGCGCTCGGCGTCGCGGTCTTGCGCCGCTAACTCGTAGAAAGACGGTCGCAGGATCATGCCCGAGGTGCGGTGTATGCGTTGCGGCGCGCAGCCGGCTGCCAGCGCCTGCGCAGCCGCGTGCGCAGTACCACACACCAACTGCTGTTGTGGCTGGTCCGGCTCGATCCAGAAACTCGGTGGGTGGTCTGCCATGTCGGTCAGCACAGTGGCGTAGGGCACACCCGGCAACGCCGAGGTCAGACTTTCGCACAACGCGCGGTTGAAATTCGGGATCAGCGAGACCACCAGGTCGGGCCGCGTGGTGCGCCAGTGCAAACGCAGCCGCTGCACCAGCGCCTTATGGCTGAGTTTGATCAGGCCCTGCAGGATTTTCAACTCCTGCGCCAGCCCGAGCGTGAAACCACTCGCTAGCCGTTTGTTGTAAAGGTCTTCCGGCTCGATGCCGGTGAGCCTGCGGAACAGGCCCTGCGGGTCGAGTACCTCGGTCAGGTTGACCAGGCGCACGCGCCAAGGCCGCCACAGCAGAGCCTGCTCAAGCGCCTGCGCCGCGGCGCGGTGGCCTCCACCGGCGTTGAAATAGATGAGATCGACGGTCTTCACTAGCCGCGGATGTTAGGCGCGGTTGATGACGGTGGCATGAATGTGGCACCAGCTTACGCAATCGACTGGTCACGCGGTGCATCGCCTGGTTCTCAATTCTTCACCGGCGGCTTGGCGCGGGACTCGCCCTGCCTTGTCAGCATCCAGCCCGGATACTCCGGCGGCAGCGCGCTGACTTCATCGAGCGCTTTCAAGTCCTCGGCGGACAGTTCGAGCCGCGTCGCGCCCAGGTTGTCTTCCAACTGCGCCGTTGTCTTGGCGCCAATGATCACGCTGCTGACCGGTGGCCGGCTGAGCAGCCAGGCCAGCGCCACGCGTGCCACCGAGACCTGGTGGCGCTCGGCAATCGGGCGCATCGCATCCACACAACGAAAGGCGCGCGGCTTGTCGACCAGCGGGAAGTCGAAGCTCGCGCGGCGCGCGCCCTCGGGCCCTTTGCCGTCGGGGCTGAACTTGCCGCTCAGCAGGCCCCCGGCCAGCGGGCTCCAGACCATCAGGCCGAGTTGCTGGTCCTGCGCCAGCGGCAGCACCTCGCGCTCCAGGTCGCGCCCGGCAACCGTGTAGTAGGCCTGTACGCTCTCGAAGCGCGCCCATCGGTTCTTGTCCGAGATCGCCAGCCCTTTCATGATCTGCCACGCCGCCATGTTGCACAGGCCGATATAACGCACCTTGCCCGAGCGCACCAGGTCGTTCAGCGTACACAACACTTCGTCCAGCGGCGTAATCGGGTCGAAGCCGTGCAACTGGTACAGGTCGATGTGGTCGAGCTGCAGCCTTTTAAGGCTGGCGTCCAGCGCGTTCATCAGGTGGTAACGTGACTGCCCGCGCGAATTGGCGGCGGTCTCGCTCATGGTACCGGTGGCCTTGGTGGCCACTACCAACTCGTCACGCGGCAGGCCCAGGCTCTTGATCGCGTTGCCGGTCAGTCTTTCCGACTCGCCAAACGAATACACGTTGGCGGTGTCGATGAAGTTCACGCCGGAGTCGAAGGCCTGTTTGACCATGGCGGTGGAAGCGTCCTGTGCCATTCCGCCAATGGCTTTCCAGATTCCCCCCGCGCTACCAAATGTCATGGTGCCCAGGCACAGTTCGGAAACATGCAGGCCGGTACGGCCCAGCAGGCGATAACGCATGGCGTCCTCTCGAAGTTGTTGAATGCGTGCAAGGCTAGCATTTTTGGCGGTCGATAACGCGCCCTAGAATGTTTGGCCCCATCAAGAAAGCAGCCACACATGCCCCAGGGAACCATCCGCATTCGCGGAGCGCGCCAGCACAACCTGAAGAACCTCGATCTAGACATTCGCACCGGCGAGTTGACGGTGGTCACCGGGCCCAGTGGGTCGGGCAAATCGAGCCTGGTATTCGACACCTTGTACGCCGAAGGGCAGCGCCGCTATGTTGAAACGTTTTCTGCCTACGCCCGGCAGTTTCTGGACCGTATGGACAAGCCGGCGGTGGACAAGGTGGAGGGCGTCCCACCCGCGATTGCAATCGACCAGACCAACCCGGTGCGTTCGTCGCGCTCCACGGTTGGCACCATGACGGAGATAAACGACCATCTGAAGTTGCTGTTTGCGCGCGCCGGCCAGTTGTTCGACCGCGTCACCGCGCAGGCCGTGCGCCATGACACGCCTGACACGATTTACGCGCAGTTGGTGGAACTGGCCGCGGCCGGTGACCCGCGCCTGGTGGTGACCTTTCCGGTCGAGTTGCCGGTCGACACCACGGCGCAGGAGATTACGCAGTGGTTGTCGGTGAGCGGTTACACCCGGGTGCAGGCCGAGCGCGAGATCGAGCTCTCGCCGGCCGCCGCGAGCGCGGTCAACGGTGCCGCGGTGGGGAAGAAGGCCAACCCAAAATCCGCCAGCGCCGCGCCGGTCAAACGCAAAGTGCTGGACGTGGTGGCGGACCGGTTTCGTCTGGCCAATACCGAACGTGCGCGGGTGCTGGAGGCGATTGAAGTGGCGCTTAAACGCGGCAGCGGGCGCATCAATGTCTATGCGCTCAACGGGGACGAAACAAGAATCTGGAAGTTTTCCACCGGGCTGCATTGCCCCGACAGCGACCTGCGTTACAGCGACCCGATTGCGTCGGCGTTTTCCTTCAACTCGGCGGTTGGCGCCTGCGAATCCTGCCGCGGGTTCGGGCGCGTGATTGGTGTCGACTACGCGCTGGTTATCCCCAATGAGAAGCTCACGCTGCGTGCCGGCGCGATCAAGGCGATGCAGACGCCCGCCTGGGCCGAGTGCCAGGACGACCTGATGCGGCATGCCGAAGACGCCGGTATTCCGCGCGACACGCCGTGGAACAAGTTAAGCGCCGAGCAGCAGTACTGGGTCATCCATGGTTCCCCGAACTGGAACGGCAAGTGGAACCAGCACTGGTTCGGCGTGAAAAGGTTCTTCGAGTACCTGGAGACCAAGGCCTACAAGATGCACATCCGGGTGCTGCTGTCCAAATACCGCAGCTACACCCAGTGCCCCAGCTGTGGCGGCGCGCGCCTGAAGACCGAGAGCCTGTTGTGGCGTATCGGCGCCAGGTTGGATGCCAACGCGGTGATGCAGCCCGGCGAACGCTTCATGCCCCAGGGCGTGTCGTGGACGCGCGAGCAGCTTGAAGCCCTGCCGGGCCTTTGCCTGCACGACCTGATGGTGTTGCCGATTGACCGGCTGCGGCGCTTCTTCGACCTGATGGGGTCACAGGCGCAAGGCGGTGCTTCGTTACCGGTGGGCAACGCCGACCACAAGGCGCTGAAGCTGCTGTTTGAAGAAATCACGACGCGCCTCAAGTATTTGTGTGACGTGGGCATTGGTTACCTGAGCCTGGACCGCCAGAGCCGCACGTTGTCGGGCGGCGAGGTGCAGCGCATCAACCTGACCACGGCGCTGGGTACGTCGCTGGTTAATACGCTGTTTGTGCTGGACGAGCCCAGCATCGGCCTGCATCCGCGCGACATGCACCGCATCATCCAAGCCATGTTGCGCTTGCGTGACGCTGGCAACACGTTGGTGGTGGTGGAGCACGACCCGGCCGTGATGCTGGCCGCCGACCGCATGCTGGATATGGGGCCGGGGCCGGGCGAGCGCGGCGGGCAGATCGTGTTTGACGGTTCCACCCAGGACCTGCGCCAGGCCGATACGTTGACTGGTGCCTATCTGGGTGGGCGCAAGCAGGTTGGGATGGGCTTCAAACGCCTGGTGGCGGACAACACGCCGCGCCTGATCCTGGAAGGCGTGCGCGAGCACAACCTGAAAAACGTGACAGTTGAAATACCGCTGCAGCGGCTGGTGTGTGTGACCGGCGTCAGCGGCTCGGGCAAGTCCACGCTGGTGCAGGACGTGCTGGCCCCGGCCCTGATGCGCCATTTTGGCCGCTCGACCGAGTCGCCCGGTCAGTTTGACCGTTTGCTGGGTGCCGACCTGTTGTCCGATGTGGTGTTTGTGGACCAGTCGCCGATCGGCAAGACCGCGCGCTCCAACCCGGTCAGTTATGTCGGCGCCTGGGACGCGCTACGCGAGATATTCGCCAACGCCCATCTGGCGCGGCAGCGCAGCTACACGGCGGCCAAGTTCAGCTTCAACGGTGGTGACGGACGCTGCGCCACCTGTGGCGGATCGGGCTTCGAACATGTCGAAATGCAGTTCCTGAGTGACGTCTACCTGCGTTGTCCAGACTGTGACGGCAAGCGTTACCGGCCGGAGATTCTGGAGGTGCGGATCGAGCGAAGGGTGCCGCCGGTCAACGCGCGGGCGGCTGTGCCGGCGGCGAGTTCCGGTGCCGAGTCGGGCCGGGTGTTGATCACCAACCCGGTGCTGGTGAAAGGCGGGCAGGCCAATCCGTCCCGCCTGGTCAGCCTGAACGTGGCCGATGTGCTGAACCTGACGGTGAGTGAAGCGGCCACGATTTTCGCCGCCGACCGGGATGTGATTCGCGCGCTGCAGCCAATCATCGACGTGGGGCTGGAATATGTGAAGCTCGGCCAGCCGGTGCCGACCTTGTCGGGTGGTGAAGCGCAACGTCTGAAGCTCGCCGGATTTCTGGCCGAAGCCGCGCGCAGTGGCAGCTCCAGCCGCCAGCCGCTGGCCAGGCGCGGCACCTTGTTCATGTTCGACGAACCCACCACCGGCCTGCATTTCGACGACATAGCCAAGCTGATGCGCGCGTTGCGCAAGTTGCTGGATGCCGGCCATTCGCTGCTGGTGATCGAACACAACCTGGACGTGATCCGCGCCAGCGACTGGCTGCTGGACCTCGGCCCGGAGGGCGGCGAGGCCGGCGGGCAGGTAGTTGCCACTGGCACCCCGGACGATGTGCGCCAGCACCCCACGTCCCACACCGGCAAAGCCCTGCGCGATTACGAAAGCAGCGTGGGCCTGGGCTCGCATACCGCGCAGGAAAAACTTAATTGGGGTCAGATTCCCATTATCGAGAAATCGAAATTGGAATCTGACCCCCATTCAAATTGCATCCAGATCATCAACGCCAAGGAACATAACCTAAAGTCCCTAACCGTCAATATTCCGCGCGGTAAGTTCAACGTCATCACCGGTGTCAGCGGATCGGGCAAATCGACGCTCGCGTTCGACATACTGTTCAACGAAGGCCAGCGCCGTTACCTGGAGTCCCTGAACGCCTATGCGCGCAGCATCGTGCAGCCTGCGGGCCGGCCGGAAGTTGACGCCGTTTACGGTATTCCACCCACCGTCGCCATCGAGCAACGCTTGTCGCGTGGCGGACGCAAATCCACCGTCGGCACGGCCACCGAGGTCTGGCATTTTTTGCGCCTGTTGTATGTGAAGCTCGGCGTGCAGCACTGCATCCATGATGGGGCCGCCGTGGCGCCGCAAACACCCGACAGCATTGCCGCGCAATTGATGCGCAGTTTCCGCGGCCAGCATATTGGCTTGTTGGCGCCGCTGGTCATCAACCGCAAGGGGGTTTACACCGAGCTGGCTGACTGGGCCAGACCGCGCGGCTTCGCGCACCTGCGGGTGGACGGCAATTTCCTGCCCACCACCGGCTTTCCGCGCATTGACCGCTTCAAGGAACACACCATCGAGTTGCCGGTGGCCAGCCTGGACGTGACGGCTGACAACGAAGCCGGCCTGCGCGAGGTTTTAGCCAGCGCGCTGGTCCACGGCAAGGGGCAGATCCATGTGTTAAGTGATCTGACCGGTCTGCGCGCCGCGATGATGGCCGGCACGCCGACAGCCGCGATTGGCACCCTGCAGGTGTTTTCAACCAAACGCGCCTGCCCGGTGTGCAGCACCAGTTACCCCGAACTCGATCCACGTCTCTTCTCCTACAACAGCAAACACGGCTGGTGCCCGGAATGCGTGGGCACCGGCGTGCGCCTGACCAGGGAGCAACGCAAGGCGTTCGACGATTCGGTGCGTGACAACGACACCGGCGGGCGCGAGCAGACTTTTGCCGAGGTGGAGCTGGAAGACGTGGCCGGCGACGAATGCCCCGCATGCCAGGGCACGCGGCTAAACGTAACCGCGCGGGCGGTTCGTTTTGGGGTGCAGGCCGACACCATGGTGGCGGGCGCGGCTGGCCCGGCAATACGACTCAAAGGCGTAGCCATCACCGAGTTGGCGCGCCTCGGCGTGACTGACATCCGCCGATGGGTCGAATCGCTCCAAGTCGCAGGCCGCCTCAGCCAGCGCGAGAACGACATCGCACGCGACCTGCTGCCCGAGATTCGCAGCCGGCTGTTGTTCCTCGAAGAAGTGGGCCTGGGTTATCTCACGCTGGACCGGGGTGCCCACACGCTCAGTGGCGGTGAGGCGCAGCGCATCCGCCTCGCGGCACAGCTCGGCAGCAACCTGCAGGGTGTGTGTTATGTGCTCGATGAGCCGACCATCGGGCTGCACGCGCGCGACAACAAAATCCTGCTGACCGCGCTGAAAAGCCTGAGTGACAAGGGCAACACGCTGGTGGTGGTGGAACACGACGAAGACACCATCCGCCACGCCGACCACATAATCGACATCGGCCCCGGTGCCGGCAAACGCGGCGGCGCGCTGGTGGCAGAAGGCACGGCGGATCGCATCATGCAGTCCGGCGACTCACAGACCGGCCGCTACCTGCTGCATGCCATGAAACACCCGGTGCAAGCGCGCAGGAGCATTGAATTGGGGTCAGATTCCAATTCAGCCATAACGGTAACCAACGCCACGCTGCACAACCTGCATCACGTCCACGCCACCATACCGTTAAGCCGCCTGGTCGCCGTCACGGGTGTCAGCGGCTCGGGCAAATCGACGCTGGCCCGCGATGTGCTTTTGGCCAACGTCCAGACGGCGGTAACCAAACGCAGTACCAAAGCCGGCCGCGACGCACTGGCAGCCGGAGAACAAATCGCCTGGGTTGGCTGCGAAGGTGTCACCGGCTTTGAAGCCATAGACCGGGTGCTGGAAGTGGACCAGACACCGATCGGCAAAACCCCGCGCAGTTGCCCCGCCACCTACATCGGCTTCTGGGACACCATCCGCAAGTTGTTCGCCGACACGCTGGAAGCCCGCGCGCGTGGTTACGCGCCGAACCGTTTCAGTTTCAATACCGGCGCGGGCCGCTGCCCGGGTTGTGAAGGGCAGGGCATACGCACCGTGGCGATGAGCTTTTTGCCCGACGTGAAAGTGTTATGCGAGACCTGCCGCGGCACACGTTTCAACCCCGAGACGCTGGCAGTCACCTGGCGCGGCAAGAACATCGGCGACATACTGCAAATGGAGGTAGATGAAGCGGTGGGTTTTTTCGCCGCCATGCCCAACATCAGCCACCCGTTGCAACTTTTGCAAGACGTGGGCCTGGGTTACCTGACACTCGGGCAACCGTCACCCACACTCAGCGGCGGCGAGGCCCAGCGCATCAAACTCGTCACCGAACTGAGCAAGGTGCGCGACGACATCACGCGCCGGGGCCAGAAGGCGCCGCACACCTTGTATGTGCTGGACGAACCGACGGTGGGCTTACACATGGCCGATGTCGAGAAGCTGATTCGTGTATTGCACCGGCTGGTGGACGGCGGCCACAGCGTGGTGGTAATCGAGCATGACCTGGACGTGATCGCCGAAGCCGACTGGGTGATCGACCTCGGGCCCGACGGCGGCGACGCGGGCGGACGCGTGGTAGCGGCGGCAACCCCCGAAGGCGTGGTCCGGCTGGGTACATTTACCGGAGTTGCGCTCAAGCCAGTGCTGGCGCGTTAGGTGCGTCGATTTGGGCCTTGGCGTGTAAGGCCACGTCCCGGTGGGTGGCAAACCAGACGCCTGGCTTGGCTTGCATGTGCCGGATCAGTTCCACCAGAATGAACATGCGCGAGCGGTAGCCGATCACGTGCGGATGCATGGTGAGCAGGAACAGGCCGCCATCCGCATAAGCCTGGTCGAACTCGCGCCGGAAAATATCCAGCACCGCCGGCGGGGCGGTATACGGGCGTAAAGCCGCGAACCGGTTCATGTTGAAGTAGACCGCGTCGTCCCGGATCCACTCGACCGGCAGTTCCACGATGCCGGTCGGTTCACCATGCTGGTTCAATTCGTAGGGGTCGTCGTCGGCCATCAGAGAGGAGTCGTACAAAAGCCCCATTTCGCGTTGAATGGTTAGCGTGGCCGGGGAGAAATCCCACGACGGCGTGCGCATGCCGACCGGGCGAACACCGGTGATCTCGGTCAGCGTTTGCGCCGAGCGCAGATGCAGATCGCGTTCTTCTTTCTCGGGCAAGACAGAGTTGAGTTCATGAATCCAGCCGTGCAGTCCGATCTCATGGCCTTCGGCAATCACACGGCGCTGTTCATCCGGGTAGAGCAGCGCCGTGACAGCCGGCACGAAGAAGGTGGCGGGAATGCCCGACTTCTTCAACAGTTCGAGAATGCGCGGAATACCGACGCGGTTGCCGTATTGGCCCCATGACATGCGGCCGATCGAGCGCCCACCATCACGCAGCTCATTGGTGTCATGGTCGCTGTCGAACGAAAGCGCCACCGCGCAGCGGGCGTCGCCTGGCCAGCTTTCCGGGCGCAGACTGCGCCCGGCGCGCACCTGGTTTACGCGCGCGCGCCATTCGGCTTCCGGCCAGGTCCAGGGCTCGCCGTCGGTCAGGGGGTCGTTAGCCATGCTGCTGGGTCTCCAGAGGAAAGTGGCAGGCCGCTTGATGCGACTCGCCGGTGGCACGTAATACCGGAAGTTCGCGTTTGCAGCGTTGTTGTGCGAATTCACAGCGCTGGTGAAAGGCGCAGCCGGGCGGCGGGTTGAGTGGCGAAGGCAACTCGCCGCGGATTGGCCGGATGTCCTGCGCTGGCGCGCCGTCGGCGGCGATCCGTGGTGCGCTGTCCAGCAACGCGCGCGTGTAAGGGTGGCTCGGCATGGCAAAAATCCGCTCGGTTGGACCAAGCTCGACGATGCGGCCCAGGTACATGATCGCCACTCGGTCGCTGACATGGCGCACCACGCTGAGATCGTGGCTGATGAACAACATCGTCAGGTTCAGTTCGCGGCGCAGCTTCAGGAACAGGTTGATGATCTGCGCCTGGATCGATACGTCCAGCGATGCCACGGGCTCATCGCAAACCAGTGCGTCGGGCCGCATCGCGAGCGCGCGGGCAATCGCCACGCGCTGGCGCTGGCCACCTGAGAACTGGTGCGGGAAGCGCTCCGCCGCAGCCGCGTCCAGACCGACCGCGACCAGCCAGCGCGCAACATCACCCTTGGTCTGGCCCTTGGTGACCAGCCGGTGCACCAGCGGGCCCTCGGCAATCGTGTCGCCGACGCGCATGCGCGGATTCAGCGACGCAAACGGGTCCTGAAACACCATCTGGATGCGCGTGGTTTGTTTGCGGCCGGCCGACATCACCGGCTCTCCGGCGATTTCCGCGGCGCCCATGGTTGGCTGGAGAATGCCCGCCGCTATGCGCCCGAGCGTCGATTTGCCGCAGCCCGACTCGCCAACCAGCCCGAGCGTTTCTCCCTTGGTTATGCCCAGCGACACGCCTTCGACGGCATGCACCACGGTCGCGGATGCAATCGATCCGGTCAGGCGTTTGGCCAGCCGTTCGGTGAACGGCGGCAGCGAAGTAAATCGGCGTGTGATGCCAGCCAGGTCAATGAACCCGCTCATGCCGGCACCCGCGCCACGGCGCCGATATTCAACGGGTGGTAACAACGCCAGGTCCGCTCGTGCTCGAACGTCTGGGCCGGCGCTATGTCACAGGCGCCGGTTGAATAGGTGCAACGCGCCTTGAAGGCGCAGCCCGAGGGCAAGGCGGTGAGAGTTGGCGTGGCACCGGGAATCTGCACCAGATCGCGTCCCGGTGCGGCGCGCGACGGCAGGCTGTCGATCAGCCCTTGTGTATACGGGTGGCGCGGCCGCCGCAGTACCTCGGCGGTCGGCCCTTCCTCGATCAGGCGGCCGGCGTACATCACCAGCAGCCGCGCGGCCAGTACCGACACCGTGGCCAGGTCATGGCTGATCCAGATCAGGCTCACACCGGCTTCTCGCACCAGCGTTTTCATTTCGACCAGGATCTGCGCCTGGATCGATACATCCAGCGCGGTGGTGGGTTCATCGCAGATCACCAGTTCCGGCTGGTTCAGGAAGGCGATGGCGATGGCCACGCGCTGGCGCATGCCGCCCGACAATTCGTGCGGATAGGCATCCAGCCGGCGCTCCGGATCGGGAATGCCAACCTTGGTCAGCGCCTCGATCGAGCGCCGCCGCATTTCGGCCGCCGTGGGCTGGCCGTGGGCTTGCAGCGCCAGTTGCATCTGTACCGACACCTTCAGCACCGCGTTCAGCGTGCTCATCGGATCCTGAAACACCATCGCAATCCGGCGCCCGCGCAGCGTTCTCAAGCGATAACGCGACAGGCCGATCATTTCCTGCCCGTCCAGCTTGACCGATCCGCCGGTTATGCGGCCCGGCGGATCGATCAGCCCCAGGATTGAATAACCCGTCACGCTCTTGCCGGAACCGGATTCACCGACCAGGCCGACAATTTCGCCAGTTTGCACGTCGAACGACACCCCATCGACCGCCTTCGCAATGCCGGCGCGGGTGGCAAACTGGGTCGCGAGATCACGCACCTGCAGCAGCGTCTGGCTCATCGCTTCAGCCTCGGGTTTAGCTGGTCGCGGATCTGGTCGCCGACAAGATTGATCACGACAATCAGCGCGATCAGCGCGATGCCTGGATAGATCGAAATCCAGTAGCGGCCCGACAACATGTACTGGAAACCGTTGGCAATCAGCATGCCCAGGGATGGTTCCGATACCGGCAGACCGAGACCGAGGAAGGACAAAGTGGCTTCGAGTGCGATGGAGTTGGCGACTTGCACCGTGGCCACCACGATCAGCGGTGGCAGGCAATTGGGCAACACGTGCGCAAAGGCGACGCGGGCAGAGCTAAGCGGTGTCGAAAGCGCTGCCTCGACATAGTCCTTGGAGCGTTCGGCGGTTGCCGCGCCATGCGCGGTGCGTGCAAAATAGGCGTACTGGGCCGTCACCAGCGCCGCGATCAGTTGCCATTTTCCCTGGCCCAGCAGCGCCGCCAGAACCAGTGCCAGCAGGATGGCCGGAAACGACAACTGCAGGTCGATGATGCGCATGATCAGCGTCTCGATGCGCCCGCCCACGAAACCCGCCAGTGTGCCCAGCGACGCCCCCAACGAAAAAGCGATGGCACCGGCCAGCAGCCCGACCTGCAGCGAAATTCGCAGGCCGTACAGGATCGCCGAAAACAGGTCCCGCCCCTGCGCATCGGTACCCAGCCAGTGGGTAAAGCCGTTGCTGCCGACAAAACCTGGCGGGCGGCGCGCATCGGTCAGCACCAGCCGGGCCAGGTCGTACGGATTTTGCGGTGTGATCAGTGGCGCGGCAACCGCCAGCAGCACGATCAACCCGAGCAGCACGACCGCCACCACCGACACGCGGCTTTCGCCAAACTCGGTCAGGAACAGTCTGAGCGGGCTGACGACGCTGGCGTTATCTAGCGGCTGGCTCATGTGGTTTTCCTGGCGCGCAGGCGCGGATCGAGTGCAACGTAGGCGATATCGACGCTCAGATTGATGGTGATGAACAGCAGCGCGACAAGCATCAGGTAAGCCACCATTACCGGGCGGTCCAGGGTCGAGATCGAATCGATGATCAGCTTGCCGACGCCGGGCCATGAAAATATGGTTTCGGTGACCACCGCGAAGGCCAGTGTGGAACCGAACTCCAGCCCGAACACCGTCACCAGCGGTATCGCAATCAGCCGCAACACATGGCGGCGCAGGATCGTCCATTCGCTTTCGCCGGCCGCGCGTGCAAAACGCACCATGTCGGTCAGCATCACCTCGCGGGTTCCGGCGCGCGCCAGGCGGATCATCAAGGCCAGCTTGAACAGAGCCAGGTTGAGCGAAGGCAGCAACATATGCGTCAGGCCGTTGAGGGTGAAAAAACTCCACTCGACGCCGAAGACGGCAACCGTTTCACCCCGTCCGCCGGCCGGCAATACGCCCAGGGTGACGGCAAAAGTGAAGATCAGAATCAGCCCGATCCAGAACGTGGGCACCGAAAACCCGAGCACCGAGACCGCCATGATGGTTTTGGAAACGCGGCTGTCAGGGGCGTAACCGGCATACATGCCGAGTGGCACGCCAAGCAATGTGGCGCCGGTGACTGCCGCCAGCGTAATTTCCAGTGTCGCCGGCAGGCGCGACAGGATCAGGGTGAGCACCGGCATGTTGTAGACAAACGAGCGGCCGAAGTCGCCCTGGACCAGCCGTTGAAGAAATGTGAAGTACTGTCGCCATAACGGCTGGTCAAGACCATAAGCGCGAATCGTCTGCTCGCGGATCTGCTGTGTGACATCGGGCGAAATCAGCACGTCGATCGGGTTGCCAACCGCGTAGACACCGATGAACACCAACGCCGAAATTATCAGCATCACCACGGCGGCTTGTAACAGGCGCTGGATGACAAAAGCCAGCACGGTCAGTCCCAGTCCACCGCAATGATCGACCGGGTCTCAGCAACCGCGACGTCCCACAACGCAAGCATCTCAGCGTCCGAACGCTGGTACAGGCCGCCAAAATTGCCATCCCCGATCAGGGTTTTCTTGGCTGCCGGATCGATGCGCTGATAGCGCTTCAGGTCGATCATTGGTTTCGCGCCGCTTGGCGTTGTCACCCCGGGCAACCGGGTCCAGGGAAAGTTCTCCATCCACGAGGCGTGTGAGGCAACCGGGTCAATCGCCTTCACCTGGTCCCAGGTCTGAGGCGCGTTCCACCAGTTATGCCACTTCACCTGCACGCCGCGATGGCTGTCGAGCCATTCGAGCACCGCGCCATGGGCGGGCGAATTACCCCCGTGGCCATTGACAATCACAATTTGCCGGAAGCCGGATCGGACCATGCTGTCGAGCACGTCGCACAGCAGTGCACACAACGTTGGGAGCTTCAATGTCACCGTGCCGGCATAGTCGACAAAGCTGGGCGTGAAACCGTAACTGATGGCCGGATACACCGGAACATCGAGCGGCAGCGCGGCCTCAACCGAAACCCGTTCGGCCAGGATCACATCGACACACAGGCTCAACTGGGCATGTTGTTCCGTGGAGCCCAGCGGAAGCACGGCGCGGCAATCCCGCGCCACCTGCTGCTCCACCTGCATCCAGTTCATGTCGGCAATACGCATGGTTGCTCCATTAAACCTAGATTCGGCAGTTGGACGCGCCCGAGTGGGCTGCGATGCGGTGCGCTGG
>JANNGR010000249.1:0-18795 GCA_031403955.1 Betaproteobacteria bacterium
ACCACCATCCTCAACTTGCTGACCGGCCTCGTACCGCTCAGCCAGGGCGAGATTTCGCTGCTCGGCAAAACGCCGGCAATCGGCAACCCCGACGTGGCCTACATGCTTGCGCGCGACAGCTTGCTGCCCTGGCGCTCGGCACTTGACAACGCCTGTTACGGCATGGAAATCCGGGGGATCGAAGAACCGGCGCGCAAACACACAGCGCTGGCCCTGCTGGAGCGGGTTGGCCTGAAGGGATTCGAGCAGCACTACCCCAAGATGCTCTCGCATGGCATGCGCCAGCGCTGTGCGTTGGCACGCACCTTCTGCCTGGAATCTCGGGTGATGCTGATGGACGAGCCGTTCGGCGCGCTGGATGCGCAAACCAAACTGCAGCTCGAGGACCTGCTGCTCGAACTATGGGGTGAGCATCGCCGCACCGTGGTATTTATCACCCATGATCTGGCTGAGGCAGTTGCTTTGTCGGACCGCGTGCTGGTAATGAGTGCGCGGCCGGGCCGCATTATTGCCGACATGCGAATTGAACTGGAGCGTCCGCGTTCGGTACGGGCGCTGCAACATGACAAGCATTTCCTGGAGATCTACGCCCAGGTCTGGAAAAAGCTGGAACAAGGTCTGGTCAATGCGGAGCTTGTGTTATGACCCGCTGGCAAGGCAGAACCTTGCTGTGGCACGTGATCGCCATCATGGGGTTCTTGCTGCTGTGGGAGTACGCCATGCGCAAGGAATGGCTGCAGGCCACCTTCTTTGGCCAACCCAGCGGTATCGCCGCGTATTTGTGGGACGGTTTCGTCCTGGGCCGCAAGTTGTGGCTTGAATTGGGCTACACGATTGCCGGCACGCTGATCTCGTTTCTGGTAGGCAGCATTTCCGCGCTGACGCTGGGCCTGATGTTCGTGATGTTCCCGCGCCTGGAACGCGCGCTGGACCCCTACCTGATGGTGATGAACGCGATGCCGCGTTTCGCGCTGGCGCCGCTTTTCCTGCTCTGGTTCGGTCTGGGCATCGGCTCCAAGATCGCCGTAGGTACCAGCCTGGCATTTTTCATCGTTCTGGCCAACACGGTGGCCGGCATACGCGGGGTGTCACAGGATTTGGTCATCCTCTCGCGCTCGCTCGGCGCGACGCCGCGCCAGATCTTCTTCAAGGTCACGCTGCCGGGGGCCGTGCCGGTAATATTTTCCGGACTGCGGCTGGCGCTGATCTTCTCGATGCTGGGCGTCGTTGGCGCCGAGATAATAGCCGCCGAGCACGGGTTGGGCCAGACACTGTCCTATTTGCAGGCCACCTTCAACATGAACGGCGTGATGGGCCTGCTGGCATTGCTGGCGATGCTGGGCATGCTGGTCACCCAGGGCATGACCCAGCTTGAAAAGGCGCTGCTCAAATGGCAATGACGCCCGGCACATCGACGTCGGCCGATTGATTGAGGCATGCGCATGAAGTGCCTGCTCAACCGATCACCGAGACTCACCATGCCCGCAAAGTGGTTGGTGAGCCAACCCGCGTGCGGTCCAATTTCGTGCGCGGATTTACCCACCTGCCGGTGCGGATTCCGGCCTGACCGGCCGGCGGCTCGACTCAATCAACCTTTATGTTACCGGTACGCACAATCGCACCCCAGTCCCTGATGTCGCGCCTCACCGTGTCGGCGAACTGCTCCGGTGTCTTGATTGGCATTTCGGAGAAACCAAGCGTCTTCCAGCGCTCGGCGTTTTCCGGGGCAGCGATCATCCGGGTAACTTCCTTGTTGATGCTGTTGACGATCGCCGGCGGTGTGCCGGCTGGCGCAAACATGCCGTACCACGCCGCCAGGTCAAACGTGACGCCTTGTTCGGTCATGGTCTTGACGTCCGGCATCTGCGTCACCCGGTACGGTCCACTGATCGCCAGCGCCTTCAATTTGCCGCCCTGAATCAGCGGCAATGCCGATGCAGTGGCCGAGAACGCGACCTGGATATGGCCCGCCACCAGGTCGGCATTGGCCGCCGCGGTGGACTTGTAGGGTATGTGCCGCATTTTCAGGCCGGCTTGTTGCTTCAGTGCTTCCATGCTGAGATGCCCGCCGGACCCATTGCCCCAGGAACCATAAGCCAGCTCATCGGCGGGTTTGGACTTGACGTAGGCGATGAATTCCTTCAGGTCGTTGACCGGCATGCCCGGCGGCACCACCAGGAAGTTACCGCCGGCGCCAATTTGCGCGATGGCGGCGAAGTCTTTCGCGCCGTCATACGGCACCTTGTCGAACAACGTCTGGTTCACCACCTGCGCAGCCGCATAGGTGAACAACAACGTGTAGCCGTCATTGGGCGCTTTGGCAACCGCGTCGGTGCCGATAATCCCGTTCGCGCCGGGTTTGTTGTCGACCACGAACGGTTGGCCAAAGGCCTTGGCCAGCGATTCGGAAAAGACGCGCGCGATTATGTCGGTACCGCTGCCGGCGGCGCCAGACACAACCAGCTTGACCGGTTTATTCGGCCAGGGCGCCTGCGCAAGTGCGCCGGGCTGCCACAAGATCGGCGTTGCAATCGCCAGCGCTGTCAGTATTTGCTTGAACATGAAACTCTCCTGGTCAGTGGGTAAATAGGTTCGAGACCGCTGCTCGCCGCGCGGCAATGCCGGCCTTTGGCTCACCGATGGGCGCGGCGACGCCGGCGGCCAGAAAATCCGCCGTGTTGCGGACCATCGCGCCGAAGTTGCGGCTGTTGGCTGCGCTGACTGGTCCATTGGCTTGAATCCAGCGCGCGATGCTATAGCTGGTTTCGTTATTCAGGATCGCGATGCGGTCCTTGAACACGCGCGCGGGCAACTTTGGCAGGAGCTCGCGCAACATTGCCGTGCAACGTGTGTGGCCGCTCATGGTTTGCGGATCGATATAGCGCCGCAAATGCACCTGTGGGCTGAACACCGCGTGCGCGGCGACGCGCACATAGTCAGGGCCCCAGGGCATGGTCTTGACGACATGTCCGAGTACACCTACCGTGGCATGCACGATGGCGTGGATGTTGCTGCCGCGTCCGGCCGCAACCAGTTGGTCCAGACGCTTATGGCGCAACGCGTTGATGACGCGAATGCGGCGCTCAACCAACGCGCCGACCAACGCTTCGCGCGAGCCAAAGTGGTAATGCGCCGCGGACAAGTTGCTCTGACCGCTGGCGCGAACAATCTCCCGGATCGAAACATTGTCGATGCCATGTTCGGCAAACAGGCGCTCCGCCACGTCCAGCAGTTGCGTTGGCGTTGCCGCCATGGCCTGGGAATCGGGGGTATCTGCAAGATTGCTCATCGGATACAGCGCATAGGGAATTGACAGCCGCGTTTATTTGCATTGTAATTCAAGTGAATTAATTTCTGCAACACATTTCTTGCCAAGACAGGCCACCAGCATGCGCAGCAAAATTCCGTCCAGCGAGCCATTCGGTGGCGTGATAACGCGCACCGTGCAGGAATCCACCCCCTGGTGGCCACCCAGCCGGGCAAAACCGGGTGCGCCGAATGTAGTGACCGTGGTGCTCGATGACACCGGCTTTTCTCATTTGGGCTGTTACGGCTCGACCCTGGTCACACCGAACATCGACAGCATTGCGGCGCAAGGCCTGCGTTACACCGGTTTTCACACCACCGCGCTGTGTTCACCGACGCGCGCCTGCCTGATGACCGGGCGCAACCACCACACCGTGGGCATGCGCGCGATCTCCAACTTCGACACTGGTTTCCCCAACATGCGTGGCGCCATTCCGCGCTCGGCCGCCACATTGGCGGAAATCCTGCGTGACAACGGTTACGCCACCTACGCGGCGGGCAAGTGGCACCTGGCGCCAATGGCGGAATGCAGCGCGGCCGGGCCGTTCACCAACTGGCCGCTGCAACGCGGGTTCGATCGCTTCTATGGCTTCCTGAACGGCGAGACCGACCAGTTCTCGCCTGAGCTGGTGTGCGACAACCACGCCATCGTTCAACCCATATCAGCCGCGCAGGGTTACCACTTTTCCGAAGACGTGGTCGACCAGGCCGGAGGCTTTATCCGCGACCTGAAGTCGCTGGTTCCCGAAAAGCCGTTCTACCTGTATCTGGCTTTTGGCGCCATGCATTCGCCGCACCAGGCGCCACTTGCCTACCTCGACAAATACCGGGGACGCTTCGACGCCGGCTGGGACATCGAACGCCAGGCCTGGTTCGAACGCCAGATAACCATGGGTGTGATACCCGCAGGCACACAACTGGCGCCGCGCAACCGCGGCGTGTTGCCCTGGGATGAACTGTCTGGCAACGAGCAGCGTCTGGCAGCCCGTTTGCAGGAAGCGTTTGCCGCCATGCTGGAACATACCGACGCCCAAATTGGCCGATTGATCGCCAACCTGAAAACACTTGACGCCTGGGACAACACCATCTTCATGCTGCTGTCGGACAACGGCGCCAGCCAGGAAGGCGGCGCAAGCGGCGTGCTGGATGAAATGCGTTATTTCAACGGCATGCGTGAAGATGTGGACGCCGCCGTGTTGCGGCTAGACGATATCGGCGGCCCCAACAGCCACTGCAACATTCCCTGGGGTTGGGCGCAGGCCGGCAACAGCCCGCTAAAGTGGTACAAACAAAACACCCATGGTGGTGGGGTGCGCGACCCGCTGATCGTGCACTGGCCCGGCCATCTTGCGGGTCCCGGCCAGACGCGCGGTCAGTTCTGCCACGCCATCGACATAACACCGACCATTCTCGACGCGCTCAGCATCGAGACACCTGATGTGTCGGCCGGGGTGCCGCAGATGCCGGTGCATGGCATCAGCCTGTTGCCCACATTCAGCGACGGCCAGTCCTTGCTCGCGCGCGGCGCGCAGTATTTTGAAATGTTCGGCCACCGGGCCCTGTGGATGGATGGTTGGAAGGCGGTTGCACGCCACAAGCCTGGCACCTCCTACCACGACGACCCGTGGGAGCTTTACCACCTGGACGCCGATTTTTCGGAATGTAATGACCTGGCCCGCGACGAACCGCGGCGCCTGCAAACCATGATCGCGGCGTGGTGGCAGGAGGCCGAGAAACACGGCGTATTGCCGCTCGATGATCGCGGTGCGGCTGACCTGTTCAAGAGCTCGCTACGCCCAGGAATGCCCACCGCGCGTAAACGTTTTGTCTACAATCCGCCGGTATCTCACATCGTGTCGGACGCCTGCCCGTCGGCCGCGCGCGGTTGGCGTACTACGGTGGAGCTGGACCATCCCGCTGGTGGCGGCGATGGCGCGCTGATGGCGCGCGGCAATATCAACAGCGGCTTTGTGCTCTACTTCCAGCACGGGCGCTTGCACTTCGACTACAACTGCTTTCACCAACACACGCGCGCCAGTGCCACCACGCCGCTGGTTCCAGGCCCGCACCGGATCACGTTGCAAATTACACGCGCACCCGACGGTAGTGCCGGCGTGTTACTCGAGGTCGACTCGGTTGCGCTGGCCAGCGCGAAAATACCCAAGCTGTTGTTCATGGTCTCCAGCATCGGCATGGACCTGGGCCGCAGCCTGTCACCAGTCAACAACGACTACCAGGCACCGTTTACCTACATGGGACACATCGGTCGCGTGGTTTTCGAGCTCGACGACAAGCTACCGGCAGGCGAAATCAAGGCCCGCATACGCGCCGAATTGACGCGCCAGTAACACCACGAGGAACCCGTCATGCAGGCACCCCTGGACCCGGCCGCGCGTAATCGTATGGTTGCCCTGGCAAGCATTTTTGCGCCACGCTCGATAGCCGTCGTGGGCGCGTCCGATAACGTCGCGAAGATTGGTGGCATTCCGGTCGACTTCAACCAGCGTTTTGGTTACGGCGGAGCGATTTACCCGGTCAATCCCAAACCCGGTCTGATCCAGGGCTTGCCGGCGTTTGCATCCATGTCCCAGATCGGCGCACCGGTAGACCTGGCCATCTTCGCCGTGCCAGCCAACCTGGCGCAGGCCGCACTGGTTGACGCGATTACGGCCGGGGTACGCGGCGTGGTGTTGTTCACCGCTGGTTATTCCGAGGTCAGCAATCAGGGTGCGCAGGCCCAGGCGCAACTCGCGGCAACTGCGCGTGCGGCCGGCGTACGTTTGCTGGGACCGAATTGCCTGGGTTTCATGAACCTGCCCAGCAAGGTGTACGCCACCTTCTGCCCGGTGCCGGGCAACGGCCTGGTGCGCGCCGGCAACATCGGGCTGGTCAGCCAGTCGGGTGCCTTTGGCGGTTATGCGTATGCGCTGGCGCGTGAACGCGACATCGGTTTCTCGCACTGGGTCACCACCGGCAATGAAGCCGATATCGAATTTGCGGATTGCGTCGAGTGGCTGGCGCACGATCCCGATACCCAAGTGATCATGGGTTACATGGAAGGTTGCCGCGATGGCAACAAATTGCGCCGCGCACTGGCGGCGGCGCGGGCGGCCAGAAAGCCGGTGGTTATCGTCAAGGTGGGTCGCACCGCAATTGGCGCGCAGGCAGCCGCTTCGCATACTGCCGCACTGGCCGGCAACGACGCCGTGTTTGATGCCGTGTTTCGCGAATACGGCGTGTTTCGGGCGCGTGATATCAACGAGTTCTTCGATGTTGCCGCCAGTGCCAGTATTGCCGGGCTGCCACGTGACCGTTCGGTAGGTCTGTTCACGGTATCTGGCGGCGTTGGTGTGCTAATGGCCGATGAAGCGGCCGACGCCAGGCTCGAGGTGCGTGCCATGCCGCAAGACGCACAGGACCTGATCCGCGCCTGGGTACCGTTTGCCGGAGCGGCGAATCCGGTCGACATCACCGGGCAGGTAACCAATGACCTGGCATTGATAGAGCGCACCGTGCGCCTGATGCTAGACGCGGGCAACTACGCGAGTTGGGTCGGCTTTCTTTCCGCGGCGGGCAAGTCGGAAAAATTCTGGCCGATCCTCGATGCGCTGGTCACCACGCTGCGACGCGACTACCCCGGCACGGTGTTGGCGATCAGCACCTTGCTGGCGCCGGAAAAACGTCGCGCTCTGGAAGCCATGGGTTGCCTGGTCTATAGCGAGCCAGCCGACGCCGTGCGCGCCGTTGCGGCCTTGGCCGGCTTTGCGCAAGCGTTTGAGCAGCCAGCCACCGCAGCACCGGAGTCTGCCGTGGCGTCGGTGCCGCTGCCACCCGGCACACAGTCCGAACCACAGGCGCTGGCCACGCTGGCCGCGGCCGGCATCCGCACCACCACGCACCAGGTAGTGCAGTCGGCGGATGAGGCGGTGGCGGTGGCCGGTAAATCATCCGGGCCGGTGGTGCTGAAGATCGTCTCGCCCGACATCACACACAAGTCGGATATCGGTGGGGTGGCGCTGGGGTTGCGTGACGGCGCCGCCGTGCGCGCGGCGTACGACACGATGCAGGCCTCGGTGCGGCTGCATGCGCCTACCGCACGCATCGACGGCGTGCTGGTGGCGCCGATGCTCTCGGGCGGTGTTGAATGCATACTGGGCGCGCACTACGACCCGGTGTTCGGGCCGATAGTCATGTTTGGCCTGGGTGGTGTCTTCGTGGAACTACTGGGGGATGTCGCGCTGCGCCTGGCTCCGGTGAGCGAGCCGCAGGCGCTGGAAATGATCCGTTCCACCAAGGGCTTTGCGCTGCTGGCGGGCGCCCGGGGGCGCATGCCGGTCGACCTGGAATGTCTGGCCCGCAACCTGGCCGCCTTGTCGCGCCTGGCCTGCGCGGCCGGAGACACGCTGCACAGTATCGACATCAACCCCTTCATGGCGCTGCCCAAAGAGGCCGGCGGTGGATGTGCCGTGGATGCGGTGGTGGTGGGCCGTGCCATACCAGACCAGGGAAATCCATGACCGAGCCCACCACACCACGCGACCCGCGTTTCACGCTCGGCCAGTCGATCGGGCTGGCCGCCTTTGTCTGGGGTTATCCACTGGTCGAGACCATGCGCACCTGCCGCCTGCAAACCATGGCCAGCGACAGCGACACGGTCGCCTGGCGCGCCGCGATCGACCGGCTGCAACACGTGCAACGCGCCTCGACGGCCGCGGATCGCGACGTGGTCACTCCCGCCAACGACCTGCTCTACACCACCGGCTGGATCAACCTGACCAATGGCCCACGGCTTCTGCAAGTGCCGTCCAGCAAACGCCATGGCAGGCGATATTTCGTGCTGGCCCTGTACGACGCCTGGACCAACAATTTCGACAATCCCGGCTTGCGCAAAAGCGACCCCGAAGGCGAGACCGTGGTGCTGGTTGGGCCCCTCACCCCGAAGGGTCACGCATTTCCCGCTGGTGCGCGGGTGGTACATGCTCCGACCAATCTGGTCTGGATGATTGCGCGCGTGGTTGTAGGTGTTGGCGACGACCTGCCACCGGCACGAACACTGCAAGCCGAGATCCGGCTTGAGTGCCCAGCCGGTACTGACCTTGGCAGCCTTCCTTCAGCGGTACAGCACTGGGTTGGCAAACCGCAGGACACCATGGCAGCATTGCTGGAACGCCCCGATGACGCAGCGGCGATTGCCGGGGCCTTCTTTACCAACCTGTGCCAATGTTTGGCCGATGCCCCACCGGCCTCGGAAGACGCCGGCCTGGCCGCATGGTTTACCCGCGGCAAGCTGGTGAGCGGCCAGGCGTTTGACTGGGCCTGGCTGGATGCACCCTTGCGCGGCGGATTGCAGCAAGGTCTGGTCGATGCCGCGGCGTTGATCGAGGGCGGCTCGCGCAGCCATGCGGCCCGGCCATGGGCAGCGCATTTCAGCCTGGGCCGATACGGCAGCAACTACCTGACGCGCGCACTCACCGCCTACAAGGGGCTGGGCGCATTGGACAGCGAAGAAGCAGTCTATGCGATGGGTGACTTTGACGCTGACAAGCAGCCGCTGCACGGTAGCGCGCGTTACCTGCTGCGCTTCGAGCCTGGTGACCTGCCGCCGGTGGATGCCTTCTGGTCGATCACGCTGTACGATGCGGATCGTTTTCTGTACGCCAACCCGCTGGAGCGTTACGCCATCGGCGACCGCACGTCCGGACTGCAGCGCGACCCCGATGGCGGGTTGACGCTGCTGGTTTGCCACCAGCCACCAGCCAACACGTCCAACTGGTTGCCCTGCCCTGCGGGCAGTTTCTACCTGATCCTGCGGTTGTATTGCCCGCGCCCCGAGGCACGCAGTTGGCGCATTCCGCCGATGCGACGCGCCGACACATAAACGCGACCCGAGAACCGCCATGACCGAACGCTCAAGCGAACCAACCCCCCGCGCCGACTACCTCTACAGCCTGGCACTGCAAGCCTGCATCTACTGCTGGCCCCTGTTCGAGATGCAACGCATGCGCGCGGCAACTTCGGCGCGCAAGGCGCCGGCCTTGGGTTTTGCCGGCGACAGCCCCGAGAGCACGCAGCGTTGGTGCAATCTGTTCACGCATGAACGCGAATTGCTCAGCGCCGGCAAGAGCCGCGTCGTGATGCCCAACAACGACACGTTGTACGTCAACGCCTGGCTCGACCTGTCCGGCGACGCGTTGGTGATCAGCATGCCCGACACCGGCAGCCGCTATTACGTGCTCGGTTTTCTGGACTACTACACCAACCCGTTCGCCCATGTGGGAACACGCACCACCGGCAACGACGCCGGTAGCGTATTGGTCACCGGGCCCAACTGGAACGGCGAAGTGCCGCCCGGGTTTCAGGCAGCCGGGCGCCACGTCAAATCCGCCACCAACTGGGTCTGGATAATCGGCCGCATTCTGGTTGACGGGCTCGGCGACGTGATCACCGTCAACCGGCTGCAAGACCAGTTCCACATGTGTACGCTGCAAGACTGGCGCGCCGGACGCGCCGGTCAAGCGCGCCGTTTCGACAGCCAATTTGCGCCGCGTGCTGCGCTGGACGCGGACCGTTTCAAAGCCATGGTCAACGACGCGTTGTCTATCTGCCCTCCCCCGGCATCGGACGCCATGTTGGTGGCGCAGTTCAGGGAGGTGGGCATTGGCGCCGCGCCGCGGACCGAGCTTTCGGCCGAAGCCCGCGCCGCCTTGCAGCGTGCTTGCAGCACCACCCAAAAACTGCTTGACAGTGCCGAGGCCGAGGTGTTTGGCGGTAACGCAAGAACCGATGGTTCAGCCACGCCATCGGCCTGGCGCCCGCCCATGCTGCTGGGCGAATCGTTTGGCACCGATCTGCTGCGGCGCGCCTTCATCTCGCGCCAGGGCATTGGCGCCTTGGCCACGATCGAAGCCGCCTACCCGCGTTGCGAGTCCGATGCCACCGGTGCCCCGCTGCACGGAGGCAAAAACTACCACATGCGTTTTGCGCCCGGACAACTGCCGCCGGTGGACGCTTTCTGGTCCATCACGCTGTATAGCGCAAAGGACTATTTCCTGGTAGCCAACCCGATCGAGCGTTACGCGATCGGGGACCGCACGCCGGGGCTGGTGTTTGACGCCGACGGCGGCCTCACGCTGACCATCCAGCATGCCCCGCCGCTGGACGCCACGGCCCGCGCCAACTGGCTGCCCGCGCCCGAAGATGGCTTTTTCCTGTGCCTGCGTGCCTACCTGCCCAAACCCGAATTGGTGGATGGGCGTTACCAATTGCCGGAGCCCGAGCCGGAAGGTTTAGGCTGATTCCCCGACCCGGCGGGTTATCCACATTCTTGGGGATGGACATCCTGCGCGCCCGGCGCAAAAATCGGCCATGTGCATTTGCATGTGCGTGATGAATCAGGGAGGTAGTTATGGCAAATACCACGGCATCGACCGGCAAGGCTGAGCGCGAGATAAAGATCGCGCTAAAGCCGTTTGGTCCAAGCACCGAAGAACTGGCTGAAATCGGCACCCGGGTGGTGTCGAATCCGCGCTTGCAGGACTTCGTTGGGCATACCAAGGCGCGACTGCTTTACGTCGAGGCGCTGGAAGAAGCCGAGCCCGCCAAAAGCGGCAAGCCAAAGCCGCCGGACCGATTTCGGGCCACGCTTTATGACGACAAGGGCCGTCGAACCGTATTCGCCGACGGTAGCCTGGGCGACCCGCGCAAGTTTTCGCTGACCGAATCGGCGCTGCCGCCGCCACCGGCAGACGCCGAGTTCGCGGCGGCCGTGAAGATACTGCAGCGCGATTCGGTATTGGGCGCCGCGTTGTCGGCCGGGCATCTCGAGCCGTACCGGCCCATTCCCGCATTACACCTGACCGAACTGCCCGACGGCCGCATCGAACGCCGCATCACCGTCGGCCTGCTGCCGCGCGGCAACGGTGCGGCACACGAGATCGTCGCGGTCGATCTGCTGGCACGCAGCGTGACCCGATTCGAGGGCCGTGCCCCGGACAATGCCCGCCCGCAGCCACGTGGCCTGTGCGGCGTGCCACGCGCCGCCAACCAGAGCACCGCCAGCAAGGGAACTGCTGGCCAGGTATGGGTGACGGTTACCCAGGGCGGCCAGACCTTGTGGCGATTTCTGGCCGTGCGACCGGCCGCGTCGAGCGGCACCAATGGCTCCGGCATAGAACTGCGCTTCGTGGACTTCAAGGGCAAACGTGTTTTGTACCGCGCCCACGTACCGATTCTGAACGTCAAATACAACGCGAATGCCTGCGGGCCGTACCGCGACTGGCAATACCAGGAAGGCATGATCCAGGCGCACGGCATCGATGTTGCGCCGGGCTTTCGCCTGTGTAACGCTCCCGCCCTGACGATCCTGGACACCGGTTCCGATACCGGAAACTTTCTTGGTGTCGGCATCTACGTGGTTGGCAATGAGGTGGTTCTGGTCAGCGAACTGGAAGCCGGTTGGTACCGCTACGTCAGCCAGTGGCGGCTGGGCACCAACGGCAGCATTCGTCCGCGTTTCGGTTTTGCCGCCGTCGAAAGCCAGTGCGTATGCAATGTGCACCACCACCATGTCTACTGGCGGCTGGATTTCGATATTCGCACGGCCGGCAACAACCGTGTGCGTGAATTCAACGACCCGCCGCTGGTGGGATCGAGCAAGTGGCACACCAAATCGTTCGAAATCCGGCGCCCGCGCGATTTCGCTCGCAAACGCAAGTGGCGCGTTGAGAACACCGTCAGTGGTGGCGGTTACGAGATCGTGCCGAACATAACTGACGGCGTGGCCGGCGCCGCGGCAGACGCCCCGTTCGGACGCGGCGACGTCTGGATTTTGCGTTATCGCGGCAGCGAAATCGACGACGGTTCAGTGGCGATCGGCCCACCATTCGAGGCCGAGATCGACCGATGGGTGAATGGCGAAGCGATTGCAAACCACGATGTCGTGGTCTGGTACGGCGCGCACTTCACGCATGACGTGAACCATGACGGACCGGCCCGGCCCGAACACATCGTCGGCCCCGACCTGAAACCAGTGAACTGGTAGCTAATTGGGGTCAGATTCCAATTAGCCGAATCGATTACTCACTCAACCTTGAAGTTGAACTCCTGTGTGGCGGTGATCTCCTGCTCGCCGTCGGAGATGCACTTGTACTTCAGCATCGCCCGGCGCACGTTGTCGTGAAAGACACGTGGGCCCGAGAGAATTTGCACCTCGACTACCACCCCGGCCTGAACGCGTATTTGCGCCCGGACCAGCCCGCCGATGCCGTCATGAACGGCGCGCCGCGGCATCTCGGGCGCGACCTGGGTCGGACAAGTCACCCCAATCTCCATCCGTTTCGGTGCCGCCGCCACTACTGGGGACGGGGCTGCTGCAGCAGACGCTACCGGCCCAGGTTGAGCCGTTGACGGCGCGGCAACCAGCGCCGCTGGCTCGGGCGCCCTGGTTACGGCTTCCATCACCATGGCCGGTGCCAACGGCGCGGGCGACACCACCTCAGGCGGCACAACATAGGGCGGCGGGCGCGCTAACACTTTCGGGGGCGACTCGGCTTGCCGCACCGGCTTCGGTAGCGGCGGCGGCGGCGGCGGCGGCTCAGGCACCTTGACTTCTTCGATGATGGCGGCAACCATTGGACGCTGGACCAGCTCCGCTGCCTGACGCGCCAATCCTGAAACCAACGCGTATCCGACCAGCACATGAAAGCCGACCATGACCCCGATCGCCAGCCAGCGCTTGGTCGAATTGGGTTGGTACTTAATCACCATGCGCGAACTGTTCGGAGCCTACGATGCCCATCCTGGACAGGCCGGTGCGCTGGGCCGAAGCCATCACGGCGGCAACGGTTTCGTACCTGGCGGCCTTGTCGGGCCGCAGCTGCACTTGCGGTTGCAGCGGCTGGGCGGCGGCGGCGCGCATGCGGGCTTCAATACTCAGGCGGTCGGGCATCGCTTGGCCGTTCCAGTAGACCACGCCGCGCGCGTCGATGTCGAGTTTGACGATTTCCGGCTTCACTTCGTCGGCCGCCGGCGCACGCACCGCCATGTTCAGGTTGACCGAGTGCAGCTGGATCGGTATGGTGACGATCAGCATGATCAACAGCACCAGCATCACATCGATCAGAGGCGTGGTGTTGATGTCGACCATCAATTCGGTTCCGGTGCTGCCGTCCGGGCCTGGGTTGATTGCCATATCCGTTACTTGCGTCAGCCCTCAGCCGCCTTTTGCGGGCGGCTCGGTGATGAAACCCACTTTGACAATGCCGGCGCGCTGCAGCGCGTAGACGATGCGCCCGACCGAGCCGTATTCGGCTTTCAGGTCGGCGCGGATATGGACCTCGGGCTGGGGCGTCAACACGGCTATCTTCCTCAAGCGCTGCGCCAGGGCATCGGCGTCGCCCACCCTGGCGTCGAACCAGAAGATGTTGCCGCGGGCATCGACCGAAATCACGATATTCTCGGGCTTGCTTTCGCGCACTTCGCTGCGCTCCTTGGGCAGTTCGACCGCAACCGAGTAGTTGACTACCGGAATGGTGATCAGGAAGATGATCAGCAGCACCAGCATCACGTCAACCAGCGGCGTGGTGTTGATGGTTGAGAGCACCGCCTCGTTCAGGCCACGTTGGCGCTTCCTGCGTCTGGCCATGGCTTACTTCCCGGCGCCGGCGCCCGCCAGCAGCACGGTGTGCAATTCGTCGCCGAAATCCTGCAGGTCGTCGTTGACCAAGACATTGCGCCGCACCAGCCAGTTGTAGCCCAGCACCGCCGGCACCGCCACCGCAAGACCGATGGCCGTCATGATCAACGCTTCGCCCACCGGCCCGGCCACCTTGTCGATGGAAGCCTGGCCGGCAACACCGATGGCGGTCAGTGCATGGTAGATGCCCCAGACGGTGCCGAACAGACCGATGAACGGCGCCGTGGATCCAACCGTGGCAAGCAGCGCCAGGCCGGACTGCAGATGGCGCTGCACCCGCGTGACGGCTTTGTCCACCGAAAGCGCGACCCATTCATGGAACTCGATTTTGCCGTGCAGGCCGTCGTGTTTACGGGTCGCCTCCAACCCGGACTCGGCGATGAACCGAAACGGGCTGCCAACCTCCAGCGCCTGCACACCGGCAAACACGCTGTCGGCGCTCCAAAATTGTTTGTCAGCCGTCCGAGCCTGGCGGCCCATGCGCGACTGCTCCAGCAGCTTGGTCACCATGACGTACCAGGTGCCCATGGACATCAGCGCCAGGATCGACAACACCGCCCTTGCCACCGCGTCGCTTTGTGCCCATAACGCCGCAATTCCGTACGGGTTGGATGGTTCAAGCTTCGTCGGTGCGGGTTTGGCGGGCACTGGTTGCGCGACCAAGGCAGCCGCGTTGCCGGTTGGTGTCTGAGCCGCCGACGCTGATGCGGATTGAGGTGAAGTCGGTTTCTGGCCGCTGGCGGTGACTGGCGCGCACGCGATCAGAGCGGCAAGTGCCAGGGCCTCGAAATATTTGACGTTGATTCCCGGTTTCATGCTGGCTCTCTGTTGGTCTCAGGCTGCGCTGAAGTCTCTGCCTGGCTTTCCCGGTGTTGATGATATTGCAGGCTGCACGGCTAACCATTGCGCCGACCGGCTCCCAGGGCCATCTGCTGCTCGATGAAATCCAGAAACACACGCACCTTGTGGGGAACATAACGGCGGGGTGCAATCAAGCCAAACACAGTAAGGTCTTGCGGCCGATAGCCAACCAGAACCTCCTTCAATACCCCGCTGGCCAGGAGATCGTCAACAACAAAACGGGGCGTCAACGTCACGCCCTGCCCGGCCACGAGCGCATCGCGCAACATCACGCTGTTGTTGACGCGCAAGGTGCCACTTACCTCTACCGGTCTTCCGTGCGTGGTGGCAGCCATTGGCCAGTCATTCGGCGCTGCCGTCTGGGTATAAAGCAGGCAGTTGTGCGCCTGCAGGTGTTCCGGCTTGGTAAGCACCGGCGCTTTCTTGAGGTAGCGTGGCGCGGCGACGACGACGCGTTGCACGGTGCCGAGTTTGCGCGCCACCACCTGCGAATCGGGCAGTTGGGTGGCGATACGGGCGCTGAGAAATTGCTCTATCTGCTCTATCTGCTCAATCTGCTCAATCGTGCTCAGTCGGGACTCGTTCATGTTGATCACCATCCTTCGGATGATCAACTCGCTCCCCCATTTAACACCCCGATTTACCGCTCATATCACGTTGGACAAGGCTCGTCCAGGCCAACGAGAGAAAGGCCGCGTAGTATCACGAAAGAGGAGCCGTCATCCGGCAGCGTTCAACAGTGATCGGAACATTGCCGATCTGGACCTGCTGGTACTGGACGACATGTTCCTTGCGCGGCGCATCACCGGCGCCAGGGCCGAACTGCTGCAGACCGTGGTGCACCGACGCTAAAAGCTGCGCCGCAGCATCGTAGTGACCTCCAACCGTGTAATCCAGAACTGGGGCAACCACATATCGACACGAGTTCCCCACGACAGGCTGCTGGCCAAGGTTCTGGCGGCCAAGTTCGTCCGCATGCTGATCGCGGAAGGCAACAATCATTTCCCACCGCGAACAAGACCTTTCCATTCCTCACTGGAATCTTGAAGCAATTTGCTGCGCTTCCTCCACCAATTGTCCATTTTCAACTTTATGTCAGGCATCACTCCCGAAGAAACGATTGTTGATAACTCATCGTCAATTTCTGAATGGAGTGCAGCCATCGACGTTTGCAACGTCCAAGTCCGAGCAACCGATCCGCGAAGGCCATAGAACTCGCCAAGCGCGGTCATTGAAGTAATTAGCGCGGTGACAACCATCGCAAAAAACGAAATATTCCTTGGAAAGTCTCGTTGTGCGGGCGTCGCGTTCGCCGAATCGACCTGTCCCCGACTTGCCCACCCTGTGAGAATGGTTGCCAAAAGTCCTAGAAAAACAATGCCCCACTGGTAGATCTGCAGTCGCTTGTAGACTCCATCAAGCGACTTGCTCGCATTATCCTTGTGGCTGTCGATACTCTCGCGCAATGTTATCAATTGATCGCTGAGGCCTGCGCCTTTGAAATGAAAACGTATCCACTCATCACAGATTTCATACGGCACCGCTTTCAACCTCGCTGCCAAATCACTGCTTCCCGCCTTTTCAACTTTTAGCCTCTCGCGTTTCGGGTCGACACAAAGCTTTTGAATCGACTGAGGCTCGGCTGTTGTGATGAGGGGAACGTAAGGAGGCGAGTCTTCCTGCTTAGGCGAACTTTTCGGCTTCCAATATTCAGTGACACCAAAAAGTATCAGCACGCCCAAAGCGATGGCTATCCATTTGAATGTTTTGCTCATCATTTTTCCTGAGAAGTGGTTCCGGTTGTTTAGACAGCTTTCCCTGACTTTCAAGTGGACTGCGGGGGGGTTGCAAATGATGCAGAGTTTTCCACGGTGGCGGTCTGCGCTTGCGACGAACCGACCGACGCGGTGGGAAACTTGGGGCGCACCAGAAGCATCATCTTATGCCGCCTCTTTCATGCGCGGCAGATTGACATAGTAAAACTCATCGGGCGTGGCGTCGGCAAGGCTTGAATGCGGTCGCTCGACGTTGAAGCCGTCGATGTACTTGGCAGATGGCGTCCGAACTGCAGCAAGGCGCGATGCTGACAATTGATTCGAAGCGCACGCGCTTGCGTTTGCCGCCCTTGGAGCCGAGATGATGACATGGCCAGCACCTGGCCCGACTACCTCAGACCCACCTAACGGCAAACTGGGCGTGGCGTCCCCGATACTCGGCTTCTCGCACAACACGCCCGTGGTCGCCGCTATCGGACGCGGGTGGCTTCGGCGTGCTGAGCACAACCCAGGCACACGTCAATCAAGATCGCGCACGAACTCGCGAAGATGACAACCGCGCATCCATCGAAGCCCTTTTGCCGGCCCGGGGGCACAACAGCTTTATGCGAAGCGCGAACTAAAAATGCCCGCTATCGCGTGCTGGGTTCTGTCAGCCCTTGCCCGTCTCCAGCCGCGCCTTGAGAAACCCACCGGTGCCGTAACGCGTCACGCGGCTGTAAAAGCGGTTAGTGAGCCGCGTCACCGATAGCAGCGTGTTAATCGACGTCATAGAACAGAAACCTGTCTGGGCCGAGTGGAGTGTTGAGCGGCTGTTTGAGTGTGCTGCGCAGCAAGCGCTGGTTATCAACATCATCATTTATTCTGAAATTTCGCGTAGCTTTGCCGACGCGGCGGCAGAAGATCGATTTTTGCGAAATGCAGACATCAGACTTGAACACATCTCAAACGCAGCCGCTTTTGCCGCCGCAAGGGCGCATACGGCCTACCGTGCGGTCGGCGGTTCACGCCTGGCCACATTGCCGGATTTTTTCATCGGCGCACATGCACAAGATCAAGGCCACACCTTGCTGACCCGTGACCCGGTGAGAAGCAAGACCTGCTTCCCCGAAGTTCTGCTAGTCTGTCCGGAAGTTGGTCAGCTCTGAGCGATTACCAGGCCAAGGCATGTCTGACGCGAAGCGCTGTTTGCGACTGCTGCGACTTACAATCTGACCAGATGATCTGACTATCTGGAGCTACCATGGGCAACACTTCCGCTTCTGGCGTCTGGCGGCTACAGGATGCCAAGGCGCAATTCAGCCTGGTCGTTGATTCGGCGTTGCGCGGAATCCCGCAACATGTCTCCAAGCGCGGCAAGCAGGCGGTGGTGGTCGTGTCTGAGCATGACTACCTGGCCATGCAGCGCGGTTTGAAAGCCCAAGCGCCAAGTTTTATCGGGCATTTGCTGGCTATGCCCAAAACTCCCTCGGAGAAACCCGGCCTCGCAGTCAAAGCATCTGCATTGCCTGGCTGGGCAGGCAAACCGACTGAGCGTAGTCACGTTAGGCGAAATCGAGCGCGGCATAGAAAAACAGCGCAAGATAAATGCCGAATTCGCCGCGCATCTCAGCCGCTGGCTGGTGGCGGCAGAGAGCCTCTACGCCGACCGCATCTTGCCCGTCACAGCGCCCATCGCCCGGCGCTGGGGTGTGCTGTCGGCCCAACTGGGGCACGACGGGGCCGACCTGTTGATCGCCGTCACCGCCTTGACCCATGGGCTCACCGTGGCGACCCGCAACGTCAAACACTTCACGCCAACCGGTGTGCGCGTGCTCAATCCGTTCGGCAAGTAAATTGCCAGCGGCTGCAAAGTGACGCGACACGAACTCATGTGTCCCCACCATCCTGAAGCTTCAGCTTTTTCAAGATGCGCAGCCTGTCGAAGCTTGCAGCCTCTGGCACCACCCGGTCGGCAGGGGCCGAAGGCGCGGTCGCCGTGTTGTCCGGTTGCGCCACCTCCGGATCTTTGTGGCGCAGAAAGTCCTCGATCACACTGCGCACGTGCGGCTGGCGGAAGTAGTGGACGTGTGAACAACGCAACAATGGGGCAAGCCGCCCGAACGCCAACGCCGACGCCGTCGGCACCACCAGATCGTGTTGGCGCCGGCCCAGCGCACC
>JANNGR010000250.1:0-5853 GCA_031403955.1 Betaproteobacteria bacterium
GGCGCGCACCAGCGCGCGCTGGAACGGGCATGAGCCTGCATCGGCGGACCGTCAGGCCGGCGATGCGGTGTCGCCGTCGTCGGCCGACCCATGGATGTGCCAGACCGCGATGAACATCGCCGCGATCGCCGGCCCCAGGACGAAACCGTTTATGCCGAACACCGCCATGCCGCCGAGCGTGGTAATCATCACCACATAGTCCGGCATGCGCGTGTCCTTGCCTACCAGCACCGGGCGCAGCAGGTTGTCGACCAATCCGATCACCAGCACGCCATAGGCGACCAGCGCGATGCTCTGCCACAGGGCACCGATCATGAAGAAATAAATCGCCACCGGTAGCCACACCAGAGCGGCGCCGACGGCCGGCACCAACGACAGAAAGGCCATCAGAACGGCCCATAACAAGGCCCCACCGACTCCCAGGAACCAGAACGCGACACCACCTAGCGCACCCTGGATGGCAGCCACCAGCAGGTTGCCCTTTACGGTGGCGCGGATCACGGTGGTGAACTTTTCAAACAACTCCTTTTTGTGCGCGCTCTTCAGCGGGATCGCGCGCCGCACCGAGCGCGCCACCTCGGCGCCGTCGCGAATCAGGAAAAACGCCAGGTACAGGGTGATGAAAAGGCTGGCGACAAATTCGAACGTGTTCTGCCCGATGCTGAGCGCCTGTGTGGCGATGAACTGGCTGCCCTGCGCCAGCGCGGCGGCCAGCCGGCGCTGCAGGGCGTCGAAGTCGAACAGCCCAAAGCGATCCAGCAGCGCTGTCATCCAGCCGGGCAACGCGTTGAACACGCCGTGGAAGTAAAGCGCTGGATTCAACTCGCCCGACTCAAGGCGCTGGTATACCAGTGCCGCTTCACGCGCCAGGGTGGCGGTGAGCAGCGCAAACGGAACAACGAC
Organism: Betaproteobacteria bacterium; assembly: GCA_031403955.1. Lineage (GTDB taxonomy): Bacteria > Pseudomonadota > Gammaproteobacteria > Burkholderiales > Burkholderiaceae_C > CAISIP01. The sequence goes on from JANNGR010000250.1 coordinate 904, forward strand.
GATGACCAGCACGATCAGCAGCGTCAGCAGCGCTGCCGGCGTGCGGCGCCGGCTCAGCCGCGGCAGCAGCCACCGGTACAAGGGCGCGAACACCAAAGCGATGATCGCGCCCCACAGGATAGTGCCGTAAAACGGCAACAGTATCCAACCGAGGGCAAGCGAAACGACTACCAGCAGCAGCAGCAAGACTCTTTTCTCAACATACGCTGGCGCGTGTTCCTCGGAAGAGTTCAACGGGCTTCCCGTAAGCTCGCCAGGCGCCGCGGAGGCAGCGCGATCAGATAGGCGACCAGGTCGGCGCGTTGCCTGGCGTCAACCAACCCGGGGAACGGCATCACGTTACCGGGAATCATTCCATGCGGATCGCTCAGGTAGGCATCCAGCGTCTTCGCATCCCACACCGTGACGCTGGTTTGCATGGCGCGGCTGTAGACGAAGCCCGGGTAGGTACCGGCCTTGCGGCCATGGATACCCTGCAGGCTCGGCCCGATGCCAGGGCTGCCGTCGGTGGAATGGCAGGCAGCACAAATCGCATAGAGCAGCTTTCCGGCCGCAATATCCTGCGCCTGTGCCGCGTTCAAGCCGAGCGCCAGCGCCAACGCGCCCAGTAACAGCCGGTCGATCATGGGTCTGGCTAGTGGTCGCGCAGCGACGGCGCGCGTCGGTAGACGCCCGGCATTCGGGCTGGCAGATGCAACACTTTGCGCACCGTCTTGGCGCCGGTGACCGGGCGCACAGGCGCCGCGTCACCGGGTGGGCTTGAATCCGAGGGGCTGAAATCGCGGCTTGGTTGACCCGGATCGTTGGTATCGGCAGCGGGGGTGGGACCGGATTCGCGCATGGTTGACTCCTGGCAAGAGTGTGTTGATGCCTGGCGCCGGAACCCAGGCGCGGTTCGCGTATCGCCCGTACCCCGGTTTGTAAACCCGTCAAGACTCCGGGTCTGTGCGCCAGCGCACATATGAAAATGCCGGCCGCAGGCGCAGGCTACGGCTTGCGGTTTTCTCCTGCGCGCCTGGGGGCGTCGGTTTCGCTTTCGGTGTGCCGCACCTGGCTTGCGGCAGGCCCTGGCCTTTGACTATTCGGTTCCATCCTGGGCGACGATTGCGTTTGTGACGGTGGCGCTGGCGGTGGCGCTGGTGCTGGCTTGGCAACATCCGCGGATGGACGTGCTTGGACTTGCCTTGCAACGGGGGCGGACTCGGGTTTCGCTGGCTGTTGCGCGGCCGCTGCCGGCGGCGCGCCGGTCACCACGCGCGCTGGTGGGGCCGACATGGGCGGCGTTGCCGGCCGCGGCCGGGCCTGCATGACGGTTGCGGATGGAGCAACCTGCGGCGCGACGGCCTGTGGCTCGGCCGCGCGAACTGGCGGCGGTAGTTTCGGCACCGACACCGGCGGACGTGGTTCGGCTGGTTTTGCGGCCGCGGCGGTCTCGGGTTTCGCCGCTGGTTGGGCGGGCGCTGCCGGCGCTGGGCTGATAACCACTTGCGCTGGAGAGGCCGACGTGGGCGGCGTTGCCGGCTGCGGTCGGGCCTGCACGACCGTTGCCGATGGAACAACTTGCGGCGCCGCTGCCTGTGGCTCCGGCGCGCGAACTGGCGGCGGCAGTTTAGGCACAGCCGCCGGCGCTGCGCTGACAACCACCCGCGTTGGCGCGGCTGCCGTGGGCGGCGTTGCCGGCATCGCCGCCGCGGACGGAACCACCGGCGCCGGCGTGGGCCTGGGTTCAACCGCGCGTTGGGCGGTGGCTGGAGCCGCGCCTTGGGACATTGCCGGCGGCGGCGTAACGGGTTGTGCGCGTTGTTCGCGCCGTGCACGCTGGTCTGAGCTTGCGGGTTGCTCCGGTGGCCGCGCAGCCGATGCCGTCGGCCGCGCAGAGGAGGCTGATAACACGACTGGTGGCACAGCGGCCAGTGCCGGCACCGCAGGTTGCGCAATGGCGCCCCCCGGGGTAGTCGATGCGGCAGGTGTTGCCGGGGCCGCAAGCACTTTGACGACCGGCACCCCAGCAGCCGCGGCTGGTTTCAATTCTTTGCGCGCCGCATCGTCCAGCGGCCTGCCGGGACTCGCCGCCAGTTGCTGCTGCTGCGCCGCGAACCCGGCGTGTGCCGCCGGTGGCGCGGTGCGGGCCACGACAGGGCGCTCAAACACCGGCTGCGGTGGCTTCCCGGTCGCGCCAGCAGCCCCACGCACGCTGCGCTCGGTCGGCACCACGGACGCAGTGCCGGTTACCGGCGCGCTGGCCAGCACCTGCGGCGATACCCGCACCGCCGCCCTGAATACCGGTTGCGACTGCGCGAACACGGTCGCCGGCACGGCAATCACCGCGCCTGGCACTTGCTGGTTGACATACACCAGGTTGCGCACGTTGCTGGTGTTGTAGGTGTTGTTGATAACCGTGTTGTTGATGACCGTGTTGCCGCGGTTGACGTTCTGGAAATATCCACGGCTGACGGAATACGACGGCCGGTAGACCTCGCGCGGCGCAAGCGGGAACCAGGCGACCCCACCCACGTCGCCGCTGGGGATGGTCAGCCTGAAGTCGTGGCCGCCAACGAATGCAACCTGCGCCGGCGCGTAGTAGGCCGGCGCGCGCACCGGACCGGGTACCCAGGCCCAGGCGCCACCCAGATTGGCCCAGCGCCCGTAATGCGACACGGCATAGCCCCATGGCGCGTTGTCGATCCAGGTCCAACCCCAGGGGTCCACCCAGGCCCAATGTCCGTCGCGGTACGGCGCCCAGTCGGCGGCCACACGATTCGGAACCCATACGTTGCCGTAGCCCGGCTCGACGCGCCAGCGGCCGTTTGCATCCAGATCGTGGTAACCCACCACGTCGCGCGATACATAACGTGCCGAACTCGAGTTGTCGTAGCGGCGGTCACGGTTACTGGCCCAGCGATCAAAAGCGTCGGGTCGCGCGCCGTCGAGGTACTGGTAGTCGCGCAGGCCGGTTCCCTTGAAGCGGTAGGGCTGGCGCGCATCGACCGTATACGCCGCGCCTTCTCCGTACACCTCACCCCGCCCTTTGCGCACCATGATGTCGGTAGTGTCGGCGCCGGGATCCACCACGATGCGGTATTGGCCCGGTTGGCGTAGCCTGAAGGCCAGATTGGGCGTGTCGATCTCGAACACCTGGTTGGGCTCCAGACGGCGCAAATACACGCTCAGAGTGCCCTCGGCCAATTGCAATTGCGCGATTCGGTCGTCGATATTGAGCACCGAAACGCTGGTCGAATCGCTCATGCGAACCATCGCCGCGCCAAGCTGGATTTCCGCTCGCCCACCCGCATCCGTCCACAGGCGGTCCCCGTTGGTGAGCGGCCGATTGACGGTCGCCTGCACCCAGTCGTTCTCACCGGCAGGCGAGAAGCTGACCGGACCAGCCGTGTAACCCAGACGCGCTACGCGCGCAGGCGGGTCCGCCTGGGCCCAACCGGCAAAGGCCAGCAGCGCCAAACCGGTGACAAAGGCGAAAACCCCAAAACGGAGAATGTGGATCTGCATGCTGGTTCCCTGCGAAGCGACGTGTGACCTTGCCGAACCGGTATAACGCGCCGCACGGCCGTTTCGAGGTCATGCCTTACGCTCTGTTGCAAAGTCTCCCCGCCAATCCCATCTGTACGGTAGCGCACCGACACAGCGCGGCCGACCGTCTACAACCGACTGCAGAGGATATGGCCTTCACCCGCTTGGGCCTTTGTGCCGTATATCCCCGCTTTTTATTTTGCGAGACTTCAGCCATGATCCAAACCGTTCCCACCGGCGCAACCACGGTCACGAACACGGCGCCCGCAGCTCTGGGCATACCAACTTGCGCCGGCCCGAGGCCGCAACCGGCGCCGTACCAGCCGCCGGCAATGGATGCGAGTTGGCGCGAGTCTTTGACGCTTGTGGAGCGCCATCTGCCGTTCACGCGCCGCACGGTACATGCTGGCGATGTGATCCAGACCGCGGGCGATCCGTTCACCTACCTGCTCATCATCCGGTTGGGGGCGCTAAAGACCGTCAGCCTGGCGGCCAACGGGCGCGAGCAGGTGGTTGGCCTGCACCTGAAGGGCGACTGGATCGGCTTCGACGGCATCGCGGCCGGACGCTGCTCCTGCGATGCCTATGCGATGGACACCAGCGAAGTCTGGCGCTTGAATTATCTGGACCTGCTCACGGCGGCGGCCAACGTGCCGGCCCTGATGCTGGCGATAGTCGCCGCCATGAGCCTTCAGCTCGCGCGCGACCGCGAACGGCGGCTCGCGCTGGGCACCTGGTCGGCCGACGCGCGGGTGGCGGACTTTGTGCGCGGCTGGACCGAATCGCTTGCCGAGCGCGACCTGCGCACCGATCAGGTCGCGTTGCGCATGACACGAGCCGAGATCGGCAGTTATCTGGGTATGACGTTGGAGACCGTAAGCCGGGCATTCAGCCGGCTGGCGCGTTGCGGTCTGATCCGCTTCGACCAGCAAGGGCGGCGCAGCATCGCGATTCCGAGCTTGCCGGCGCTGGTTGAATTCGTGGAACGCGAAATCAATCGCGCCGAACCCCACACACTGCAATAGGCCGGGTCGTTATACGGCGGCAGCCAAGCTGAGCCGTTGCAGCAATACCCTGGCGGCCGGCTCGGACGACGCCGGATTTTGCCCGGTGATCAGCAGGCCGTCGGTGACCACATGCGGTTGCCAGTCGGGCGCCTTGGAATATTTCCCGCCATTTTTTTTCAGCATGTCCTCAACCAGGAACGGCACCACATCGGTCAGCCCGGACGCCTTTTCCTCGGTATTGGTGAAGCCGGTGACAGCCCTGCCCCGCAGCACCGAATTGCCGCTCATGGTGGTGGCATGGCGCATGACACAAGGCGCATGGCAAACCGTGGCCACCGGTTTGTCGAGCGCCAGCATGGCTTCGACCAGCGTGATGGAATAGCCGTTTTCGGCCAGATCCCACAAGGGACCGTGG
>JANNGR010000251.1:0-1591 GCA_031403955.1 Betaproteobacteria bacterium
TCATCGTCTGCAGCGGCTCGTTCCTGAACTGGCGCGCGACCAAGCGCATCACGCTGGTGCTGGCGTGGCTGCTTGGCTTCGCCGCTCAGGCCCTGGTGCGATCACTGGCGTCGCCGCAGGATGTCTGGACTTTGCTGGAGCCGATGACCGGCATGGCGTTTGTGCTGTTCACCTTCTACATGATCAGCGATCCAGTGACGACACCACGCACGCGCCAGGGCCAGATTGCCTTTGCTCTCGCGACGGCCGCGGTATATGGGTTGCTGTCTCACGCCGGCATCGTCTTTGGCTTGTTTTTTTCTCTGTGTATCACGTGTGCCGGCCGGGGGGCCCTGATGTGGGTGGCGTCCTGGCGCGAGGCGACGCCCGCGATCGTGCCCTCCATGCAACCCAGCGCGGGAGCACGGAAATGAGCGCGGCTTCGAACCAGCGCGCCGCTGCGTCTGTCGGCGAGGTCGCCTTTCACCATCCGGTAGCGTTCTGGTTTGGTGTTGTGGCCGTCACGGCGGGTGTGTCGTTGCACATACCGATGTATCTGCACGGGCGAGACAACGGGTACCGTCTCGCCGGCATGCCGATGGACGCCGGCATGCTGATTGGCATGGCGGCCATCCTGGCCGGGCTGGTGGCGAGCTTGTACGGCCTCTACCCGAAAGCCGCAAACCGCGGTATCCGCGGTCCGACCAATCTGCGCATCCAGGCGATGGACGACGCACCGATAGTCGCCGCACATATCGGGCTGCTGCTCACGATGGCAGTTGCCATCACGATCGACATAATGAAGCCGACCGCGCTGGCCTTCGTCATTCCGGGTATGACGCAGGAATACAACCTGAAGTCACCGTTGAATCCGGGCGGCAGCTTGTCGGCGGCCTACCTGGCGCTGGCCGGCATTAGCGGTACCGTGCTCGGCTCCTTGTTATGGGGATGGCTGGGTGACCGGATCGGCCGGCGCCCGTCCATCCTGTACGCGGGTATCAGCTTCATTGCCACGTCAATTTGCGGCGCGATGCCCGACTTCTTTTGGAACCTCGGCATGTGTTTCCTGATGGGTCTGGGAGTAGGCGGCATGTTGCCGATTGCCTACGCGCTGCTGGCTGAGACCATTCCGGCGCGCCATCGTGGGTGGCTGATGGTGCTGGTAGGTGCCGACGTCGCCGGCGCCTACGTGCTAACCAGCTGGCTGGCGGCGGAACTGGTGCCGGTCTATAGTTGGCGCATCCTGTGGCTGATTGGCCTGCCAACCGGCGTTTTATTTATCCTGCTCAACCGCTGGATTCCCGAGTCGCCGCGTTTTCTGCTCGCCTCCGGTCGTGCCGACGAGGCTCGCGCCGTTATGGAACGTTACGGCGCCACGCTGGTGCACCAGCCTACGCCCGGGCCGCAAGCGCCAATACCGATGGAAGGCCGCTGGCAAGCTCTGCTAGCCCCGCGTTTCATCGGGCCGACCCTCGTGGTCTCCTGCCTGGGCCTCGCCTGCGGGCTGGTGCTGTTCGGCTTTAACCTCTGGATTCCCACCAACTTGCGCAAACTGGGCTTCGTGGAGGCGGATGTCATCCTGCGCAACGCGGCCTTAATCGGGCTTCCGCTG
>JANNGR010000252.1:0-6628 GCA_031403955.1 Betaproteobacteria bacterium
CCTTTCTACAATAGACATCGACTACAACCAGTCTTCGCCGGCTCACAAAGCAGACGAATTGCATAACCCAACCTCCCGGAGTGAATTTCATGGATCGTCGTTCTCTAATCAAAAATGCCGGCATTGCAGGCGTATTGGCCGCAGGTATTGCGCCGGCGGTCCATGCGCAGGCGTCAGTGCGCTGGCGTCTGTCGTCGAGCTTCCCGAAGGCGCTTGACACCATTTTCGGCGCTGCCGAGGTATTCGCCGCGCAGGTCAAAGCCATGACGGGTGGTAAGTTCGAAGTATCGGTGCATGCGGCCGGCGAGATAACACCTCCGTTTGGCGTGGTCGACGCCGTGCAGCAGGGCTCGATCGAGTGCGCGCATACGGCGCCATACTATTTCTTCGGCAAGGACGACACCTTTGCCCTGGATTGCGCCATTCCCTTTGGCTTGAATAGCCGCCAGATGACTGCCTGGATGTACGAAGGCAACGGGATGAAGCTGATGCGCGAGTTCTACAAGGAATACAGCATCATCAATTTCCCGGCTGGCAATACGGGTGCGCAAATGGGTGGCTGGTACCGCAAGGAGATCAACTCCCTGGCCGACCTAAAGGGCTTGAAAATGCGCATCGGCGGCTTTGCCGGCAAGGTGGCCAGCAAGCTGGGAATCGTGTCGCAGAACATACCCGGCGGCGAGATTTACACCGCGCTGGAGAAGGGCACTATCGATGCCACAGAGTGGGTCGGTCCGTACGACGACCTCAAGCTTGGTTTCAACAAGGTGGCACCGCATTACTACTACCCTGGCTGGTGGGAAGGCGGTCCGCAACTCTCGCTGTACGTCAACGACAAGGCCTACAACGCCTTGTCGCCCGAATACAAGGCCATCGTCGAAGCCGCCGCCAGTTATGCGCACGTAGATATGCAAGCCAAGTACGACGGCAAGAATCCGGCAGCGTTAAAGCAACTCGTGGGTAGTGGCACCAAGTTGCACCGCTTCCCGAAGGACGTGATGGATACCGCCTTCAAGGAAGCCATCGCCCTGTACGCGGACATCAGTGGCAAGAACGCCAAGTTCAAGAAAATCTACGACGACTATGCAATCTTCCGGCGCGATCAGAACCTGTGGTTCCGTTTCACCGAATCCGCTTTTGACGACTTCATGCAAGCCCAGAAGCTGTAATAGCCGATGGATGTAAAAGGGCCCCGTTCGCGGGGCCTTTTTGTTGCTGCGCGGTTAATCGTCATGCAGGGGCAACTGCTGGCCCAAGCGCTCGAAATGCGCCAGCAATTTGGGGTCTGCACAGTAGAACGATGCGAACCTTCCGCTATGAGAGCGCGCGTACAAACGCGGCGCGATCAGCCACTCGAAGCCGCGCCATCGGATCAGTTTGACGTAGGTCAGCTCTGCAACCAGCATTTCCTTGTCCCAGATCCAGCTCTGGCGCAGATGGCTCTCGCTCAAGGAGGTCTGGCTGCGAAAAACATGGAACACCGTTATCAGCATCAGAGCCATCGCCGCGAGCAGCCACAGCCCGCTCGAGGTCAGCTCGTGACCGAGCCGGCCGTCGGCCCACAGGCGGTATCCCCATGCGGCGGGGACCGCAACCAGCAGCAAAGCCAGGGTCCGGAATGGCTGCGAGAACGCTGCACCACGCACGGTGGTTCCGTGCGGCAGTTCGATGCGAAAGGGTGCGCGAAAGTAGTCCAAATACGCGACCGGATTATTTCTTGGGTTCGACTTTGAAAAGTTCTTCCATCCTCTTTTGCTCGTCGGCGGCGCTCAATCCGCCCTTTTTGTCCGAGGGCTGCACTTCGAGCTGCACCTTGTCCAGATCGACCTTCATTTCCTTGTCCAGAAACATCGTCACGGACTGCGGCACGAAGATGACCACGAAGACCAGAATGATCTGCATGATCACCCAGGGTATGGCACCCAGATAGATGTCGTTGGACTGCACCGGCACCGGTATGCGCCGGTCCTTGAACAAGGTGTCCGCGATACCGCGCAGGTAAAACAACGCAAAGCCGAACGGCGGATGCATGAAGCTGGTTTGCAAATTCACGCATAACAACACGCCGAACCAGACCAGATCGATGCCCAGCTTTGCCGCCACCGGGGCCAACATGGGAACAATGATGAAGGCGATCTCGAAAAAGTCGAGAAAGAAGGCCAGGAAAAACACGAACACGTTCACGACCACCAGGAATCCGATTTGCCCGCCCGGCAACCCGGTAAGCAAATGCTCGACCCATTTGGCACCGTCGACGCCCTGAAATACCTGGCTGAACACGCGCGAGCCGATCAGGATGAATACGACCATGGCGGTCAGGCGCATGGTGCCGGTCATGGCCTGCCAGATCAGGTCTTTCGTCAGGCGCCGCGTCATGGCCGCCAGAATCAGAGCGCCGACCACGCCCATGGCACCTGCTTCGGTCGGCGTCGCAATGGCGTGTTTTTGCAGCGGCAAGCCGCCCATGGAGCCCAGCACGGTGAAAATCAGGATCGCCGAGGGTACGATTCCGCGCAGGCATTTTTTCCACAACGCCCATCCCTGCAGTGTCAGCTCGTTCCTCGGGATCGCCGGCAGGTGATCGGGTTTTATACGCGACAGGGCAAAGGTGTACAGGAGAAACATGCCCACCTGCAGCAGGGACGGACCCCATGCGCCTTTGTACATGTCACCCACCGGTTTGCCCAACTGGTCCGCCAGCACCACCAACACCAATGACGGCGGCACCAATTGCGTGATGGTGCCGGATGCCGCGAGCACGCCAGTGGCATAGCGCATGTTGTAGTTGTATTTCATCATCACCGGCAGGGAAATAAGCGCCATGGCAATCACCTGACCGGCGACAGTTCCGGTGATGGCGCCCAGGATGAACCCGACGATGATCACCGAATAACCGATACCGCCATGTGCGGGCCCGAATAGCTGCCCCATGGAATCCAGCATGTCTTCGGCCAGTCCGCATTTCTCCAGGATCGTTCCCATGAAGGTAAAAAAGGGAATCGCCAGCAGCAACTCATTGCTGAGAATCGAAAAAAGTGAAATCGGCAAATTACCCATGAAGGCGGCCGGAAACCAGCCCATCTGGATGGCATAGAAGCCGCTACCCAAACCCAACGCGGCTAGTGAGAACGCCACCGGAAAACCGATCAGCATGATTACCACCAACCCTGCAAACATGACAGGGGCGAAATTGACCATTTCCATTTTTTATTCCTGACTCGGTTGTCCGCTGTGGTGGTGTTTTAGAAGACAGCAACTATTGCAAGGGCTTCTCGTAATGGGTGTCCATCTGGAACTTGCCTTGCAGGTATGCGACCCGCTTGATGATCTCCGCCACACCCTGTAGCCACATCATGGCAAAACCCAGTGGCAGCGCGAGCACGGCAGGCCAGCGAATCAAACCGCCGTCGTTTTGCGACATTTCGCCTGACACCAGCGTATTGACGAAATAGGGCCAGGACAAATAGGCCAATACACCTATCACCGGCAAGAGAAAGAACAACAGGCCAAACAGGTCCACATACACCGGGCCGTTGCCCTTGAGCTTGCCGTAGATCAAGTCCACCCGCACGTGTTCGTTTAGCTTGAGCACGATCGGCGCGCCCACCATCACGATATAAGCAAACAAGTACCACTGGATTTCGATGAACGAATTGGAACTCCAGTTAAAACCATAACGCACGAATGCGTTGGCCGCGCTGATCAAGGCCGCAAGTAACACTGCCCACGAAGCGAGCTTGCCAACTCTGTCGCTGATCCAATCCATGCCCAATGCGAGTTTTAGTAATCCTGACATGGTGCGACTCCCACTTTGAAATAGAACAATCACCGGCCCGCGATCACGACTGGGAGCGCGGCAAAACAGTATGGTCGATGGTGCCTCAAAATTCAGGACAAATTCGTGAACCATGCTGGGGTTAACCCTAGTGCGGAACCTCTCGCCAGGCGCCGGATTCTAGTTGCCGTGTTAGTCCCACCGCAATGGAATATTTTCGGGAGAGATTGAAATTCGCTCGCACAAGCCCCGGTACCCAAGCGACGTGTCGACCAGTGCGGCTGCGTTGCGGGCTCACCGCCGAGGTTCTAAGATCGGCGCTTATGCAAGACACACCAGTCAACCATATCGACTCCGCCGACATGCGCCGCGCCGGGCGCGAACTTCTGTCGGTGGCGTTGATGGATGCGCGCAACCACACGCTGCACTTGGGCGGCCAATTCGCCAGCAAGCTGGAAGCATCCGGCATGGCGGTGCCCCAATTGCCCGAGATCAATCCACCGTTATGGGAGCTGGGCCATATCGGCTGGTTTCAGGAGTGGTGGATCGCGCGCAACATGCAGCGCCGGCGCGGCGTCGGTTGTGATCCGCTGGCGACCCGCCTGGCTTCCATCGAAGCCAATGCCGATAGGTGGTGGGACGACGGTCATGTGATGCACGACAGCCGCTGGGCGCTGCAGTTGCCGGATTTGGACGCTGTCAAAGCCTATCTGCTGGGCACACTGGAGACCAGCCTGGAGCTGCTGGAAAAAGCGCCCGATGACGATGAGGCGTTGTACTTCTACCGGCTGGCGCTGTTTCACGAAGACATGCACGGCGAGGCGCTGATAACCATGGCGCAGACCTTGGGCCTGGCCATGCCGCTCAACCTGCCGGGCCCGATGGGTTTGCGCGAACCGCTGCTGGTCAATACAACGCGCTGGCCGATGGGCAGCGCGGCAATGGGCGGTTTTTGCTTTGACAACGAGCGAGCCATGCATGAAGTGCGGGTGCCCGAATTCGAGATCGACGCGCAACCGGTCGCATGGGCCCAATTTGTCGAGTTTGTCGATGACGGTGGTTATGACCGCGCTGAACTCTGGCAAGCGGCCGGTTGGCAATGGTTGCAAGTGCAAGCCAACGGGACCGGCGGGCGGGCCCCGCGTTATGTGGACCAGATTGGTGTGGCCAGCGGCGCCGTCATGCAGACCCGTTTCGGCACGCCCAGGCGCATGCTGGGTGGGCAACCGGCGATGCACGTCAGCTGGTGGGAGGCCGACGCCTGGTGCCGCTGGGCCGGCCGGCGCCTGCCCGCGGAGGTGGAGTGGGAACTGGCCGCGCACACGGCGGCGCGGCGTGGTTTTCGCTGGGGCGATGTGTGGGAATGGACCGGCAGCACCGCGCGTGCTTATCCCGGCTTTGCGGCTGACCCATGGCGGGCTTACTCAGAGCCCTGTTTTGGCAGCCACAAGGTGTTGCGAGGTGCGTCGTTTGCGACCCGCGAGCGTATGAAAAACCCCAAGTTCAGGTATTTCGAGCCGCCGCATTGCGACCATATTTTTGTCGGTTTTCGCTCCTGCGCGGTTTGAACTCCCACCATGGCAGTACATCGCGCAGCGACAATATCTGGCCGCTGTGGTAGGGCTGGTAGCCGTGCATGGCGCCGAGTTGCTCGCGCCATGACGTACCGCGCAGCAGCGCCAACAAGGCTTGGGTGGCCGGATGCCCGAGCGCGGACTTGAGGCACACCAGGTAGTAACCCTCCTGCACCAGCGGCACAAAGTCCAGGCCCTGGCTGCGCGCCGCGACTTCAATGCCCAGGCCCACGTCGGCGCTGCCGCAGGCAACCGCATGCGCCACCGCCGTGTGGGACGGTTCGGTGTGAGCGTAGCCGTGGATGGCACTGGTTTTCAGTCCTGCCCGGGCCAACAATTCATCCAGCACCACCCGCGTGCCGGTGCCATGCGCGCGATTCACAAAACGCGCGCCGCTACGCTGGATATCGGGCAGTGACAGCAGTTGCAACGGATTCGAGCGCGCCACCATCAACCCCTGGGTGCGCTGGGCGAAGCCGATGATCTTGTGCAGGCCCGGCTTTAGTAGCGGCTTGTAGGTCCGCTCGGCGAGTGAGCCAGGCGCGGGTTGCAGCAGGGTATGGAATCCTGCCATCTCGCAGCGGCCCTCGTTGAGCGCGCGGATCGCGTCCACACTGCCGCAAAAGCGGATGTCCAGATGCAATCGTCCATGCGCGTCGCGCCGCAACTCATGCTCCGGACCAACTGCCAGCGCGTACTCGCGCAAAGCAGCCAGCGCATCGTCGTGGCTAGCGTGCAAGGTGAGTACATGCGCCGACTCGTCAAACGCGACTGCAAACGCGCGCTCCAGCTCACCACGCAGCGCCTCGATCTGGGGCGCCAGCCGCACCTGAGCCTGGCGTTCGGCCCACATCAACTTGTTGCCAAACTCGGTCAGGCGCGCCGACTGCCCCTTCTCCCACACCACCAGGCCGTTGCCCAATTCATCTTCCCAACGTTTTAGTTCACCCCACACGTGGCGGTAGGACAGACCCAGCGTCCGTGCCGCGGCCGAGATCGAACCCTGCGTCGCCACCGCCTGCAACAGGTCGATCAGCGGGTTGCGGATCAGCGCCGGGCTGCTGCCCGGTCCGAGTGTGTAGTGGAACTGGAGCCTATGCACGGTGTTTCATATCGCAGGTGATTGGGTGGTTGCCTACCATACTCTCTAAAGTGTTGGGGACAGAGCTTGCCCACTGCGTGTGGCTGCGGTCTGTCCCACAAGGTTTCAGTATTTGGGGACAGAGCTTGCCCACTGCGTGTGGCTGCGGTCTGTCCCACAAGGTTTCAGTATTTGGGG
>JANNGR010000253.1:0-5132 GCA_031403955.1 Betaproteobacteria bacterium
AGGCTCGGGCCAGCGCACCCACCGCGCCGTGCTCCACAGCAAGCTGGTGATGGTGAACGGTGCGCCGCACGGGCTGAACGTGTCGCACGCGCAAGCGTTCAACGATGCGCTGCTGTCGTTCCTGCGGGCGTGAACCGCCGTTGCCGCCGCCAAGGCGTGCGGCCACGGCAGGCACGGGTGCATGGAGCCCGACATCGTTCATGGCACGATGCGTGAACTTGTGCGGCGCGATGCGGGCGATTCCCCGGGCCAATCCGTTGAACGGTGGCGGACGACCGGTCGACGTCCGGTTGGCGCGCCCGGCTGCTTGAGGTCGGCGCTGCGCGCCAGTCGATCGACTGTGAGCCGGCGGCCCGTTGGTTGGAAGGGTTGGAATCTTGCCAAGAGCGTACGCAGTCCCAACTGATCGAGCGCCGACCGTTCAACCTGGTGGAGATTGCCCTGGCCAACAAGCTGGCACGAACCGTCTGGGCTTTGGTGGCGCAGGGTCGGGGCTTTGACAGACAGTGGCATTCCACCCTGCCGGGCCAGGCGTTGGTGCCTGCGGCGTTGTAGGCCGGCTACACCAAACAAACCCGAACTCAACAGAACATGGCACACGCCGTAATCAGTGCGCGAGTAGAGTCGATGAAGTGATGGGAAAGCGCTCAGACCGTGGGGCGACAAAGCTGTTGCGGTGCTTGGGCAAGCCTGGTGCATGGCCCGCCAGCGAGCTGAACTCCGGCCTGCGAATGACCATCAGGGCCGGCCTTGCCACATGCCAGGCGTCCATATAAGCACCGCAGGCCAGTCGCCCGGCGCTTAATGCGTATGCTGGCGCACCACCCAGCATAATCCGGGGCGCCTGTTCCCTAAACTTCCAGAAGCCGATATGCATATCTTGCGCTTGCTTTGCCTATTCGTCATCATGGTCGTTGCGCCGGCGGCAAGCCATGCCCAGACCGAGCCGACTCCCGAGAAGGTACGGGCGTTGCTGCAGATGCTCTCCGATCCCGAGGTTCAGCGGTGGATCGATCGGCAGCGTTCCGTGCCGACCCCGCCCGCGCAGGTCGCATCCAGCGAAGGCATGATTACCGGGCAGATCGACGGCATACGAGCCCATATCGCATCGATCAGCGCGGCGATGCCGCGGGTTCCGTCCGTGCTGGAGGATGTGTTCTCTCGCCTGCGCAGCGAACTGGACGCCTATGGCATGGGCAGTATCCTAGTGTTGGTGGCAGCCTTCGTGGCACTGGGTCTGGGGCTGGAGCGGCTGTTCTGGATGGCGTCGGCGGGTGTGCGCAAATGGATCATCGCCTCACGGCTGGACACCCCCGCCGAACGCCTGCGCGCCGCTTGCGCCCGCTTCGGATTCGGCGCATCGTGGGTCGCGGCCTTCGCATTGGGCAGCATCGGCGCGTTCCTGCCGTTCGATTGGCCGCCGAACCTACGCGAAGTGCTGTTGCGCCTGCTGGTCGCGGTGGTTATGGTGCGCCTGGTGCTGGTCACGGGCCGGCTCCTGTTTGCACCGGGGGCTGCGCGTTTTCGCCTCTTGCCCATGGACACGCCTAGCGCGTGGTTCTGGCATCGGCGGCTGGTCCTCAATCTGACCTGGGTTGCGATCCACTACGCCCTGATCGCGTGGCTGATCAAGCAGGGCGTCGAGAACGGCGTCGTGCGTGTCGTGGCGTATGGGCTGTACCTGGTGCAACTGGCCCTGATCATGGAGCTGGTATGGCGTCGGCCAGGCGAGCGCAACGAGCGATACACCGCGGTGAACTGGCTGCTGACGGTCGCATTCGTTGTGTTGCTGCTGTTGCGGGTGGTTGGTGCGTTCCCGCTGTTCTGGCTCGGCGCGTTGGCGCTGGTCCTGTTCGGTACCCTGCGTTTGATGAGCGCCATGGCAACCCAGCTGCAGCGTGGGCCCGATGCCGTCCCCGGCGAGCCCTTCGTTCCCAGCGTGCGTGGTGCCGCGGTTGTCAGGGCATTGCGCCTGGTGTTGATCATGGCCGCCGGGTTGCTACTGGTGCGGAACTGGGATATCGACCTGGCACAACTGATGACCGGCAGTGCGGTGCCGATCAGGATCTTTCGTGGTGTCTTCAGTGTGGTCGTCATCGCATTGTTCGCCGATCTGGTCTGGTTCGTCTTCAAGGCGATGGTCGAACGCCGGCTCGCCGAGGCGCAGGCCGTCGGCGCGGAGGATGCGCACACCGGCCACGCCACGCGCCTGCGTACGGTGTTGCCGATCCTGCGCAATGTTTCCTTCGTGACGTTGGCGGTGATCGCGGTGCTGACGGCGCTTTCCGCGCTCGGGGTCGACATCGCGCCCATGGTGGCCGGCGCTGGCGTGGTCGGAATCGCGGTCGGCTTCGGCGCTCAGACCCTGGTGAAGGACATCGTCAGCGGTGTGTTCTTCCTGTTCGACGATGCGTTCCGTGTCGGCGAGTACATCCAGAGCGGCAACTACAAGGGCACGGTCGAATCGTTCAGCCTGCGCTCGGTCCGGCTGCGCCACCACCGCGGCCCGGTATACACCGTGCCTTTCGGCGAACTGGGCGCGGTGCAGAACATGAGCCGCGACTGGGTGATCGACAAGCTCACGGTCGGGATCACCTACGACAGCAACCTGGAGAAGGCACGCAAGCTGATCAAGTCCATCGGCCAGGACCTGGCGGCAGACCCGGAGATGGGGCCGAACATCCTCGAGCCGCTCAAGATGCAGGGCGTCGAGCAGTTCGGGGATTTCGCCGTCCAGATCCGGATGAAGATGATGACCAAACCCGGGGAGCAGTTCGTCATCCGGCGCAAGGCCTACGCCGCGATCAAGGCCGCGTTCGATGCCAACGGCATCCGGTTCGCGTTTCCGACCGTCCAGGTCGCTGGGGGTACCGAGTCTTCAGTCGTGGCGGCAGCGCAGCAGATGCTCACGGGTAAGCAGCAGGCAGCGCAAGCCTGACGTCGGTGCATGGCCAGCCACGATAGATTGATTCTGATCGTCGCTGCCAGTCCGCTGTTCCCGCGGAACCTCGACAACGCGGTGATGGCGACGACGCCGACCGACATGACGCGATTGCTGGGCGTCCCGACGCTGCGTTTGAACCTGGCCATCGGTTCGGCCGGGGCACGCTGCCCAACACTGCCAGCGGCCTTTCGGGCCAGCAGTTTCAGTGTTAGAAGACCCGCTTCCAGTCTTCAGGAGTCCATAGCTCTGGGGGCGTAGGCTGGAACAAAACCGATCCCATGGCGTAGATCGATATCATGGCAAGCGGTCGGTCATAACGCGGAAAATGGCGCGACCTTTCAGGCACCAACAGCACCCACGACGCACCGCCAGACGCGGGAAAATCATGCAACTTCTTTTCTGCATATTCCAGCGTGGCGGGATCAAGATCGGCGATCACTGGCAATCTGGTAGCCGCCTATATTGGGGCTCCATCTTTCAATACCGAAGCGTTGGTCCGTGCCTAACGTCACCCGGAACCAAACCGAGGATTGAACTATGAAAACAGCCACCATCACGCTAGTCCTGCTGCTGAGCGCCGGTGCTTGTGTTGGCGGCGAGACGCCGGTAACTGCTGAGCCTGCGCCAACGCCTGCCCGTGTAGCGCCACCGGCCTATCGCAGCCCAATATCGGTGCCATCGGCAGCCCGGTTCGAGCAACCGCGGTTGCTCGAACCAAAGGTCCACATCAACATTGCGCCTAGCCCGCCATTCACCTCGCATTGCGACAGCACCGGCTGTTGGGGTAGTGATGGAACCAGATACAACGCTGCCGGTGGCATGCTGTTGCGCCCGGACGGCAGGATGTGCCGCGAGGTTGCCGGTGTAATGCAGTGCCCTTGATCGATGGTGGTTTCCCGCCATTGCAGCGCGTGGTGGCAAACCACTACCTGAAGGAAAAACAATGCAACCGATGCTCACCACTGCCAGCCGACATGTGGCCGCAACAACGCTACCAAGGTTGAACTAAACCAGCGCGCTCGCAAACCGGTTGATCAGATCGATATCCGCCTTCAGGACCGTGTACGCAATATGCTCCTTGACCAGCGTCGCGCGGATCGCCCGATCGATTCCGCGGGCGGCTTCCTCGTCCTGAAAGCGCCCGGTGTGCAGGTATTTCCTGTCGCTACGTTCAACCACGATATTCACATTGTTGTGTTGCTTGTACCACTCCAGTATCTGTTGCCGGGTCTTGGCCACATCACAGATGTTTTCGTCGTAGTGTTCGTTGTAATAAAGCAGTTGGGGCAGCGAACATTCGGTCACCAGGTACTGCAGTTGACCGTCGAGCAACTCCAGCATGCGGAACTGCTGCTGGGCGATGAAAATACTGGTTTTTCAGCGCCTCATAGTCCTGCTGCCAGACCAGTGACTTGGCGAAATCCGGTATCTGCTCGACCGTCTTGTGGCGCAGGTTCAGGTTGAGGATGATGGCAGCCGAAAACAGCGACTTGTCGCATCCCGGCCCGCCGATTATGTTGATCACCTTGGTCGGGTACATGCGCATCTTGTTTTCAGGCAGATGGTGTGAGGAGGTGGTGTAACGCATGCTCATGGTCTGGTTCCCGCTGGTTTGTACCGCAACCCATACAGCTTACCCGCAACCCGCGGCGCGCGGCAAACCGGCGTTACGGGTGAAAGGTTTTGCGCCTGCGGGCGCCTGATACAACGACCGGACACCGGTACTGGCATGAACGTCTCCAATTCCGTTTTGCCAACACCCGAGGCGTGCCGGCTGGCGGCGCCGGCATACCGTTTGCGACAACAAGATCAGGCGTGTCCCTCCGGCAAACTTGCATGAATTCTTTTGTTGTTCTTGCTAATCTCGTCGTGGAGTTCAACCCGATGAGGAGTACAGCAGATGGACAGACAAACAAATGTCGAGCAAACGGATGGTCATGGCGAGAGCCTGGAGCGGGTCGAGCAGCGTTTCAGGCGCTGGCGTGAGAGCCGCAAGCAAGGTCAGCGCATTCCGGCCGTCTTATGGGCGGCTGCGGCGGGCATGGCTAAGCAGCATGGCGTGCACCGGGTGGCGCGCGAGCTGCGCCTGGACTACAACGGCCTGAAGAAGCGCGCGGGGCAAGCCGGCCCGGCGGCGCGCTCCTCCAAGGTCGACACCCAGTTTGTGGAGCTGTTTGCCGCGCCCGCG
>JANNGR010000254.1:0-16315 GCA_031403955.1 Betaproteobacteria bacterium
GTTGCTCAACGTGACCCAGCCGGCCCTGACCAAGGCGCTGCGCCAGCTTGAGGAGGAATTCGGCACGGCGCTGGTGCTGCGCTCGCCCAAGGGCGCGCGCCTGACCCCGGCGGGCGAGTTGCTGGCGGCGCGGGCCGGCACCGTGGTGCGGGAGTTGGCGCGCGCGCGCGAGGAAGTAGCCTGGCTTACCCAGCATGCGCAGGCCTCGATCACCCTGGGCGTGTCGCCGGTCGCCGGCATCCTGCTCACTCCCGGCACGGTGGCGCGCTTCAACGCGCGCTGGCCGCAGGTTCGCATCCGCGTGGTGGACACCCTGTACCCGCGCTCGCTGGCGCAGCTTCGCTCGGGCGAGCTGGACCTGGCCGTCGGCCCGTTGCCCGCAGAAGGACCGGGGCGGGACATGCTGGCCCAGCCCCTGATGGCGAGCCAGGACGTGATCGTAGCCCGGCGCGGCCATCCGCTGATTCACAGCCGGCGCCTGGCCGACCTGACGGACGCCAGCTGGGTGCTGACCGGGCCGACCGGCGGGCCGGGCGACCCGGTGCACCTCCCGTTTGAGTCGCTCGGCCTGCCGCACGCCCAGGTCGCGCTCGAATGCGAGTCCTTTTCCACGCTGCTGGCGCTGATGCCCACGCTCGACCTGGTTGGCGTCATGCCACTCGGTTTCGTGGAGCGCTACGGGCCGCGCATGGGCCTGGTGGCGCTGCCGATAGAGGATCCGCTGCCGCGAACAATGATCCAGGTGTTGTCGCGCGCCGACACACCGCTGACGCTGCCGGCGCAACGCCTGCTCGACGCGCTGGTCCAGGAGGCGCGCGAGGTGCAGGCGAGCCGGGAGGCGCGCTGGTGGCCCCCCGCCGCTGCGGCGCCGGAACTCAGCGGGGCCGCGGCTGCCGCGCCAGCGCCAGCGGGTGCGCCACGGGCGCGCCCAGTACGCCAGCGAGGGAAATCCAGTCCTGCAGCAGGCTGAAGTGGTCTGCGCCGGGCACCACCACCGCCTCGCTGGCCGGGCCCGACGCGCGCCAGGCGGCGTCCATGGCCTGGTTCCTGCGCGAGAAAGGCCGGCGCTTCCGAGCCGCCGACGGCGAACAGGGCGGGCGGCGCACGGTGCAGCGGTGACCCGCGCGGCGCTGTCGGCACCCAGCCGCAGCTTATTTCACTGAGCGTGGTGCCCAGCAACGGCACCAGATCGTAATGAACTGCAGGCTGTGCACCTGTCCGGTTCGGCCAACATCGATCCAGTTGGCGGCTTTATAGCAAGTCCCGCAGCAGCGCTCGAATTCGACAAACGTCTCGAGCAGCACGGGACGAAATCCGTAGCGCACGAGCCAATCCTCAGGCAACTGGCGAGCGGCCTTGGCCAGTATTTTTGAGGCCAGTCCATTGGATCTCGTGCTTCGGCATCAAGAATTGCTGATTTGGCGGGGCTGGCCGTGCCACCGGCCTCGCCTATTGTCATTCCTCACGCCCGTCGGTAGGTTCACCCAACAAGGGAACGCCGAGGCTGCTCGCCGCAGCGCGCAGGGCACGGTCACGGGTAGCGAGGGGCAGCGTCAACCGTTGTGCCAATTCTAGGTACGCCGCGTCATGGACCGTGAGTTGAAACCGTGCCGCAAGGGTTGCTGTCGCCACCCAGGCCTGTACCGCCGTTTCGTCGTCTATCCCTACCGGCAAGTCGTGCAGAAATCCGCCGAGGCTTTGCCGCTTGGTCGCATCGAGGCGACCGCGTCGCTCACCCACGGCCAGGGCATTCAAAACTTCAAGCGGCCACAAGGCCGGTGCGAAGGCTCCTGACTCTGCCACCCGTCGCAAGAGCGCATCTGTCGTATCCTTGTGTTCATCCTCGAAGCACCATGCCAGCGCGACCGAGCTATCCAGCACAAAGGTCACGCGCGACCTTCATTCACCAAGTCCTTAAGCCCGAGGCCACCGAGCGTGACACCGCGCCGCGCTTCAAGAATGCCCTCCATAGCGCGCTGCGCCTTGGTGCGATCGAAGTCCACTTCGGCGGGCACCAGACGTGCAACAGCCTTGCCGCGACGGGTGATGAGTACTTCCTCGCCGCTCTCGACCCAGTCGAGCAACGTGCCGAGCTTGCTTTTGGCTTCGAAGGCTCCGACTTCCCGCATAGTGACCTCGCTGTAATAATCTGGTTTAAAGTCTAGACCGTATTTGAAACATCAAAATCGCTAGCATTCAAGTCCAAGCTAGCAAAACACGCCGGAAGGCTATATCGCAGCATCAATGTTTTGTTGCTGTGGAGCGAAGCCGACCTCAAGGGATACACCGCCCCAATCTGGCTGACCTACCGGCAGGTTGTGCCCCTGGGCGCGCAGGTGCGCACGGGCGAACATGGTTCGCTGGTGGTCTATGCCGATCGGGTCACCAAGACCGAGACCAACGCGCAGGGGCTGGAATCCGAGCGCGAAATCGCCTTCATGAAGGGCTATACGGTTTTCAACGTGGAGCAGGTTGACGGGCTGCCGGGGCATTTCTATGCCAGCCGCAAGCACCGCAGCTGCTGGAGCGCATCCCCCATGCCGAGCAGTTTTTCGCCGCCACCGGAGCCAACATCGAGCAGGGCGGGAACCGGGCCGCGGCCCATTGCCCGGAAAGCCCGGCCATGGCTGCCGCCGGTTTTTTTCTGGAGCAATTCCAAAGTGATACGCCAGTCATCCTGTTCGCCAGAGTGCAGAAAACCGCGGACACCGCATTAGTCTGCCGATGGTGCGACTTTGCCCGATACCAGCGACAAGTAAACATCTTGCCGCCTCTTGTTCCGTGCATTGGAAGATCAAGACATGACGCGGACCGCGTGACCGTGTGGAGCCATTCAAGCTTGAATGTCAGCCCGCCGGACCGTTGACCGATGCGGGACCGCCCGCGATGTTTGACAGGTCCGATTCTTGCACGCTGTGGTCAAAGCAGGGGCTGTCGTACGCCGCGTTTGTTGCCGGCGCACCCATCGTCCAATGGCTGGCATGCGTAAGCATGTAGTCCACAACAGCTAGCGGCTTGGCAGACAACTACTGGCCCACTCTGCACTGGGCGATCGTACCTAATCGCAGAGCTGTCGTTTTAGTCTTCGGTCTGGTTGCTCGGCCGCAGGCGCCATCTCGGCGCTCAGCGAAGGCATCGGCTTGTCAATTCTCTTCGGCGGTATTGGTGTCGTGGCCGGTGCCGCGACAGGTGGTGCATTTGTAGGGCCCGATCGGCAAAGGATTCGGACCGAGCCTCACTTGAATGTCAATGATTCGCGTAGGTGATGCGACCAGCACGGTACAAAACTTCCCCAAGCGTCAGATACCAGCACGCGAACGCCTCGGTGAGCCGCAAACCCAAATTCAAATTCGCAAATCGCGCTCCTCGACGGGAAGGACGGGTTGTTAGACCGCGACCGACTGGTCGTGCCGTGCTCGTGCAAAGGCACGAGGTCTTCTGAGACAGCCGGATGCGGGAAATGCAGCTCCGATGTTATGGCTGGCTTGTAGAAACTGGGCAGAGGGCCGTTCTTTGCCACCGTGCAACATCCCGCCTCTTCCGCTTCGCCCATTGTGCGCCATCGCACAGACCAGCTTCGACGACGCGCGCAACATGATGAATAACCTGTCAGACGTGTTCTGAACAACGGGTTCTGAAGTCAGAGGGCGCAAGTGGAAATAGCAATCATTATTTTCGGCGTTGCAGTATTGGTTGCCGTCGCGGCATATTTCGTGTACCGAAGATGGATTGCCATTGTCCTCGACAGCCATTAGGGCCGAATGATCGCGTCAAGCAACAGACTCATCATGCCTAAATCGAAAGAGAAATTGATCAACGTATTTTCACGCGACGCATTAGTGCCTGTCACCGCTGCGCGCCCTATCGGGTGAAGGCAACGGGCGTTATGCGAAGTGGCCTTCGCTGGGTCCGGGCGCGTCAGCTGGCGGCGCTTCCCGGTCGCGTGCGCGCCCTACGCGCTGGCGCCTGTGCGCCCTCGTCGTTGTCGTGGACTTTTGGCATTGAACGGGCGCTGCGCGCAATGTCGGGCCAGAGGCGTCGGTCGATGATTGACTTCGACGGCAGGGTAGCCTGAGCAAGGCTAGGGGTAATGGAGAGGTAAAAATGAAACAATCCGTTGATCAAATTGGAATTTCCAATGAAATCAACGGACTACAGTTCGTCCTGGCGGAGAGGGCGTCCGTCTCCGTAGAACTACAGGCCATCTCATGCCGCATCAACAGAAACACAAAAAGTCCCACAAGCCGCACCAAACATAGAAAGTAGAGAATTGTCTTGATTTAGGCCGTCGCATCCAATATCATCCAATCGCAAGCCTTATGTGGGGTTGTTTGGAGGGTAAGAATGCCACGCATCGCAAAATCACTTGGCGCACTGGAAATCAAGCGTCTTCACTCTGCGGGCCTTCACCAAGTTGGCGGAGTATCCGGGCTGGGGCTTCAAGTAATGCCGACCGGTGCGAAGTCCTGGGTTCTGCGCGTCATGGTGGGTGAGCGGCGCCGCGAGATCGGCCTGGGCGCATACCCCGGCGTGGGTGTGGCCCTGGCGCGCGAGAAGGCCCAGCAAACGCGCGATGAGATCGTGGCTGGCATAGACCCGGTTGCCCAGCGCGCGGCGGCACGTCAATCGATCGTCCAGCAGCAAATTGAAGAAAAGGCGATGCGCTGGACGTTCCGGTCTTGTGCCGAGGCGTACATCAAGGCGAAGGCACCGGGATGGCGCAACGAGAAGCACGGCCAGCAGTGGCGCAACACGCTGGCGACTTATGCCTATCCGAGCATCGGCGAAATGCTGGTGCGCAACATCAATATCGGCCACGTCACCGCGATCATTGAACCGCATTGGGCGTCCAAGAACGAGACCATCAACCGCGTGCGCAACCGCATCGAGCTGGTGTTGGATTGGGCATCGGTTCGCAAGCTTCGCACTGGTGACAATCCGGCACGATGGAAAGGGAACCTGGACAAGCTGCTGGCGGACCGGAGCATCGTCGCGCCGGTAGTCGGGCATCGTGCGCTTGATGCCGCTGACCTATTCGGGTTCGTCGAAATCCTGCGCGGGATCGAGGGCATGGGCGCGCGTTGCCTTGAGTTCGTTGTCCTGACCGCTTGCAGGTCCGGTGAGGCGCGCCTTGCCACGTGGTCAGAGATCGACGCCAACACCAAGACGTGGAATATCCCCGGCAACCGTATGAAGTCCGGCCGGCCGCATCGCGTGCCGCTGTCCGATGAAGTCATGAAGCTGTTGGAGGCTCTGCCACGTATTGAGGGCGAAGACCTGATATTCCCCGGTGCACGGAGGGGCAAGCCGCTGTCCGATATGACCATGACCAAGGTGATGCGAGATATGGGCGTGGACGCGGTGCCGCACGGTTTCCGGGCCACGTTTTCAAGCTGGTGCGCATCGTCAACCGCGTACCCGTCCGAGGTTCGCGAAATGGCGCTGGCGCACGCCGTTGGCGACGGTACGGTGGCCGCATATCAGCGCAGCGATCTGTTCGACAAGCGCCGCAACCTGATGGTCGATTGGGCCAAGTTCATCGGCACCGTGCCGGCGAGTGGCAATGTGATACCGATGCACAAGGCAGCATGAGATAGCGGCGCATGGATGGTCTGACTTGTAAATCAAGGCTTAACAGTTTATGATTCTCACATTCCGGCACAAAGGGCTTGAAGCGTATTTCCGCACTGGCCGCATGGCGGGCATTCAGGCCATACATGCCAAGCGCCTACGCGAGCTGCTGACTGCCTTGAATGCCGCCAGCGGTCCACAGGACATGGCCCGGCCATCGTGGCGGCTGCATGGCCTGTCTGGCGACCGTGCCGGGTTTTATGCCATGACCGTGCAAGCCAACTGGCGACTGAGCTTCCGGTTTGTCGGTACGGACGTGGAGCTGTTGGACTATCTAGATTACCACTGAGAGGCACATCATGAACATGCACAACCCTGCCCATCCCGGCGAACTGCTGACCGGCTGGCTCGATGACCTGAGCGTGAGCGTGACCGCATTTGCGGCACATATCGGTATCAGCCGGGTGATGTTGTCGCGCGTATTGCACGGCCATGCCGCCGTGACCGCCGATATGGACCTGCGCCTGTCCGAAGCCCTGGGCACGACACCGGGCCACTGGCTGGCGTTACAGACCCAGCGGGACCTGTGGACGGCACGGCAGACCGCCAAGGAGCGCAAGCGCATCAAACGCATGGCCACACCGGAAATGGAGCCTGCGTGAACGCGTCACGCGACATCAGCTACGACGACCATTTATCGCCCCCAGCCTACCCTTAGCGGGCGACAAGTCGGACACCTTCACCGACCTGGCCGGGCATCCTCTGAAGGGCACTCGGAAGGGGTGCATCGTGAGCGACGAATATTCACGTGAGGAACTGGACTACGTAGGTGACGCCCAGATCCTTGATTTGCTCGAAGCCAGCCGCATCGCGTTTGAGGGTGGAAATAGATCCGAGTTGCTGAAATGCATATTTCGGTGCGCGCGATATCAGGCGGTGATTCCTGAGTGGGCCGCAGATGCCTTGCTTGCAATCCAGGATGACCTCGACGATGGGCGACTGACCGACCCAAACGCGGCCTTTGGCAAGCCTTCTGAAAAGACAAGCACACGTGCTGCCAACGCGCGCAAGCGCATTGCGAAATCACCAGTCTTGGAGGAGTTGTGGCGGCTTCGTTGGAGTGGCAGTTCTTTGAACGATGCGGAGATGTTCACTCAAGCGGCGGAAAACCTTCAACACCGAGGCGTAAACGCAAATCACAGAGACATCAAGGAAATCTACTCTGAGCATGGTGCGTTTCTCAAGAACGTACCTCGCGATTCCACTATCAATCGTGGATTCATGGACGCCACCTATCCAAAAGCGCGTAGGTGGGGACGAAAGATCCTGAGGGACTAGGAAGCAGCTTGGACCAGTTGTTGCTTTTTACATTCAGGCTTGAGCGCTAGAAACTCGCGCCATCGCATCTAGCCCGATGCCGCCTTGAGAGCTTGCACCCTGCATCTCCGGCGCCCCGGGACCCTGCGCTGGAGTGTGAAATGGCACAGCGAGTCGGTCGGATTTCTGAGGTCGCAACCACCAAGGACCGGAAGGGCATCGTCCCGGTCAGCCCTGCCACCTGGTGGCGCTGGGTGGCAGAAGGCAAGGCACCAGCCCCGTTCAAGTTGGGACCCAACACGACAGTATGGGACCTCGATCAGGTAGAGGCGTTTGTAGCGAAGCAGGCAACTGCGAGGCAAGAGGTGGCAGTGTGAGTCCCGCAGACCACAAGCAACGCGCCAGTCGGTCCGTCTCGTGTTCTACCGCATGACCGACCCGCGCCTGGCCGAGCCTGTCGAAAAGTCGGACCGCGGGTACCGTCACGTTCAAGACCGCATCGTGAAGCTGCGCAGGTCTGGTCGGATTCCTTACAGCTGGGTTGCCGACATGAGCCGGCGAGGGTACTTCGTTCGCACTTTCGACGGCGCTGGCGACTTCCTGAGCCGCATGGCCGGCATGTACCGAGGTGACCTATGGCGCAATGCAGATTCCCGGTGCGAGGTCTGGGCCGAATCCAGATCCATCGCCTCGGTGCTGCTGGCCGACTGCCAGGAACTGGCGGTGGACCTCTACCCATGCGGTGGATTCTCCAGTCTCTCATTCGTGCACGCGGCGGCCGAGCAGCACAACAACCTCGGAGACACCCGCCCTCTGGTGATTCTGTATGTCGGTGAGTACGACCCGGCCGGAGTCCTGATCGATCGCTCGCTTGAACGGGAGATGCGCGAGCACCTCAATCCGGACCTTTCACTGACGTTCCGGCGAATCGGTATCAACGAGGATCAGATCCACGAGTACGAACTGCCCACCAAGCCCCGCAAGGAAGGCGACGAGCGCTCCCAGCAGGTTGAGGTCACGGTCGAGGCCGAGGCAATGCCCGCGGCAACGCTACGGGCCATCGTGAGCATCGAAATCGAGCTCCTGCTACCCGAGGGCGCATTGGAGACCACCAAGGCCGCCGAACAGTCCGAGCGCGCCCACATCGAACGGATGGCGGCGCTGCTGCCGGCCGGGTAATGAAAAGACTACCAGACCCACGAGGGGGCCACGTGCGACTCTATTGGGAAGTGCTGGACAGCCACGCCTGGAACTGCCTGACGACGTCGGACCAGCGCGCGTACATCGCCCTGGCGCGGCAGCTGCGCTCCACGAACAACGGGGATCTGTGCCTGACTCTAACCCAGTCCAAGCTGTCCGGCATCAAGAGCCAGACCACGCTCGCCAAGAGTCTGCGCGCACTGGTCGCCGTCGGCCTGCTGTACGTCACCCGGCAAGGTGGCTGCAAAGCCGGCGGACAACGCTTGCCGACCCTCTATGGTCTGACCGACCTGGATGTGTTCGAGGTGCTCAAAAAGCACATCGAGTCCCGGAAGGCGACCAACGCCTGGAAAACCGTGACTGACATTGAGCACGGCCAACGCCTGATCGAAGCATTCGAAAAACAGTCGGCCGAAGTGGCTTCAAGAAAAAAAAGCCTAGTCCAAAATTTGATTGCTACCAGTCCAAAAATTGGAGTGGTCGAGGCAAAAACCAGTCCAAAAATTGGACCATGGCCATCCCGACCAGTCCAAAAATTGGACTTGGCAAAAAGCGCCGAATCCCCCGCTAAGCCAATAACGGCGCGAGTTTCAGCGTTATGACCAAAAACACCGGTTTTGAAAACCATAGTCCAAAAAGTGGACTCCTATGCATACTGCCACCCACAGGGTTGAATTGCTCGGCTGTTCCGGGGTTGTCATGCATCCCTGAACCCCGGACGCCACCGGCAGCCGACTCGGGCAAAAGCGGCGGCCAGGTGATCGACAGCCAGGCGCGGGCAACCGTCCGCCAACCGTTCGCCGGCCACCTGCGCAACCGTTACCGGTGCCGTTGCAGGTTGCGCTACAGGCGCGTTGCAGGTGGCGGCCGCAATGCCAACGACCCGTCACGCGGTCGTCACAAGTGACAGGCCGTGACACCGGTAGACAGCACAGCGTCTACACGGTTAGACCGCACCCGCGTCCTACATGCCCAAGCATCGCCCGGTGCATTGCATCAGGCATGGCAAGTGCCAAGCATCTGCTACTCGTTTGCTTGCAGACACCCCCACCGAAGCTCCCCCTTGTAAGGGCCCTCGTAATGCAAACACACCCTTGATGACCAACCCCAGGAGAACACGATGAGCTCAAAAATTACAGCGATAGAAAAAGCTGCTGCCGACGCTGTGCCGGATCAGGCCGTCGAAGGCCTGCCTCACATTAATGCCATCCTCGGCTCGCTCGAAGAAATGAGAACTGCGCATACCGCGGCAGTTCGCGCGGTATTGGACGCTCAGCGCCAGATCGCTGACTTTCGAGCCATGGCAGAGCCCTTCCAGCTACAGATCACTGAGCGCGAAGAAGTTCAAAACGGTCTCGCAATTGCTTGTATTCAGGGCGAAGCTGCAGCGCAAAAGAAGTGGTCCGACGCGGACAAGGCCATCGAGGATGCTCGTCGCTTTCTACGCCAGCATAAGGTCGCCGTTCCCCTTTTTGAAAGCTGGGCGAAGCGATCACCAGCGGAGGTGGCCAGACTGGCGCGTCAGGTGGAGGCTCTCGAAATGGAACTGGCTAAGGCAATCTTGGAAGCCAAACTGAAATTTGCACATGACCAAGCAACGCGTTAGCGAACCACCTCTTCCTGCCCCCGTGAACGCCGCCTGCACGGCTGGTGATACGGAGGGTCAGCTCGCGGCGCTTGCAAAGGCATTGCTGGGACCAAGCGTTCGCAATGAACCACCGATGACGGTCATTGACAAAATGAATGCCGAAACGGAAAAACCCGGCCGAGCGGAAAAATATTGGGGGTTGGCAACGAACCCTATCGCCTCGCACGACCTGGTGTTCGCGGAGTTGACCGTGTCGCCGACCATGAACGCGAGCATGTTGATTGACGCCTTCACGGGCAATTTGATGGGGTCTGGTACCGCCGCTTTGTGCGATGTGGCAGATAGCCTGCGCCAGACCGCCAGGAAGGTTCAGGACGGCGATCTGGAAGCCCTGGAAGCCATGTTAGTCGCCCAGTCGAACTCGCTGCAGGTCATCTTCACCAGCTACGCCGTCAGAGCACAGGCACAGACCAGCCTGCGCAATATGGAATCATTCATGGGGCTTGCTTTGAAGGCACAAGCTCAGAGCCGGGCAACCATCTCGGCTCTGGTGGACCTGAAATATCCGAGGCAAGCCACGTTCGTGAAGCAGGCCAATATTGCCAATGGGCCCCAGCAGGTTAACAATGGGGTTGCTGGTCTTCCCGCGCACGGAGAAAATTCAGACTCCAGAAGCAAACTATCAGGCAGCGACCATGAGTTACTACAGGACACCCGAGCACCGAGCACGACAGTCTCAGGCGATTCGCCGCTGGCAGCCCTGGGAGAAGTCGACCGGGCCAAAGTCACCCGCCGGTAAGGCACGTGTCGCTGGCAACGCTTTCAAGCACGGTGGCAGGTCAGCGAAGATGATCGCGCAAATGCGGGAGATCAGGGCATTGCTGTCCGAGTGCTCCGAGCGGCTTGAGTCTTGTGCGTCCTGGACACATGAGGCTGGCAGGTCGTAGCCGTATGAACGCGCCTGGTGTTGGAGCGATGGTTGCACGTGCTTCGGCGCTTTTCTTCGCACTATTTGCCTTGGCCACACCTTGTGCTTTCGCAGGCAATTACGCTGACTGCATCATCGACCAGATGCCTGGCAGTCAGAATGACGCCTTCACCAATGCTGTAGTCCGGAGCTGTTTGAGGGATAGCCCTGGTAGTTTCTACGATATTGAGAAGGGCTCCGGACGTGGACTATTTGGGTTCAGCGATCCCGAGTCATGCACCCTCAAGAAAGCGCGTGACACGTCGAATCAGCGTGGTGCTTTTCTAATTGCTTCTGCGTGTCGATGCCTTTATGGATTGCCTCTCATCAAGGGAGAGGCTTGCGCTGATCGTCCCGCTTCATCGGCACCGCCTTATCAGCCGCCGGCACCAACGCCGGAGCCCTTGCCGATACAGGTTGCCCCAATGCCTTTACCGCAGCCTGCCCCTCTCGCAATTCCATCAAACACTCCACACCCCTTTGATGTTGCTGAGGCGGCAAAACGCCGGCAAGAGGCGGCGGAAATGAAGGTCGTCCTTGCCAGAGCCATAAGGGACTACCCTTATCTCGACACACCCGCCGGGCGCCCCGTGCTCGAACAAATCATGGCAAGGCGCGACGAACTTGTCAGTCAGGGCATGTACCCGTCAATTGCGCTGGTGAACGCGATCAATGACCATGTGCCAGCGCGGCCTGTGGCGAAGGAGGTGCCAACGCGGGTTGCCAGTCCGCAGGCAGCCAGTGCACCGCAGCCAGCAAGCTACAACTCGTTCCCACCAGAGTGCAGGTGGGTCATCCCG
Organism: Betaproteobacteria bacterium; assembly: GCA_031403955.1. GTDB lineage: Bacteria > Pseudomonadota > Gammaproteobacteria > Burkholderiales > Burkholderiaceae_C > CAISIP01. Next base: position 11,444 of record JANNGR010000254.1, read on the forward strand.
TCGCAATGGTCCTGCAAGTGAAACCATCGACGACCGGCCCCGACTGGGCAAGGCGAACCGGCAAGCCAGACGAATTCGGGCGCAGCAATTCGAGCACCGGGGACGCCCCCATGCGCCCTGGGCTTTAGCGAACGGGAGATCAGCGATGCCACTGCCCAAGGACCCGGAAAGCCGCAAGAAGATAGCCAAGGCCGTGGTGAGCCTGATGGCGCTCAAACCGCTGGTGCGGATGCAGGTGCTCAAGCAGGACCGGCAGCGCCGCCAGCAGAGCAAGCAGCCGAAGGGCTGACCGCACCCACACGCGCCGACGTACTGGCGCAGTAGGCCCCAGGCAGAAGCCGAAGCCTAGCGCCTAGAGGATGGTGGAGAAAGCCGCTGCCGGGCAAATCGAGTCCACCGCCGACGAGGGTGACCTCTTCAACATCCCAGGGGCGAAGTACACTGCCAACGATGGAACAGTCTACGAACCCGCCGGCGGTGGATCATCCCCCACAGAAGCCAATACGGCACCTGGACGGGGAGGGCAGCGGCGCGGTGTATCGCGTAACGTCCGCGCGCTTGGATTGGCCCGAGACATCGAGCAGCGAGGCTATGGCAAGGCCTCCCTGTAGTCCCAAGATTGGTGTCACGATCCCCGTGGCAGGGGCGACCATGACTGCGGGGCGGGACGGTTCTAGCGGCCCAGTGGTGCGCCGCGTGGTACCCGATATGCTGACACCCTCCGAAATAGAGCGGCTAAGGCAAAAGCAGAGCGCGCAGTTAGACCTGGCCATGAAAGCATTCTGCAAGCCTGCACCGGGGCGGCCATGATGCAGCAGCGGGCTGACTACCTTGACAAGCTGGCGGCCGGCGCTGACGTGACCCCGTTACGGGCCGCGTGATCAGCGGGCCACGCTTTTTCTTGGTACGCGTTGGCGCTGCCTTTCCACTCCAAAAGTCGACTACCTGTTTTGCTGATTCTGCCTGGAAAGAGGCTACCTGCCGCTTCGTCGCGGCCGTTGCCTGGTCCCGCGCGGACCCCATCACTCGATTGGCTGAACTGAGCCACACGCTCATGAAGGGGTTCTTGGCGGCGAAAGGGTTGCGCATATATTCCTCGAATCGGCCACAGGGCCGAATAGCGCATCATGATGGCCCTTGCAGGGCGCGTCACGGGGTGAGCAGCGTCCACTGGCGTCGGTCGTGTCCTACGCCCCATTGGCGCCGTACCTTGCTGGTTTGGTCATCCGCTGTACTTTCGAATAATCAGCCGCGCGGGTACGGCTCCGCCGTTTTAGGCCGCCATTCCGGGTCGCCAGTTCGGCGGGCCCGGTCAATCCGCACCAGCGAGTAGTAGAACAACGCCAGGTGGTGCTTCACGTGGGCCGGGCAAACTTCAAAGAACCGCCCGAGAGCGCGGCGCAATTCTTTCGGGCACGTCTGTACCCGAAGTGACCGTTGGTCCATTGGTAACAGCACGCCGTCGCTGCAGCATTGCTCCAGCGGCAGCCAGATTTGGTTTTCAAGAATGAACTCGTCCCATTCGTAGTAGGAGGCGTCGAAATTGGGATCGGCCAGAGCCTGGATGCGGTACAGGTCCAACTCGTCGGCCAATTCTGCGCTGGCGGCTGTGTCCCATGTCTCTTCATCGAATTCAAACCGTTCGATCTCAGCGCGCCAGAGGTCGTCGGTGTCGGGATGATCTTGGGGATTCATGTGGTTTGTTCGGTGGCGCTGGGCCATCGTCATGCCTCTCGCTCCTCAATCCAGTGCGTGCCCTGCCCGTAGGTGGCGTTACCCGCCCGCATGACCTGCTGGAGCGCGCCACGATGCTCCGGGGTGTCTGGGTGCCATAGGCCCGCTGTACGCGGGCATCCCGGCCATGCCTTCGCTTCCCTCGATCAGCCAGCGCAGGCGGATTTCCTTCGCTTGAATGAACACCGGTGGGGCGGCTCAGGATGTCGGCGACAGATAGGCGCTTGGTCATGCGTTTGACGATACGCTGCGGCAGCCGGGCGCAAGGTAGGCACATACCCGGGCCCGCGCAGCAACTCAAGGGATTGTTGCTCTTGATAGATAAGCCCGGCAAACTCGATGCGTTCGATCGGCGAGCTTAGGAAAGTCGGAGTCGCTCATAGCGCTACTTGTTGCAAATAGTGGTGCTGTTGTTGGTGCCGCTGTAGGTTCCGCTGGTGGTGGCGCCGCGCGGGCCGAAGCGGGTGTCTGCATCAAACCCACCGCGGGACTGGCCGAAAGTGTTGCATACCGTAGGGCGCCGTGCACGCCCGCTCTGCCTTGGCCGCCTGGCGTTCCTCGGCCACTATCTGCTCGACCTCGGCGATCACCCGAAAGTGTTCATCGGTGACGGCCAGCCGCCGCGCGGTGGCGAAGTCGTCTCTTCGCAACGCTTCGGCGATTCTGTTGTTCAACTCGGCCGCGTAGGCGTTGCGTGTCGGTGGTGGCGTACCCGGGGCGCTGCTGGGGCATACCTGAGAGGAATTGTCCACAGCCTGGGCTTTGCCGGCCGCACAGGGTTCCGAGGTGTATGTGACCTTGCCATCCACCGTGCACTTGTTCACCTGGGCAACAGCGGACGCGCTGACCAAAAGCGCGAGGGGAAATAACAGGCTTCTCATATCGACTCCTAGCGTTTTAAGGCCTTGCGCAGCCGCTCGCCCGACTCCTTCAAGTCCGCGTCGGACTTTGCCTGACGGGCCTCCTTGCGCTGGACCGCATTCGCGCTCTCGACATGCGCAACCATCGCCCTTTCTTCTGGCGTCCTGGCGTACAGACGCGCCTCCGCAACCTTGCCATTGCTGAGCATGAGCTGGACAGTCTTCAGCCGATCTGCTGCGGCCCTGTCCTTCGACTCTGCCATGGTCTGCGCGCGTAGCTCAGGGGCTTGATAGGTGCTGAGCGGTATGTTCACCGCCTGGATCGATTTAGATGTCGTGTTGCAGGCCGCTTCTGTGAACGTTATTTTTCCGTCGGCGCCCGTGCACTTGTGGACCTGGGCCGATACTGTCGTGGCCGCCATGAGAGTTGCGGCGCATACCGCCTTGAGCAAAAAAGAGGTCATAGTGTTTCTGTGGTCATTTCTGAATTCTGATCAGGGGGAGATTTACTTGCCGCAGAACGGCCCCCCAGTATGCCGCGATGAACAAAAATAACAACATCCCCTTCGCTGGCGCCGTCCACTTCGCGTTCTTGTTTCCAGACGCCAAAACGGCTGCCATCCTGATCATCGTGCTGGCCCTGTGTCGGCTCGGGACGTGCTGGAATCAAGAGTACTATGCGACCGAACGGGCTCGGGTTGATGGCCTCGAGCGCTGACCGTCGTATGCACCGACCGCGAAGCTCTGTTGTCAGCGGCTGGTTAGTGCCCAGGTTAGTTGTACAAACCGAGGTCTTTGGAGGCCGGCACGCCAGTCTGGTACGCAGTCTGGTACGCACGGAATCGAGGCTCTCGCGCCGCGATGTCATAGTCCGGCCCACCCTGAAACTTACCAAGACCTAACAGAAAGTTGACAGCGTAACCTGTAGATTCAGGCTGCTGCCACATGCAAGGCAGTGTCTCGAAGAAGGAATGGGGAGGGGACACTCTGGAGCAGTGAACCCGTTCCTGCCTGCGACACCGGCAAGTCGCCGTCGTTTGCTGCACCTGCCGATGAAACCGGTCAGCAGGCCACGATGGTTTCGACCTAGCTAGAGTGAGGCCCGAAGTGTAAGCGCACTGGACTGGGCCAGCTCCCGCCGACTGAGCCATCCAGGTCAGGTTCGAACATCCCGCGCGGCCGGCGACCAGATCAATGTGGCCAGCGTGGGCGGCCCATGCTCTGCCCAATCGGTACACTGGTGTCACCATGGCACGCTCACCAGCAGTCCCTGGGCAACGATGACAAATGCGAACGCCACAACTGTCTATTTGGGTGATCACCCGCCAGCGATGGGAAGACTTGCAAACCTCGGGTCATGAGGGTGTGCGCTACTGCGAGAGTTGCCAGCAGACCGTTGCACCGGGTGGTTGATGTGGAAGGTTTTCAGCGCGCGGTGGCCCAGGGGCGGCTGCGTGATGGCGCAGGGGCTCAGCACCCGGGGGGCGGTGCACGTGTCCTGGTGGTTGGCATGGCAGCGCCAAAGCCATATTCGACGGACACGGCAAGGCTGCCAGAGCCATGACCCCGACAGCTCAGGAGCGTTGGTACCTGCACGGACCGGAGAGCCCGGCGCTTCGCGTCTCAACTGCAATTGGCCATGCGCCTGTGTGTACTACGACGGACCAAGCCCAAGGTGCCCAACGCGGTCAGCGACAGGAACAGCGATGCGGGCTCAGGAATATCGGTCGCAGCCGCATCGCCGGAGCGGACCGCCATGGCATACCCCCAACTGTTCTGCAGGATGATGCTCTGCCGACCTTGGGAGACATCGAAGAACCACGCAAACAACGGATTGGGACCCGGGCCGGGCCATCCGACTGCTGTGCCATACCAATAGAGCCCATAAGACGGGTTGTTGTCCTGGAACGCAGTGTTGATGTTCTGGAAGTCACCTGTGTTCTTCAGGCCCCAGCCCTCTTGGAAGTTGGGCCAGCAGGTCGCATCACCGGGAATGCAAATCGCTTTGTTGCCAAGAGTGACGTACCACAGGTGCGCCAGTTCACTTGTGGTGGGCGTGAGGACGTTGTACCCGCAGTCGGTGCCCCCTTGATTGAGGTTGTTGCACCCGCCGAAGCCCTTATCAACAATCGATGGCAGCCGCCAGTCGCTGTAGCCTGCAAAGTCCAGACCATCTACCCAGTTCGTAGCGTCGGTCCAACTCATCAATCCGTTCCCGGTGACGTCTCGGAGCCTAGTTACCTTGAGGACGGTGTCATAGAAGGCGTCGGTCACGCCA
>JANNGR010000255.1:0-7716 GCA_031403955.1 Betaproteobacteria bacterium
GAGCCTGCGGCATCTTGCTCGACGAAAGACGCGCAGCCGGGGGGCGTAATTTTGTGCTTGAGGATGATGTCTACATAGTCCTGGGTCGCCTGCAGTCCCTTGGCGTTGTTGAAAATCGGTTTGAACTTGTCGTCAAACAGATCCGAACCATTGCCCCACAGGAAGTTGTACCAGACCATCAGATTCTGGCCGGCATTCTTGCCATAAGGAATCGCAATACCGGCCATATCGGGTTTCTTGGCCTGGATCGCCTTGCCGGCGGTCACCAACTCGGCCCAGGTCTTGGGCGGCGTTATGCCCACTTCGGCGAACACGTCCTTACGGTAGAACAGCAGCTGGATGTGGCAGCGGTTTGGCAAGCCGTAGGTATCGCCCTTGAATTGGGATGCGCTCAGAAACGCCGGAGGATACCGGTCCAGGTTGAACTTCTGGGTTTTCAAATACGCGTTGAGCGGCATCAGGTAGGAATCGACCATGGGCGGAATCCACACGTCCATGATGGTCGAGAGATCGAAGTCGGTCGAGCTTGCCACCATTTCGGCGGTCAGCTTTTCACGCATCGAGCCGAACGGCACATCCAGATAGGTCACCTTGATGCCGGTAGCGTCTTCGAACGCCTTCGAGCGCTTGGCGTGCGACGCGAATTGCGACGAACGCACGGCCAGCACTTTTACCTCTTGACCCGCGTACGGTTTACCCGGTGTCAGGCCGGCCATCGATTGCGCGAAGGCGGCACCCGGAAGCACCAGGGACGAACCCGCGGCGAGTGTTGCCTGGAGAATTTCACGTCTGTTGAGTGTCATATCAGTCCTTTAAATGTTGGTCTGGAAATAGATACGCTGCCATCGGCCCGGTCAAGCAGTTTCAGTTCAGTAGGTAGGAGGCGTAACCGCGCTGATGATTTCCGCCCGGGTTTTGCCGACGTTGCGGAAACGATGTGGCAACTGGCTGTCGAAGCAATAACCATCGCCGCGACGCAGCACTCTGGCCTCGCTTCCGACGGTCACTTCCAACTCGCCACTGAGCACAAAGCCGGCTTCTTGTGCCTTGTGTGAAAACGCTTCTCCAGTATCGGCTTCCACCTGGTAGGTCTCGCTGAGCATCAGGATGTGGCGGTTGGGGTGGTTCATCCCGAGCATGCGGTATGACACCGCATCGGCATCCCCGATCTCTACCAGTTCCTCGTTCGAGTAGAACGGTGAATACGGAACCGACTGTGGCACGTCCTCGAAAAATCCCACCAGTGTTGTGCCGAGTGCGTCGAACATGGCTGACAACGTGTCAAGGCTTGGGCTGGTCCGGTCGCGTTCGATTAACGAGATGGTTGCATGCGAGATGCCCGAACGGGCCGCAAGTTCACGAACCGTTAGCTTGCGCCGGTTACGTAGTTGTTTGATGTGAAGTCCGATTCTCGGCATTGGGTGCTCGCAGATCGTGGTTGGAATGAACTTGGGCCGCCTCCATCATTCGCACCACTGCCCTGCGTTGCGAATTGTGAATCTCGCCTGGCTATTGTGCGGCGCCTGGTGAATATTGTGAACAAAACGCAGTAAGGGTTAACCCACAGTGATTTTGTTGGCGCAGAAGGCCTGTGCGGTCCATCAAGACCGGACTCCAAAGCGGCGTACTGCATATTCCGGATAGTTTTCTAGACGAAGTTCTGCGCCCCCTAGCGGGCATGAGAGCAGGTTCCTACACTTTGTTGTTCCGTTCAGCACCTGCGCTCACCACGCTCCAACACCGTCCGCCTTTATGCACACACTTTTATCCAAGCTCGAATTCATCAAGGCGCCGACTCAGATGCAAAACAAGGAACTGGGTGAAGTGGAGGCGGTCGTGCGCGGCGTAATTTCGGCGGTGCGTGAACGCGGCGATGACGCCGTGCGTGAGTTCTCCAGAACGTTCGACAACTACGAAGGGCGGGCGCTTGAGATAACCAGCGCTGAACGCGCAGCGGCGCTGGCTGCGCTGGACCAGCAAACCCGCGCCGACACTGAGTTCGCGATCGCCCGCGTGCGGGCTTTTGCCCAGGCGCAACTGGCGACGATTCAACCCCTGGAGGTCGAGCAACTGCGCGGCGTACACCTGGGGCACCGCATTATTCCAATCCAACGCATCGGCGCCTACGTGCCAGGCGGCCGCTACCCGATCCTGTCGGCCCCGGTGATGACGATTGTTCCGGCCAAGGTAGCCGGCTGCGACGAGATAATCGCTTGCCTGCCGCCGAACGCGCATCCGGCGATGGTTGCGGGTTGCCACCTTTCTGGCGCTGATCGGATCTTCCGTGTCGGTGGGGCGCAAGCGATTGCCGCCATGGCGTACGGCACCGACACGATCCCGCCGGTAGACAAGATCGTTGGTCCGGGCAACGCGTATGTCAACGAAGCAAAGCGGCAGGTCTTTGGTCAGGTCGGCATCGATCAACTGGCTGGCCCAAGCGAGATATTTGTCGTTGCGGATGAAACCGCCGATCCGCACATGCTGGCGATCGACCTGCTGGCGCAGGCCGAACACGACATCCACACGCGCGTGGGTCTCATCACCACCAGCCGCAGGATCGCCGAGGAGACCCTCAGACAGGTCGAGCGTCAGTTGACAGATCTGCCTACCGCGGATGTGGCCGCGCCGGCCTGGCGCGAGTTCGGTGAAATCGTGCTTGCACCTGACGAGTCAACGATGCTGGCCTATTCAGACTTCGTCGCTGCCGAGCACGTGCAGGTCCACACCCGCGATTCGCACGCCACAGCCAAGAAATTGCGTAATTACGGATCACTGTTTATCGGCAAGCAGGCCAGTGTCGTCTACTCCGACAAATGTTGCGGCACCAACCACACGCTTCCAACCATGCGTGCGGGGCGTTACACCGGCGGCTTATGGGTCGGCTCATTCGTGAAGGTCTGCACGCATCAGTGGATGGATCAGGCCGGCGTCGAAGCGGTTGCACCGCCCGCCATGCGTCAAAGCGCTACCGAAGGAATGGAGGGACATCGCCGCGCCGCCGCGCTGCGCCTCGAAACCTACGCCTGACGCCGCGCGACGCCGCGCACAGCGATGCCGCCCGTCAAAGTTTCCCGGCCACCCAGGCCTGCACGCTGGCCAACGCAGCCGGCAATTTCTCCGGTTCGGTGCCGCCGGCCATGGCCATGTCGGCCTTGCCGCCGCCTTTGCCGCCAACCTGGCTAGCGACAAAATTCACCAGTTCACCGGCCTTGACGCGCTCCACCAGATCAGAGGTGACGCCCACCGCCAACTGCACCTTGGCGCCGTCAACCGCCGCCAACACAATTACCGCGCTCTTGAGTTTGTCCTTGAGTTTGTCCAGCGCGTCGCGCAACGTCCTGGTGTCAGCGCCTTGCAGCCGCGCCGCCAGCAGTTTGATGCCCTTGAGATCCACCGCCTGTTGCACCAATTCGTCGCCCTGACTGGATGCCAGTTTGCCTTTTAGCGCGGCGACTTCCTTCTCCAACTGTTTTACATGGTCCAGCACGTGATTGATACGCTGGTTCAACTCGGCCACCGGCGCCTTGACCGTGCCAGCTACCTGCGCCAGCGTCGCTTCGAGTTGTTGCAGGTAAGCCAGCGCGCCCTGGCCGGTGACGGCCTCCAAGCGGCGCACGCCGGCCGCCACGCCACCCTCGCCGACCAACTTGAACAGCCCGATATCGCCGCTGCGTTGCACATGCGTGCCGCCACACAGCTCGGTGCTGTTGCCGATGTCCAGCACCCGCACCACGTCGCCATATTTTTCGCCGAACAACATCATCGCGCCGGTCTTCCGCGCCGCTTCGATATCCATCAGGCGCACTTCAGTCGCCGTGTTCGACAGGATTTCGGCGTTCACCATGGACTCGATGGCAAGCAACTGCTCACCGGTAACCGGGGCGTTATGGGTAAAGTCAAAACGTGTACGGTCGGCATTCACCAGACTGCCCTTTTGCTGCACGTGGGCGCCCAACACCGTGCGCAAGGCCTTGTGCATCAAATGCGTGGCCGAGTGGTTGCGCATGGTGGCAGCGCGCGTCGCGGCATTTACATGCGCCGTCACCACATCACCGAGTTTGAGCCCGCCGCGGGTTAGTTGGCCGTGGTGGCCAAAAACGTCCGACTTGATTTTCTGCGTGTCCGCGACTTCGAACATCGCGGTATCGGAAAAAATCGCTCCTTCGTCACCGACCTGGCCGCCGCTTTCGGAGTAAAACGGCGTGCTGCCCAGCACCGCGACCGCGGCCTGCCCGGCCTTGAGTTCTGAAACCGGCACGCCGTCCACAAACAGGCCCAACACCGTGCTGGACTGGGTCAGGCTGTCGTAACCGACGAAGTGATTGGCGTCGCCCGCGTACTCCAGCGCCCGGTCCATTCTGAACTTGCCGGCAGCCCGGCCCTGGGCTTTCTGCTTTTCCATTGCGGCATGGAAGCCGGTCTCGTCCACCGTGAGCCCCCGTTCACGGCACACGTCCGCCGACAAGTCAAGCGGAAAACCGAAGGTGTCGTGCAGCTTGAAGGCCACCTCGCCCGGCAGGCGGTCAACTCCGCCCTCCAGCGCCGCATCCAGTATCTGCATGCCGATTTCCAGTGTCTCGAAGAAGCGCTCTTCTTCAGCCTTCAGTACCCCGGTAATACGCTGCTGCTGCGCCGCAAGCGCCGGGTAGGCCTCGCCCATTACCTGAACCAGGTCCGCCACCAGCTTGTGAAAAAACGGCGTTTTCTGACCCAGTTTGTAGCCATGGCGGATGGCGCGCCGGATTATGCGCCGCTGCACGTAACCGCGCCCTTCGCTGCCAGGCAGCACACCGTCGCTGACCAGGAACGCGGTGGCGCGGATATGGTCCGCAATCACCTTGAGTGAATTGTTGGCAAGGTCGGCGCAAGCGGTTTCACGCGCGGCGGCACGAATCAGCGTATCGAACAGGTCGATTTCGTAATTGCTGTGTGTGTGCTGCAGGATCGCCGCCAGCCGCTCCAGCCCCATGCCGGTATCCACGCACGGGGCTGGCAGCGGTTTCACCGAACCGTCGGCCTGCATGTCGAACTGCATGAACACGTTGTTCCAGATCTCGATGTAACGGTCACCATCCTGGTTCGGCGAACCCGGCGGTCCGCCCGTGACTTCGGGGCCATGGTCATAGAAAATTTCGCTGCACGGACCACATGGGCCGGTGTCAGCCATCATCCAGAAATTGTCGGACGCGTATTTCGCGCCCTTGTTGTCACCGATGCGCACCACGCGTTCAGCCGGCAGGCCGATCTCTTTGGTCCAGATGTCGTAGGCTTCGTCGTCGTCGATGTAGACGGTTGCCCACAACCTGTCGGCCGGAAGCCGGTAGACCTGGGTCAGCAACTCCCAGGCCCAGATGAGTGACTCGCGCTTGAAATAGTCGCCAAAACTCCAGTTGCCCAGCATCTCGAAAAAGGTGTGGTGGCGCGCGGTGTAACCGACGTTTTCCAGATCATTGTGTTTGCCGCCGGCACGCAGGCAGGCTTGAACCGAAGCGGCGCGCACATACGGGCGTTTGTCGGTGCCCAGGAACACGTCCTTGAACTGCACCATGCCCGAATTGGTGAACATCAGCGTCGGGTCATTACCGGGCACCAGCCCGCTGGAGGCGACCACGGTGTGGCCTTTGGAGGCGAAGAAGTCGAGAAAAATCGTGCGAATGTCGGCAACGGTAATAGTGGCAGTGTTCATGGAAGTTCAAATCAGGGGTTTGACGCAGGACATTGCCGCGCAGCGCGTTGGTCACATCGACCGGCCAGGTCGGTGGACCTCCTACAATTTTAGCAGTGGGAGGGCATCAGCCCTGCCCATCAGCCGGAGGAAAAATGCTCAGCCCTGACCAGATAACCCGCTACCACGCAGACGGTTTCATCGTGGTACCGGATGTCGTTTCACCCGGCGATGTGGCCGCGTTGCAGCGCGCTTGCGACGCTATCGTCGCCGGGGCCCGCGACGTAACCGAGCACAACGCTGTCTACGACCTCGAACCCGGCCACTCGCCACAGTCACCACGCGTGCGGCGCATCAAGAACCCGGACCAATGGCATCCGGCATTTGCCGCGGTGACACGCCACACCGGCATTGCCCGTTGTTTACAGCAATTGTGGAATGGAGGCGTGCGCTTCGATATTTCCAAACTCAACATGAAGTCGGCCGGCTTTGGCTCGCCGGTGGAGTGGCACCAGGACTGGGCCTTCTACCCACACACCAACGATGACCTGGCCGCCGTGGGTGTGATGCTTGACGACATAGGCGCCGACAACGGCCCGCTGCAGGTGGTGCCCGGCTCACATACCGGGCCGGTGTTCGACCACCATGTGGACGGGCGATTCTGCGGCGCCATCGACGCCACCGCACCCGGGCTGGGAATCGCCACGGCGCAGTCCTGCCTGGGGGCTGCCGGTTCAATCACCATCCACCATGTGCGCGCCGTGCATGGCTCGGCACCCAATCGCTCGGGCCGACCGCGCCGGTTCCTGCTGCTGCAATACCGCTGCGCGGACGCCTGGCCACTGATTGCACCACCGTCGGATTGGCACGCATGGAGCGCGGCGCTGGTGGCCGGTGAGGAGACCCTGGCGCCGCGCATGAAATCCTTGCCGGTGCGACTACCCTACCCCGCGGCCATGCGCCAGGGGTCGATTTACGAAAATCAGCTCGACCTGAAGAACCGCTACTTCGACCACACCTGAAGAGCCGCTTATTTTGCGCGCCCGTAGGTAGCCGTGAAGCTGGCCTTGCCCAGACTATTGGCGTTGATCATGAAACCAGTCAGCGCGGCGGTGGCATCCGCCGGCAGTTCCAGCTTATCGGTCTTTAGCGCATGCAGTGTGAAGATATAGCGGTGCGGCTTATCGCCTTGTGGCGGGCAAACACCACCCCAGGCATTGACGCCAAAATCGATCCGGCTCTGGGTCGCGCCTTTGGGCAAACTGGTGCTGTTGGCGGCGCCCGCGTTGCCAGGCAACTCGGACACATCGGCCGGAATATTGATCACCATCCAATGCCACCAGCCCGAGCCGGTGGGAGCGTCGGGATCGTAAACCGTGAGCGCGAATCCCTTGGTTCCCTTGGGTGCGCTGCTCCATTTGAGCGCCGGTGATTTGTTCTCGCCCGCACATCCAAAACCATTGAACTCGAAACTCTTGGGTATCTTGCCGCCGGCCTTGATATCCGGGCTGGACAAGGTAAAAGCACTGGCTGGCGCCAGCGCAGCGACGAATAGGGCGGCACCGAACAGGGCGGCGGCAAGTATCTTTTGTTGCATGGCATGGTCCTGGGTTAAGTGGATGACAGACTTTATGCGAGTGCGAGCCTGGCTGCAAGTTCCCGCCCGCCGGCAAGATGGCGGCACAATCGACCGGCGACATTGCAGACCGGCTTCGGAGACCAACATGCGTTACCCCTCATGGTTATTGTTTCTGATGGTTCTGCATGCCTGCGCGACACCGGAACAAGACGCGGCGCGCTTGGCCCGTTCACTTGAAAACGACTTTGGATCAGCCTGCGCCGCACAGGGCCACATAACTGGCAGCTCCAGCTACGAAGCTTGCAAGATGTCTTTGTACCTGGGCCAATCCGCCGGCGACCGGGCCGCACGCATGAAGGCGCAGATGTAGTAGCAATTTCGCGCTGGATAATCAAGCGTGAACACTGGCCGCACAGCCGGCACCGATTCGAAACACATCTACTGGAAACTGCCACATGGACATGAAAACCAC
>JANNGR010000256.1:0-2404 GCA_031403955.1 Betaproteobacteria bacterium
CTGGCGGGCAACGACATCGGCTGGGCCATCCGCAAGCGCCGCGCCACCGAGCGCGCTGACATGAAGTACAGCCGCACGGCCGACAAGCTGTGCGAACTCGGCCGCTTCGGGCAAAAGACCGGCGCCGGCTGGTACGACTACCAGGCTGGCAAGCGCGATGCGATCCCCAGCCCGGTGGTGACCGAGCTGATCGACAAGCACCGCAAGGACGAAGGCATCACGCCGCGCAAGATATCGGACGAAGAAATCGTCCAGCGCCTGGTGTACGCGCTGGTCAACGAAGGCGCACACATCCTGGAGGACGGCATCGCCAGCAAGTCCGGCGACATCGACATGGTGTACCTCACCGGCTATGGCTTTCCGATCCGCCGCGGCGGCCCGATGCACTATGCCAACCAGGTCGGCCTGTTCAATGTGGCGCAGGCGATGAAGCGCTTTGCCAAGAACCCGCATGACGATGCCAAGTTCTGGGAGCCGGCGCCACTGATCAAGAAGCTGGTGGCCGAAGGCAAGCAGTTCAGTTGACCAAAGCGAGAGAGCGGGGCGGCTCGTGATCCGACGTGTCTTTCTGCTTGCGCTGCTGGCGCTTCTTGCTTTGGCGGCGGCCGTGGGCATCAATACCTGGCGCATGCCGTCGCGCCAGTTGCCGGTGGTTGCTGGCGTCAAGATGATCGTCGATGCGCAGGGGGTCGCCCAGCACTTGTCGGGCGCGATCGCGATCCGGACGGTTGCGAGCTTCGAGGATGCGCAGCAGAACGGCGCCGAATTCGAGAAACTCCACGCCTACCTCGCGCAGCAGTTCCCCAAGCTGCACGCCACGCTTAAAAAGGAAATGGTGGGCCAGCATGCGCTGCTCTATACGTGGAGCGGCAGCGATCCGGCGGCCAGGCCGATCGCGCTGATGGCGCACCAGGACGTGGTGCCGATCGCGCCCGGCACCGAGAGTGCGTGGGAGGTCGAACCCTTCAGCGGCCAGATCAAGGACGGCTTCGTCTGGGGCCGCGGCACCGCCGACAACAAGGGCAATCTGCTGGCGCAGATGGAAGCCATCGAAACGCTGGTCGCGAGCGGTTTCCGGCCGAAGCAGACGGTCTATCTCGTGCTGGGCGACGATGAGGAGGTCGGCGGGCTGCGCGGCGCGCGGCCGATCGCCGAACTATTGAAGTCGCGCGGCGTCCGCCTCGACTGGGTGCTCGATGAAGGGTTGCTGGTGACCGAGGGCGTGCTGTCGGGAATCGACCGGCCGGTGGCCTTGATCGGTATGGCCGAAAAGGGCTACGGTACCTTTTTCCTGTCGTTCGATACGGCGCCCGGCCATTCGTCGATGCCGCCGAGCCGCGGCGCCATCGGCACCCTGAGCGCCGCGCTCGCGAAGCTCGAAGCGCATCCGATGCCGGCCTCGATCACCGGCGTGGCCGCCGACATGTTCGGCGCACTGGCGCCCGAGATGCAGGGTGTCAACCGGGTTCTTCTGTCGAATCTCTGGCTGTTCGGCCCGCTGGTGCAGCGCCAGTTGGAGACGGTGGCGAGCACCAACGCGATGCTGCGCACGACGACGGCGCTGACCATCGTGCGCGCCGGCAACAAGGACAACGTGCTGCCCGGCCGGGCCGAGGCGGCGGTGAATTTCCGCATCCTGCCCGGCGATTCGCTGGCCAAGGTCGAGGCGCACATCCGCAAGATCATCGGCAACGACGCGATCGCGATCAAGGCTTACCCGGGCAACGCGGAGCCGACGCCCGTCGCCTCATCCACCAGCGCCAGCTACCGCAATCTCCAGCAAACGGTGCAGCAGGCCTTCCCGGATGCGGTCGTTGTGCCCGGCCTGTACATCGCCGGCTCGGATTCGCGCCATTTCGTCGACCTGGCAGACAACGTCTACCGCTTCTCGCCGGTGCGCGCGCGCAACGAAGACCTCAAGCGCTTCCACGGCACCAACGAGCGCATCTCGATCGCCAACTACGTCGAGATGATCCAGTTCTATCACCAGTTGCTGCAAAACGCGGGTCAGGCCAGTCAGGCCGGCCTGGCGAAGCAGCCCCAGTAAGCCTCACTTCAGACCCAAAGGAAAATTACCATGACCAGCGCCGTCATCGTCTCCACCGCCCGCACCCCGCTCGCCAAGAGCTGGAAGGGCGCCTTCAACATGACCCACGGCGCCACGCTCGGCGGCCATGCGGTGCAGCACGCGGTGCAGCGCGCCGGCATCGACCCGGCCGCGGTCGACGACGTGATCATGGGCTGCGCCACGCCCGAGGGCGCCACCGGCTCCAACATCGCGCGCCAGATCGCGCTGCGCGCCGGCCTGCCGATCACGACCTCGGGCATGACCATCAACCGCTTCTGCTCCTCGGGCCTGCAGACCATCGCCACCGCCGCGCAGCGCATCATCGCGGGCGAGGGC
>JANNGR010000257.1:0-2567 GCA_031403955.1 Betaproteobacteria bacterium
GTACTGCTGCCATAACGGGCGGTCGAGCCCGAATTGGGCCTTGATCGACTGCCGGGATTCTTCCGACAGCGCCTCGCTGATGTAGGCGGCCATGGGGTCGCCCGGCATCAGCCGGAACATCAGAAACATCAGGGTCACGACTGCCAACAGCACAAAAACGCTGTGCAGCAGCCGTGCGGCTATGAATCGCATCGTGGACGAGGACGCTCAAGGACCGTGCACATCGCGCGGCCCCGGCGCGCTTCAGAAGGGCTGCAGCGTCTCCTTGACACCGGTCGGATAGTGCAGCTTGCCGCCGACGTTCTTGTAGCCGGCCTTGTCCAGGATTTCGCGCGCTACCGGCAGGCCGGTGCGAATCTTGGTGATGTCGTTGTCGTGCCAGAACTTGAGCGCCGGCGAGACCTGGGAGTTGGAGGCTACCGCGTAGCCGTTCCAGGCCGCCTGAACCATGACGTTGCGGTCGATCGCCAGCGACAGGGCGCGGCGGAAGTTGACGTCGTTGAACGGCGCGCGGCGCAGGTTGAAAGCGGTGTATTCGAAGCCGATGTCCACCTCGGACATGATCGTAAGCTGGGGCACTTCCTTGGCGAGTTTCTCCAGCACCTCGGGTGCACCGCCGTAGTCGGCCAGGAAGTTTATTTCGTTGCGGCGCAGCATGCCCAGGGTGGCCTCCGGGTTAGGCACGATGCGCAGGACCCAACGCTCCATCTTGGGTGCGGCGAAATGGCCTTCAAAGCGGTCCAGCACGATTTCTTCCTGACCGCGGTTGCGCACCATCTTGAATGGGCCGGAACCGATTGCCGGGGGATTGGGAAGGGCCTCCGCGTTTTCGGGCTTGGTCATCAGGTCTTTCATGATCGGATCCCAGATGTGCTTCGGTATCAGGTTGATCTTGGAAAGGGACGCCGTGACAAACGCCGCGTTGGGTGCCTTGAGCGTGAAGCGGGCCCGGCGGTCGCCGGTTTTTTCGACTTTCACAATGTCGCCCACGGCCGACTTGTACATCGGCACCTTGTTGCCCATGGCCGGCGCCTCGAAGGAATAGACCACATCGTCTATGGTGACCGGCTTGCCGTCGTGCCAGTTCATGCCGGTGCGCAGCGTGACATCGACCGTGGTGGGACTGACCCAGTCGATTTTTTCAGCGGCCCAGGGTTGCGGCAGGCCATCGGGCCCGACACGCGCCAGCCGGTCCCATACCAGTTCGGTGACCCAGGAACTGGCCGAACCCGCGATGTACATCGGACTGACGGCCACCACCGGCTCGGCCGAGTTGAGGACCATCTGCTTTTGATCGCCTTTGGGCGTGGCGCGCACGAAGGTCCAGAAGTTGCGGATGCCGATGCCACTTTGCATCACGATCGAATCCTCGGCCCAGACGTTCTTGTTGAACGCCTTCATGCTGGTGGGGTGGACCAAGAACATTTGCGGCTGGTCGCGGTCGAGCAGGCGCTGGGCCTGGCGCACCAGGGCCTTGCGCTTTTCCGGGTCGGTGGAATGGCGCTGGTCTTCCGCCACCTTGTCGTATTCCGGGCTGATGTAGCCGATAAAGTTGAAGCCGGTGGGGGCGGTGGAGGAGTGGTAGTTGTTGAACACCACTTCGTCCGGATCGCTGCGCTCGGGACGCCCGACCATACGCCACATGGTGGTGTCCCATTTTTCGCGCTCGTTCCACACCGACTGGATATGTTGCGGCCAAGGCAAGGAGCGCACCTCTACCTCCAGGCCGAGTTGGCGCCAGCTCTGGGCAATTAGCTGCGAGGCCTGATAGGCCTGGGGGTTGACGCCCTGGGGCCAGGAGATCAGAACGATCTTGCGAATCGTGTCGCCCGGTGCCTGTGCCTGCGCAGGCGGATGGCCGAAGAAGGCCATGGTCGCCAGCAAAGACAGCGCGACAAACAAGCGTCGGCCAAGTTCATGGTGCATCACAAATCTCCTGTCAAGTTAATAATGGTTGAATCGGTTCATGCTAGCAACCGTCCGGTCAACTGTAAATAGATTCGAACCCCAGTCATGATGCAGGCTGCCTGGTATGAGCGCACCGGTCCCGCGGGCGCGGTGTTGCAGTTTGGAGAAATCGAGACCCCCCGCCCCGGTCCTGGCGATGTGCTGGTGCGGGTGTTTGCCTCCGGCGTCAATCCCTCGGACACCAAGATGCGCGCGGGTTGGCGCGGCACGGCCATGGGTTTCCCCCGGGTGGTGCCGCATTCGGACGGGGCTGGCGAAATTGTGGCGGTGGGGCCGGGCGTCGACGCCGCGCGTATCAACACAAGGGTCTGGATCTACAACGCCACGGCGCTCTACGACGCCTCGCGCTCGATGGGGACCGCCGCTCAGTATTGCGCCTTGCCGGCCGGGCAAGCCATTGCCTTACCGTGCGGCATCGATTTCGCTCAGGGCGCGTGTTTCGGCGTGCCGGCCTGTACCGCGCATCGGGCGGTGTTCTCCGAAGGTCCGGTCCAGGGGCTGACGGTGCTGGTGCAAGGCGGCGCGGGTTGTGTGGCGCACTACGCCATCCAGTTTGCCAAGCTTGCCGGCGCGCGCGTCATCGCCACGGTGAGCAGCGC
>JANNGR010000258.1:0-5824 GCA_031403955.1 Betaproteobacteria bacterium
CCGGGTGGTTTGGCTGCGGCCAGCCCGTGGGCACGGCTTGCCGTATTGTACGCGGGGCCGCTCATGAACCTGCTCACAGCTGTCATCATTTATAGCATCATCTTCACACGTGTGGGCGTCCCTGATACAAATCGCGTGCTGGTTTCTTCGCTTGTTGCAGAAGGCCCCGCCGCGCAAGCAGGCTTTCAAGCAGACGATATTTTCATCAGCGGTAATGGTCAGCCGATTCGCAGTTATGATGATCTGCGCGCCAGGCGGAGTTCGCCGCGCTGCGCGGCGCCGCGAAGCTGCGAGCCCAAAGCCATTCTCTGGTAGGAGCGGGCATTGAGTTCGGGTGATGCGAACTTGAACGGCGCCGCGTTTTGCGCTCGCGCATGCGTGGCGGCCACGTCCGCGCCCTTGCGCAACGCCTCGGCCGACTGGCCATCGGCGGGCGACACCGAGATGCCGATCCAGGCGCTTGGCCCCACTTCATGCAGCCCGAGACAAACCGGCTCGGACACCAGCGTGATCACGCGTTTGGCGGATGCCTCGATCGCCTCCGCATCCGGCATGCCTTCCAGTACCAGGCCAAACTGCTCGGCGCCCAAACGGGCGACGCGCGGCGCACGTTCGGTGCTGGTGGCGAACGCAGGAACCCGGTTTTCACCGCTCGCAAACCGATCAAGGCGACGAGCGATCGCCCTGGCCAGGCCGTCGGCACTGGACTGATCCATGCTTTCGCGCAGTTGCCGGCACTCCGGCACATTAATGCTGAATAACGCGACCATGCCGCCCACCACATCGCGGCGCATCACCATCTCGTCGATGCCGCGCTCGAACAGGCGCTGGTTTGGCAAGCCGGTGACCGGGTCGAAGTTGATCAGGCGGCTGTGGTATTGGCGAAACGCCAGCGTGTTGCGCACCCGCAGCACCAACTCGCTCGCGTCCACTGGCTTTGCCAGGAAGTCGGTAGCCCCGAGGCGCAGCGCACGCAGCTTGGAATCGGCGCCGGTGGCCGCGGTGAGAACGATCACCGGTGTGTAACGCAGCTTGCGGTCGCCACGAATCAACTCCAACAACTCAAAGCCCGATAGGTGCGGCATCATCAGATCCAGCAGCAACACATCGGGCTCCTCGCGCCGCAGCAGCGTCAGCGCCTGGCGCGGGTCGTTGGCAACCACGAAGTTGCTATAACCATCGTCCTCGAGGTAGGCCTGGATCAGATCGGTCATCAACGGTTCATCGTCAACCATCATCACCTTGGCGTCGAGCAGTGGCGAGCGCACCGGCTCATCGATATCACTTGGATGGGTGTTGGCCCAGATGTCGTCGTTCATGTTGCAGTTTCCTCGATCCGCATTGGCGTTATCGCCGCACCACCCTGGATACGGCGGTCAATTACACGCAGTTGCGCCAGCACTGCCGCGACCGCCGCGCTGTCCGCGGCCTGTGCGGCTGCCTCCAACGCCCGAGCCGGCTCGAACAGGTCGTCGAATCCCATACTGCCGCCAGCGCCCTTTAGCCAGTGCGCCAGCGCCGCCAGCTCCGTCATGTCGGCGTTTGCGCCGGCCTGGTCCATCTGCGCCAGCTTGGCCGGCAATTGCGCGACAAAACGCGCCACGATGCGGCCCAGCCTGGCATGCCCGACAAGGCGCGAGGTGATCGCCGTCGTGTCCGCGACCGGCGAGCGGACAACACACGCCGGCGGCACTTCGTCTTGCGCGGCAGGCACTTCGTCTTGCGCGACGCGCCCGCCCAGCCGAGCCGCCAGATCGCGCAGCAGCGCGTCAACATCGATCGGTTTGGTCAGGAAGCCGCTGAAACCGGCGGCCTCGATTTCGTGCTCAAAGCCTTTCATCGCATTCGCCGTGAGCGCAATGATCGGTAACACACAAGCTTGCGCGCGCAGGCGCCGCGTGGCGGTCTGGCCATCCATTACCGGCATCTGCATGTCCATCAGCACCAGGTCGAAATCTTCGGCGGCGATGCGCTCCAGCGCAATCTGCCCGTTCGCGGCCTCACTCACGCGCAGGCCCACCTCTTCGAGCAGCACGCGCACCAGTTGGCGGTTTTCCGCGCCGTCGTCGACTACCAGTACATGTTTCGGCGGGAACTGCCAGCGCACCGAATCGAGTGGCAGCATCGCTTCGGCTGCAGTTGCCAGCGCCGCCGGAGTGAGCAATGTAGCGCCGCTGCAATCGCCGGCGTCGAGCCAGACACTGAAGGTGGCGCCTTCGCCATAAACGCTGCTGGCGATTATGTCGCCACCCATTGCGCGCGCAAAGCCGCGGCTGATCGTCAGCCCAAGGCCGGTGCCGCCGAAACGGCGCGTGGTCGACGACTCGGCCTGCACGAAAGGTTCGAACACCGACTCAAGCTTGTCGGGCGGGATTCCAATGCCGCTGTCACACACGTCGATGCAGTAACGCATGCCGGCCGCGGCGGGTTCGATCCGCAATACGACCTTGACCGCGCCGCGCTCGGTGAATTTGATTGCGTTGCCGATCAGGTTGGTGATGATCTGGCGCAGGCGTGCCGGGTCGCCGGTGATGGTGGCCGGCAGGGGCTGGGGAAACAACAAGTCCAGTGCCAGCCCCTTTTGCTGCGCACGATCAGCCAAGGTCTGCACCACCTCGCGCGCGACCAGGTGCGGCGCGAACGCCACCCGCTCCGCCTCCAGCCGGCCGGCTTCGACCTTGGACAGATCCAGGATGTCATTGATCAGGTTGAGCAGTTGTTTGCCGCTGGAATGAATAATGTCGAGTTGTTTCGTCGCGTCGCCGGTGTTGCGTAATCCGCCGCGGCGCAGCACCTCGGTAAAACCGAGGATGGCGTTCATCGGGGTGCGAATCTCGTGGCTCATATTGGCCAGGAACTGGCTCTTGGCCTGGCTGGCGGCATCGGCCTGTTCCTTGGCCGCCAACAATGCGGCGCCGCGTTGCTCGAGCTCGGTCACATCCTGAAAGCTGACTACCAGCGCTTGCAAACCACCGCGCGCGTCGAAGATCGGCGAGCAGTTGGCGCGCAGCGAATAACACACGCCGGCCCGGCTCGCAACGTTCAGGTGCATGTCACGCTGGGCCTGCTTGGTTGTCAACGCGGTCTCCCAAGGCAGCGCGTCGCGCGCCAGCACAGCGCCGTCGGAACGGGTCCAGCCGAATTCCGAAGGCGAACGTCCGATCAGGTGCTGCTCGTCAACACCCAGCATCAGGCTGGTTGACTTGTTGGCGAGCACAATGGCGCCCGCGCGATCAATCACGATCAGCCCTTCGGTCAATGTGTCGTAGGCGGCGCGCACCCGCTGCGGCACCGCGCGAGACGGGTCGAGCTCGCGCAACATACGCCTGAGGTAGCCGAGAAACAACACACTACAGGCGAAGAAGATGAATGCCGACAGCTTCAGTCCCGGATCTTGCAGGTAGCCGCGCCAGCCGGCCTCGCGCAACGGCGTAAAAAGCAGTTCCACGCTGCCCCAGGGCTGACCCGCCTGCCACACTGGCACGACCAGTTCGGAATCGGTTGAAGCCGCGCGCGGGCCGGCTGGCCACTGCGCCGCGTGTTGGTTCAAGTCGACCAGCAACACGCCTTCGTGCGAACGCACCCCAATCGACAAAAGGCCGGAATTGCGGCCGCGCATGAACGCCAGGGTTTCCTGCAGGGCCTCGGGCTGCGCTTCGTCGAGCAGCGCCGACGCTGTCAGGGCAATGGTCTCGGACACGGCAGCGCGGTGTTGCCGCGTGAGCGTCTCGGCGTCCGCAATCAGCCCAAGATAACTGGCCCCCAGCACCACGCCGACGGTGAGCGCGGCCAAGCCGAACGCGAGGTGTACTCGGGCGGACCAGCGCCAGGTGAAGGAAGGTAGTCTCATAGGCGGGGCTCCATCGGCTTGGGTTGCGCTTTGCGCGCGTTGTCGGGGCCGGGCGGCACTGGCGTGGCGCGCGGACTTTTCGACGGCGCGTCGAACAGGCGCTCGACCTCGGGGTCATCGGAGCGCAAGTCCTTGCGGCGGTCCTAGCCGGTGCGCGCAGCAGCCAGCACCGGCAGCGGGTCGATCATCTGCCAGGCCGGCAGCGCCGACAGCATCGAACTGACCAGCACGCCGCCACGCACCAGCCAGATCACGTACCCGATCGACAGGCCGCTGGTCATAATGATCGACGATCCGATTACCGTGCGCCGCTGTTCGCCTTGCTCGATCATGTGGCGTTGCAGTTCCTCGAACTTGCGCATCAGTTCGTCACTACGCAGCAGTTGCGTCAACTGCGTCAGTTGCAACGTCGAGGTGTCGGTCAACTGCGGCAACAACGCAGGCGCCACCACGGTGTCATTTGCACCGAATACGCGCGTGGCCTGCGACGGGTCTGCGTCGGTGACGCCGCGCAGGGCTTCCAGCGGCGACGACGGAGCGGTCGAGGTAGGTTGTGCGTCCAGCACCAGCGCGGCGTGCGGCGGCGGCATCGGCGCGTCGAGCTGCCGCGCCAAAGCGGCCTGGGCAAGAGCTGGTTTCACTTGTGTCTGCGCGCCAACATCCGGGCTGACACCGGACGATACCGGCGCGACGTTGCTCTCGGGCGCCGCCGGTTCCACCGCGAACGGCTGGTTCGGTACGGAAACCGTGATCGCCAGCAGTGCCTGCGCCGACGCCCCCGCCAGGTCGGTGGCGGTCACGCGCACGGCGATTCGTCCGGCATCGCTGGCATTCGGCGTGCCGGTGAACACCAGGGTGCCGGCGTCAAATGCGAGCCAATCCGGAAGGGCCGAGCCATCGGCCAGTGTGGCGGCATAACGCAGTATGTCGCCGACGTCCGGGTCGCTGAAGTGTGTCGTCGTCAGCTCGAATCGCACTGGCGCATCCGCCACGGCGGTCTGGCCGGCAATCGGCGCGGTCGCCACTGGCGCGTCGTTGGTGTTGGCCACCGTCAGCATGAAGTCGTCGAAGATGGCAGCGCCGGCCAGGTCGGTGGCGGTCACACGCACGCTGAGCGTGCCCACATCCGCGTTAGCCGGTGTGCCGCTGAAGGTGCGCGTGGCAGCGTCGAATCCAAGCCACGCGGGCAGCAGCGCCCCGCTGGACAACCTGGCGCCGTAGCTCAGTATGTCGCCGGCATCGACATCGGAAAAAGTGCCGGCAGCGAACGTGTAGCTGAAGGCCGCATCTTCGCTTGCGCCCTGATCGGGTATCGGCGCGGCGATGGCCGGCGCGCGGTTGACGTTGGCCACCGTCAGCGTGAAGTCCTGGAAAGCGCTCGCGCCAGCGACGTCGGTGACCGCGGCGCGAATGTCGATTACGCCCACGTCGGCGCTGGCCGGCGCGCCGGAGAAGGTGCGCGTCACGTTGTCAAAGCTCAGCCATGCCGGCAAGGCCGCGCCATTGACCAGCATTGCGCTGTAACTCAGCGTGTCGCCAACGTCGACGTCGGCGAAGCTGCCGGCAGCGATGCTGTAGTTGAAGGACGAGCCATCGGTGGCACCCTGGTTGGGTAGCGGCGCGGCAACCGTTGGCGCGTCATTGACCGCTGTCACGTTGATGCCCATGGTGCGCGGCGTCGGGTCGAGGTCCAACCCGCCGTTGGCGCTGCCGCCGTCGTCCTGCAGCTGGAAAGTGAAGCTTGCGTAACCCGCGCCGTTGGCATTGGCCATCGGAGTAAATACCAGCTTGCCGGCGTTGATGTCGGCCAGCATGATGGACTGCCCGGCGCTGACCGCCACGCCGTTGTTGGCCAACGTGCCGGCCCCAGGCAGTGTGCCGATGCGCACCGCGCTGAGCAGATTGGCCCTGTGTCGTTAGCGTCGCCAAAGCCGAACTCCACCGCGCTGAAGGTATGCGCCGTGTCCTCAAGTG
>JANNGR010000259.1:0-20741 GCA_031403955.1 Betaproteobacteria bacterium
GAGCTGCTCGCCCAGTTTACGTACACACAACAACGCGTGCGTCGCATGGTCTTCCACGGTGTCAGATACCACCACCGCGTCCAGGCTGGCGGGTGCGGCTTTTAGCCTGATCTCGGCATGGATGGCGGCGGCGGTTTTTTGCAGGGCGTTGAAACCGACACTCGCACCACCGACGGGTGAGAGGTATTTCGGTAGGGCACTGAGGTGCGGCGTCTGCAGCTTGATGACGCGTTGCACACTGGCGCTTGCCAGGTGCGTGACGGCGATGGCCATGCTGTCGAACGCGAGTGCAATCATGCTCGGGTGAAAATTGGGCGACGACAACATGTCGCCCTCCAGCGCAAAAACCAGTGGGCTGTCGGAGTTGCCGTTTATCTCCACTTCCACCGCGTCCAGCAGCGTGGCGAGCGCCGCGTAACTTGAACCGAACACGGGTGCCAGGGTACGAAACGAGATCGCGTCCTGGATCGAACGTGGCTTGCCGTCATACAGGCTGCTGCCTGCCAGCAGTGCCCGAAACAATGCGCTGGCAGCGGGCTGCGCGCCGGCCGGGCGGGCAGCGGCAATACGCGGGTCAAACACGCTCAGGTTGGCGGCGTAACCCTCCATGGCCAGTGCGCCAACTGCCGCGGCGACTAGCAGGCTTTGCGCCAGCGTGCCGGCAACCACGGCTGCATAACCGGCTGTCAGCGGGTTGGCGTTGATCAGCCCCAGGCCGTCTTTGGCTTGCAACACGACCGCGTCCAGGCCGGCGGCCGCCAGGGCCTCAGCGCCGCTGCAGCGCCGGCCCTGGTAGAACGCTTCGCCCTGGCCAATTACGGGCGCCACCATGTGGGCGCACAGGCCCAGGTCACCGGCGCCAATCGACCCCAACATCGGCACCACCGGAGTCACGCCTCGGTCCAGCAGCGCCAGCAGCGCTTGCGCCGTGGCCACACTCACACCCGAGCCGCCTTTGGCCAGGCTGATACAGCGCGCCAGCAAGGCCGCCCGTACCACTTCTTGCGGCAGCGGCTCGCCCATGCCAATCATGCGGCCCTTGATTACCTGCTCCTGGAAGGCCAACACCTCACCGGCGTCAAGCTGGTAGCCAAGGTTTCCGCCCAATCCGGTGTTCAGACCGTAGACCGGGCCACCCGCCGCCACATACTTTTCCACCACGTCACGGTCGGCGGCAAGCCGCTCCAGGGCGGCTGGCGAAAACGAGAACCGGCCGCTGCCGCGCGCCAACCCAACCAGCGTGACCGCGTCCATATGTTCAGAGTCGATGACGTGGACCTGCATGTCGTGTGAACCCAAAACGTCAAACCATTTACCGGCCGTGCCAGACCGGTGGGCGTTTCCCGGCGAAGGCGCGTGGACCTTCCTTGGCATCGTCGGACTTGAGCATGGCCTGATAAGCCGGCAAGCCGCCGCCACGTAATGTCTGGTAGCCGTCCTGCGCGGTTTGCGCCTCGGTCGATCGCAACACCTGCTTCAGGGCCGCAACCGCCAGCGGCGCGGCGGCCACAATTTGCCGGGCCAGGGCAGTTGCCGCAGCCATCAGTTGCTCCCCCGGCACCACCTGGTTCACCAGTCCCCAGCGCGCCGCTTCGGTGGCGCCCATGCGCCGGCCGGTCAACAACAATTCGGTCGCGATCGCGCGCGGCAGGCGGCGCGGCAAACGCAACACGCCACCCGAGTCGGCCAGCATGCCGAGCGTGACCTCGGTGAGCGCGAACTCGGCCGGTTCAGCCGCCACGATCAGGTCCGCCGCCAGCGCCAGTTCGAAGCCGCCGCCCAGCGCCAACCCATTGACGGCGGCAATCACCGGTTTGTCCAGGCTGAAGAACTCGGTCAAGCCGGCGAACCCGCCCGGGCCATGTTGGGCATCTATCGCCTCGCCTTGCATGGCCGCGTTCAAATCCCAGCCGGCAGAGAAAAAGCGTCCGGCGCCGGTGACGATGGCCACGCGCAGATTGGGGTCCTGCTGCAGCCGTTCGAATGCCGCGTACAGGGCGTGGCTGGTCGCCACATTGATGGCATTGGCCTTGGGCCGGTCCAGCGTAATGGTCAATATGCCGCCATCCACTGCCATCCGCACTGGGTCAGTCATGTCTCATCCTTCGCCTGAGATTCTTATCAACGCGTCTACCGCCAGTACACCACGGCCCCGTGCCAACACCAGCAAGGGGTTTACCTCGAGTTCATGCAGCCGAGTGGCATTGGCCTGCGCATAGGCGACAAGCGCCATCACCGCGTCCAGTAGTGCTTCCACGTCACCGAGTGGACGCGCGCGAAATCCGGTCACCAGCGGCCAGGTATTTAGCGACTCCAGCGCCGCGCGCACATCGGCGCGCGACAGCGGCAACAACAGCGTCGCGCTGTCCTTTAGCAGTTCCACCAGCACGCCACCGGCGCCGACAGTCAGCACCAGGCCAAACCGCGGGTCGCGGTAAAAACCGATGATTAACTCGGCCAACACGCCGCTTGCCATTTGCTCCACCAGAAAGCGCTCTGACAGCCCGGACATGGCAAGCACTGCCGCGCGCACCTCGGCTGCGTTGTTGATGTTGATATGTACGGCACCTGCTTCGGTTTTGTGCGCAAGACTTTCGGACACCGCTTTGACCACCACCGGGTAACCCAGCTGGTCCGCATAACCCGCCGCTGCGCCGATGCCAACCACGGCACCTCTGGGCACCGGCAGCCCGAAAGTCGCCAGCGCCTGTTTGCTTGCCGCTTCGTCGAGCAGGCGTATCGGCGCCTCGGCAACCACCTGCACCGGGGCAAGCGCCAGCAGATCTTCCGCACGCCGCTGCGCTACACCAATCATGGCCGCGTGTGTTATTGCATCCAGGCACTCGGTTATGCCTTGCATCGGCGCGATGCCGTGTTCCAGCAGTTGCCGCGCCACGCTATCGGGCAATCCTTCGGGCAGGGACGCGACCACGCTCGCGCTGACGCCACTGCGTTGCCTGGCGGCGATGAAGGCGTCCACCGTGGTCTGCCAGGCGGTGCCGTCACAACGGTCCCTTCTCGGGAAGTCCAGCACCAGCAGATGCATGTCGAACCGGCAATCCATCAAGCCCGAAAAACACGCGGTCTGCGCGGCGCCATCGCCCCATATGGTGGTGTGGTAATCGAGCGGGTTGGCCACATGCACCTGGTCGCCCAACACCGCGTGCAGCCGGCTGCGGGCGGGTTCTGGCAGCTCAGGCAGCTCCAGCCCGCGCGGTTGCGCCAGGTCGGCAACCAGCGACGCTTCGCCACCCGAACAACTGGCCGAGACGATGCGTTTGCCAGCCAGCGCGCCGTGCACATGCAGGAATTTGAGTGTCTCCAGCAGCGCCGCCGGCTCAAACACACGCGCCACGCCGAAGCGGGCAAACAAGGCGTCGTACAACCCATCGGGCCCGGCGAGCGAACTGGTGTGACTAATCGTGGTCCGTGCGCCCAGCACGGAGCTGCCGGACTTCAGCGCCACCAACGGCACCCTCTGTTTGAGCGCCTTCAACGCCACGCGCGAGAACGCTGCCACGTCGTCCAGGCCTTCCAGGTGCAGGCCGATCGCGCTCACGCGTTGGTCCTGCAGCAAGGCGTCGACGACAACCTCCAACCCCACGCCGGCCTGATTGCCCACCGTGATCAGGTACGCCAACGGCAATACCCGGCGCTGCATGCTCAGGTTCAGGCCAATGTTGCCACTTTGGGTGACGATCGCCACTCCGCGTTGCAATCGCTCGCCGCCGTGCTGGTCGGGCCACAAGGCAACACCATCCAGGTAATTGAGCATGCCGTAACAGTTGGGGCCCAGCAATGCCATGTTGCCAGCGGCCTGCACCAGTTGGCGCTGCAAGTCGATACCGATACCACCCGCTTCGGCAAAGCCGGATGCGTAACAGATCGCGCCGCCGGCGCCGCGCGCCGCCAACTCGCCAACTATCTCGACCGTTGCCACGCGGGGCACGGCGATGAAACTTGCGTCCGGCGCTGCCGGCAAGGCACCCACGGCGGGATAACAACGCAGGCCATGCATCGTGTCATGGCGCGGGTGCACCGGCCAGATTTCTCCCGCGTAACCAAGCTTGCGGCATTGGCGTATTACCTCGCTGGCGGCGCGGCCGCCAAACACCGCGATTTGGCGCGGCAAGAACAGGCGCCGCAAGTTGTCGCTGTTGTTGCCGCTCATCAGCAAGGCTCAGGCGCCGTGCGCACGCAACATGGCACGCGAGATGATGTGGCGCTGGATTTCGCTCGTGCCGTCCCATATTCGCTCAACCCGCGCGTCGCGCCAGAAGCGCTCGATCGGCAACTCGCTCATCAAACCCATGCCGCCGAATATCTGCACTGCCTGGTCGGTGATACGTGCCAGAGTTTCGGACGCAAACAGTTTGGCCATCGCGGCGTCGGAGTCGGTCATGCGGCCCTGGTCGCATTTCCACGCCGCCCGCAGCGTCAGCAATTCGGCCGCCTCCAGCTCGGTGGCCATGTCGGCCAGTTTGAACCCGGTACCCTGAAAACGCCCGATCGGCTGGCCGAACTGTTTGCGCGTGGCGGCCCACTCGGTGGCCATATCCAACACACGCCGGCCGCGCCCGACGCTGGTGGCGGCCACCGTCAGCCGGGTCGCGCCGAGCCATTCACCCATCAGATCAAACCCCTTGCCTTCTTCGCCCAGGCGGTTGCGCACCGGCACCCGGCAATCGGTGAAGACCAGCTCACTTTGGTGGTAACCCCGGTTGGAGACACACGATGGGCCGCGGCGCACGCTCAGGCCCGGGCTGTCCAGGTCCACCAGCAGGCCAGTAATGTTTTTCTTCGGGCCGTTTTTGGTCTGCTCTACGCCGGTCGCGACAAACAGCAGCACAAAGTCGGACCGGTCGGCATGGCTGATGAAATGTTTGCTGCCGTTGACCACATAGTCGTCGCCATCGCGCACGGCGCGCGTCAACATGCCGCGCACGTCGGAGCCGGCATCGGGCTCGGTCATGGCCAGGCAGTCGTGGCGTTGGCCCCGGACGGTGGGCAACAGGTACTCTTCGACCTGGCTGCCTTGGCAGGCACGCAGTATGTTGCTCGGGCGCGCCACCAGCATTTGCAGGCCGTAGGACGCGCGACCCAGCTCGCGCTCCATCAGCGTGATGCTGAAATTGTCCAGCCCGCCGCCGCCCAGGTCCTCGGGCATGTTGGCGGCGTACAAACCGACCTCGATCGCCTTGGCCTGGATTTGTTGCGCCAGCTCGATCGGAATATCGTCCAGCCGCTCGACCAGGTTTTCATGCGGATACAACTCGTTCTCGACAAAACTCCGGACCGTCTCCACGATCATTTTTTGTTCGCTGTCGAGTTCGAAGTGCATGCTGTTATCGATCGACCGGCTTGCGCCGGATGCCTATCGGTTGACCAACCTGCGGCGGCATCGGCAAGGTGGCGTGCGCGGTGCGGATGGCCATCAGACGCTGGTACAAATCCGCCGGCATCACCTCCGAACGGCCTTCGCGCATGTTCACATGCACCAGCATCTGTTCCGCGGTGGCCAGCAGATCACCACGGGTGGCGTGGTACATGGCATGAAAAATATGCAGGCGCTTTTGATCCAGGTCCAGCAACTGCAAGGTCAGGCGCAATGGCTCACCCTGTGCCACCTCCTGCAGGTGGTGCAGATGTGTCTGTACCGTGTACAGCGAGTGACCGCTTTCGCGGTAGTGCTCGGTTATGCCGATGTAACGAAAGAATGCGTCCGTGTTGCCGCCAAACACCAGCAGGTAAAACGACTCGCTCATGTGCCGGTTGTAGTCCACCCATTGCGGCAACACGCTCCGTTGGTGCAGGCACAACGGCGCGGCGATGGCTGCGTGCGGGTTCCAGGTAGGGTGCCCGGTGCCCTCCAGAGCTGCGGTCACGCCAGCGGCAATAGGCGGGTCAGCCATATTGTCAGCCAGGCAGCGCGATCACACGGCCGGCGTATTTTGGCTTGTGCAGCGCCTGGTATTTTGCCGCCAGCGCCCGAACGCGCGGCAACACCACCGGGGCGAACGGCGCCGCGCGACGGCGGCCCATATCTATGTTCAGCAGCATCTGCTCGTTGGCGGCCAGCAGTGGCTCGGTATCGGCCAGATGCAGGCCGTGGTAAATGTGCAGGCGCTTGGCATCCTGTCCAATCACCTGGGTGCGCACTTCAACTGCCGCACCTTCTTTCACCTCGAGCAGGTAGTTGATATGCGACTCGAGCGTAAAGATCGAGTGACCGGTCGCCTTGCGACCCGCCTCGTCCAGGCCGATGTGGGCCATCAGCGCGTCGGTGGCAAAGCTGAACAGCAACAGGTAATAGGCGTCGCGCAGATGGCCATTGTAGTCCACCCACTCATGTTGCACCAGCCCGCGCCAGGAAGTCAATGCTGTTGCCATGGCGTTATTCATCCAGCGTTATGCCGTGTTTTAGCTTGGTAGCGTTCACGGCTGCCTGCACCGCCAGCAGGCAGTCGTCGCGATACCGCTCCAGGCTGGCGATGTCGTGTTTGCCGAGTTGCGCGCTGGTGCCATCGACCACGCGGTCGATCAGCATATCGGTCAACTCCGGCGCTTCCAGCCTGGTCCACGGCAACTTCAACGCCGGGCCGAACTGGGCCATGAAGTGGCGCATGCCGGCGTCGCCACCGGCCAGCGTGTAGATCAGGAAACTGCCCATGAACGACCAGCGCATGCCGGCGCCGTATCGAATCGCGTCGTCGATTTCGCCGGTAGTGGCTATGCCGTCGTTCACCAGATGCAAGGACTCGCGCCACATCGCCTCCAGCAGCCGGTCGGCGATGAAGCCCGGGATTTCCTGGCGCACATGTAGTGGCCGCATGCCCAGCGACCGGTACACCGCCATCGCGGCCTGAATGGCGTCGGGCGAGGTATTGGTGCCACCCACCACTTCGACCAGCGGCAACAGATAGACCGGGTTGAAAGGGTGGCCAACGACACAACGCTCGGGGTGCTTCGCTTGGGCATAAAACCCGGACGGCAACAAACCCGAGGTGGAAGATGCGATCAGCACGTCGGGCCGCGCCGCGGCGCTGATGCGCTGGTGCAATTCAATCTTCAGGTCCATGATTTCGGGCGCGTTTTCCTGGATGAAGTCGGCCCGCGCAACACATTCTTCGATGCTTGACGCAAACCGCAGCCGGCTCTGCGCCGCACCGGGTTTCAGGCCCTGCTTTTCCAGCGCGCCCCAGCAGTTGCCGATGCGCCGGCGCAACTGCGCCTCGGCGCCGGTGGCCGGATCCCAGGCCAGCACATCCAGCCCATGGGCCAATGCGCGCGCAACCCAGCCACTGCCGATAACGCCGCTGCCAAGCGCGGCAAAGGTTTGGATATTGGTGACAAACGGCATGCGGTTTTCCTTGCAAAACGATTCGTGCAGCCGGGGCACTAGCCCCGCTGCCGCAAACCCATGCTGACCCGCCCCTCGGCCGGCGTCATGGGCCGGGCGCCCAGACAGGTGATCAGTTCCACCACCCGCTGCACCAGCAAACCATTGCTGGCCGGTACACCCTTGTCGAGC
Organism: Betaproteobacteria bacterium; assembly: GCA_031403955.1. Lineage (GTDB taxonomy): Bacteria > Pseudomonadota > Gammaproteobacteria > Burkholderiales > Burkholderiaceae_C > CAISIP01. The sequence continues at coordinate 7,532 of JANNGR010000259.1, forward strand.
CACAGGTTGTCTTCCAGGCCAACGCGCACATTACCGCCCAGCAACACGGCTTGTGCCGCCATCGGCATCTGCATGCGGCCAATGCCAAAACCGGCCCAGATTGCGCCGGGGGGCAGGTTGTCAACCATGGCTTTCATGGTGGTGGTGTCGGCTGGCGCGCCCCAGGGTATGCCCAGGCAGAGCTGGAACAACGGGTCCTTCAACAGGCCCTCCTTGATCATCTGGTTGGCAAACCACAAATGGCCGGTATCGAAAATTTCCAGCTCGGCTTTAACCCCCAGGGCGGTGATGCGTTTGGCGCCGGCGCGCAACGCAGCCGGGGTGGACACGTAAATCGTGTCGCCGTCGCCAAAGTTCAGCGTGCCGCAGTCCAGCGTGCAGATGTCGGGCAACAGCTCCTCCACATGCACCAGACGGGTCATGGGGCCGACCAGGTCGGTGCCAGGTCCAAACTCCAGTGGGTTCTCGCCAGCGCCGATCTCCAGGTCGCCACCCATGCCAGCCGTCAGGTTGACGATTATGTCCACGCTGCAGTCGCGAATGCGCTGCATCAACTCGCGGTACAGCGCCGGGTCGCGGCTGCCTTTGCCGCTGTTGGGGTCACGCACATGGCAATGCACCACCGTAGCGCCGGCTTTGGCGGCCTCGACGGCGGCGGCGGCGATCTGGGCCGGCGTGACCGGAATGGCCGGATGTTTGTCAACCGTGTCTCCCGCACCGGTCAATGCACAGGTGATGATGACGTTACGGTTCATGTCTTGTAGTCCGGTTCTTCAATGTCCAGGATTTGCTTTAGCGCGTTGAAATGCTGCTCCGAGAAACTTGGTGCCCCCACGCTCGGCACTGCGTGTCCTCGCTGCCCCCCAAAGGGGCGCTCGCTTGCTTGAAGCGGTTCTGCGCCGCGCGTCGGGTAATCGTTCCACTGGGCGCAGGCCAGTGCCGCAACGTTATCCGGTAGCAGCGCCAGCGGCCGCCCGGTGGACAACGCCAACACCTGCAACGCGGCGGCTTTCTCCAGGTAAACCATCTCGTCAAACGCCTGCGCCACCGACGCACCGACCACGATAACGCCGTGGTTGCCCATGAAAAGCACACTCTTGCCCGGGCTCAGCAAAGCCGCGACGCGTTCACCTTCGGCGGCTTCAAACGCCATGCCGCTGTAGTGGCGGTCGTACGCAATACGCCGGTGGAAGCGGCACGCGTTCTGGTCGAGCATCAAGAACTCGAAGTCCTTCAGGCAACACAGGGCGGTGGCATTGGCCATGTGGGTGTGCAGGATGCAACGCGCCTGCGGCAGCCGCCGGTGCAAGCCGGCGTGTAAAAACCAGGCCGTCGGATCGGGCGCGTTGGGGCCCTGGTGGCCGCGGGGGTCACCCGCGTCGAGCAACAGCAGTTCACTGGCTCGCACGCGGGAAAAATGGCTCCCAACCGGATTCAACAGGAATTGTTTGCCGTCGTCCGACACCGCGACGCTGAAATGGTTGGCGATTGCCTCGTGCATGTCGAGCCGCGCCGCCCAGCGAAAAGCAGCGGCAAGGTCGACGCGGGCTTGGGCTTCAGGCGTGCTGCTTGGCATGTGAATTTTCTCGTCTGCCGGCAGACTTTAACGCCCCGGCGCCGGTGCGGGTCGCACGGTTACGACCAACTGTTTACTGCGAGCGACCGGTCCGCCAGGCCGAATTTGCCTTTTCAGGTCGCAAAGGGAATACCTGAGCGACATCGCCCTGTGCTACCTTTTGCGGTTCACACCAAGGATCTGATTTGGGCAAACTGTTGTTACCCCTGGCCTCGCTGCTCAGCGGCGTGAGCATGCTGGTGGTGGGCACCGGCCTGCTGTTTTCGGCCATCGGCGCGCAGGCCGGTTTGGCCCGGTTTTCGGGGTTGGTAACCGGGCTTATCATGTCGGCTTATTTCGCCGGCTTTATTTTTGGCACCTACGCCTGCCCGGTCATCATCCGGCGCGTCGGGCATATCCGCGCCTTTGCCGCCATGGCATCGATCGCGTCCACCCTGCCGATCCTGCATGCCTTGTGGCTTAACCCCTGGTCCTGGGGCGCCTTGCGCTTTATCACCGGTGTGTGCCTCGTAGGCCTGTACATCGTGGTCGAGAGCTGGCTAAACGTGGTGGTAACGCGCCAGCAGCGCGGCAAGGTGTTCGCCGCCTACATGGCCGTCAGTGGTGTCTCGATGGCGTTGGGCCAGTGGCTGATCCTGGTCGGCGACCGCTTTGGGTTTGTGCCTTTTGCGCTGGTGTCGATCCTTTTTTCATTCGCGTTATTGCCCATCACGCTGACGCCGGTGAATGAGCCGCGACCGACCGAGGCTCCCAAGCTCGGGCTGGTCGAGTTGTTTGCAATTTCACCCATCGGCGTAATTGGCGCGTTGGCGTCCGGTCTGTTGAGCGGCGCCTTTTACAGTCTGGGCCATGTGTTTGGCCAGGGTGTCGGTTTCAGCGAAGCGGGCATTGCCACCTTCATGGCCGCCACCATACTGGGCGGCGCGGTTTTCCAGTGGCCGGTAGGGCACCTGTCGGACCGCAACGACCGGCGTTGGGTGCTGTTCTGGGTCTGTGTTGGTTGTGCCACCGTGGCCGGCACCGGGTTTTACCTGGCGCGCGAATACGAGGGTTCGCTGATTTTTCTGGGCATGCTCTACGGTGGCCTGGCCTTCACCATCTACGGCTTGAGCGTGGCCCACGTGAATGACCTGATCGACCGCTCGCGCGTGCTGGAAGTCACGGGCGGTCTGTTGCTGTTACACGGCGTCGGTGCCACGGTTGGGCCGACCCTGGCCGGGGGCTTGATGGATCTGCTCGGACCCGAGAGCCTGATGCTTTATTTCGCCAGCGTGTTGGTGCTTCTTGCGTTGGCAGTCTGGAGCTTCATCAGCACCAAGCCGATGAACGTTGGCGTGCCAGGCCACAAGGCCGACTATGTGGTGATGGGCAGCGGTTCACAAGCCGTGCTGCAGATGGACCCGCGTCAGGGCGAAAGCGCGCCGGCCAGTGCGCCAGCGCAGACGCGGAAATGAGGCGGCCATTGGCAGGTGAGGAATACGACTACATCGTCGTCGGCGCCGGGTCGGCGGGTTGTGTGCTGGCGGACCGGCTAAGCGCCGACGGCCGGACCACCGTGCTGGTGCTGGAGGCCGGTGGTCATGACCGGCGGGTGTGGATAAAGATGCCGATCGGTTATGGCAAGACGTTTTACGACCAGCGTGTCAACTGGAAATTCGTCGCCGAGCCGGCCCCTGAACTTAACGGCAGGCGCATTTATTTTCCGCGTGGCCGGGTGGTGGGCGGGTCGAGCTCGATCAACGCGATGGTCTATTGCCGGGGTCTGCCGGGCGACTTTGACGACTGGGCGCGCCTGGGCAACCGTGGCTGGTCATGGGCCGACGTGCGGCCGGTCTACCAGCGCTTTGAACGCCGCATCGACGCCGACGGCGTGGCTGCACAAGGTGGTGCGCTGTTCGTCAGCGACGTGCGCAGGCAACTGCACACCATGCAACGCCATTTCTTTGACGCCGCCGCACAGGCCGGACTGCCGTTTACCGAAGACTTCAATGGCGCGCAACCCGAAGGCGTGGGTCGCTACCACATCAATACGCGCCACGGCATGCGCTGGTCCGCCGCCGACGCATTCTTGCGGCCGGCGCTGAAACGCGGCAAGGTGCAGTTGCACACCGGCGCGATGGCCGGCAAAGTGCTGTTTGAAGGCCGCCAGGCGGTGGGCATTTCGTATCACATGGGCGATATGCAACGCAGCGCACGCGCGCGCCGTGCCGTCGTGCTGAGTGCCGGCGCCATACAAAGCCCGCAGTTGCTGCAGCTCTCGGGCGTCGGACCAGGCGAACTGTTACAACGCTACGCAGTGCCAGTGGTGCTGGCGCAGCCGCAAGTGGGCGCCAACCTGCAAGACCATCTGGCGATGAGTTATTACTACCAGGCGAGCGAGCCAACCTTGAACAACGTGCTGGGCTCGTTGTGGGGCAAGCTGCGCGTGGGTCTGCAATACGTCAGCACGCTGGGCGGGCCACTCAGCATCAGCGTCAACCAGTGCGGCGGTTTCGTGCGCTCGCACCCGGGCGCTGCTCAGGCAGACATGCAGCTCTATTGCAACCCGATCACCTATACGCTGGCCGAGTCCAGCACCGGCACGCAAATTGTGCCGGACCAGTTCGCGGGTTTCATTCTGTGTTTCCAGCCCTGCCGCCCGTTGAGCCGGGGCCGGGTCGAGATCAGCAGTGCCGCTGTGCTGGATGCGCCCCGGATACAGCCTGATTACCTGTCGCATCCGCACGACGTGGCACAAGCGCTGCGCGGCGCGCAGCTGGTGCGACGTCTGAGCCAGACCGTTGCGATGCGCGGCCTGATTCAGCAAGCCATTGCGCCCACCCTCGACGGCATGGACGACGCGGCGATGATCGAAGACTTCCGCGCGCGTGCCAGCACCTGTTACCACCCGGTGGGCACCTGCATGATGGGCCCCAACGCCAATATGTCGGTGGTGGACGGCAACCTGAAAGTCCACGGCATCGACCGGCTGTATGTGGTGGACGCCTCGGTGTTTCCGACCGTGACCTCGGGCAATACACACGCTCCCACGACCATGGTGGCGCACAAAGGTGCTGATGCCATCCTGAAAGCACAAAACTAGCATTCGAAACCAGCACTGGAGAACAAACATGAAACTCGAATCGATCCAGACCTTTGTGGTCGGCAACCCGCCCCCGAGCTTTGGCGGGCGCTACTTTGTATTTGTGAAGATTCGAACCGCCTGCGGTATTGAAGGCGTGGGCGAAGCATATGCCGCCACCTTCAGCCCGCAGGTGATCGCCGCGATGGCCGAAGACCTGTTTGAACGCGTATTTGCCGGCGAAGACCCGATGCAGACCGAAACCTTGTGGCGGCGTGCTTACGGCGAGGGATTCTCGCTGCGCCCCGACATCTCGCTGATGGGGGTGCTCAGTGCGCTGGAAATGGCCTGCTGGGACATTACCGGCAAGGCGCTGGAACAACCGGTCTACAAGCTGCTCGGCGGCCTGGTCAACCCCCGATTGCGCAGCTACACCTACCTGTACCCGGACGAGAACGAGGACGAGTCGTTTTATGGCGACCCGGTGCGTTCGGCCGAACGCGCGGCGGTTTATGTCAAGCAGGGATTCACCGCCATCAAATTCGACCCGGTGGGTGGTTATTCGGTGTTCGACCCGCGCCAACCCACGCTGGAGCGCATGGACATGTCCGAACGCTTTTGCAAGCTGATCCGTGAAGCGGTGGGCGACAAGGCCGACATACTGTTTGGAACCCATGGCCAATATACGGTTTCGGGCGCCAAACGCATGGCGCGGCGGCTGGAGAAATACGACCCGCTGTGGTTCGAAGAGCCGACTCCCCCCGAGCGACCGGAGTTGATGGCCGAGGTGGCGCGCCACACCAGCATTCCAATCGCCACCGGCGAACGCCTGTGCACCAAGTATGAATTTGCGCGGGTGCTGGAAACCGGCGCCGCCAGCATCCTGCAACCCGCGCTGGGACGTGTTGGCGGCATACTGGAAGCGAAGAAGATTGCCGGCATGGCCGAGGCCCACTATGCGCAAATAGCCCCGCACCTGTATTGCGGCCCGATCGAGGCGGCCGCCAACATACAACTCGCCGCCTGTATACCGAACTTCCTGATTCTGGAGAGCATTCAGCAGTTGGGTGGATTCCATGCCAAGCTGCTAAAAACCAAAATCGAGTGGGCCGATGGTTATGTCATTCCCAGCAAGGAGCCCGGCCTGGGCGTTGAACTGAACGAGGCAGTGGCACTAGCCCATCCGTACACCGGCAAGGGACTGCACCTGGATATGGCGCAACACCCGCTGGGGTATTACTGATAAGCCTGAAACCTTGCGGGACAGACCGCAGCCACACGCAGTGGGCAAGCTCTGTCCCCAACACTTTGTCGGATGTTAGATGTCGGATGTCCAACTTCCGGGACAGACCGCAGCGCCGCAATAATGTTCGCATCATCAGTACGCGGAAGGCGACTCGTTATGAAAAAGGCATCTACGACCAAGGCTGATCAAGACATACCTGAATTGAAGCGCGAGCAACTCGGGGTTGGCGTGCGCGGAAAGTATTTCAAGCACTTCGCGCAAGGCAGCAACGTCGTTGTCCTGCAGCCCGAGATTCAGAAAGCATTTCCAACATCTGAAGCGGTCAACAAGGCCCTGGCCAGCATGTTGGCCTTCGCGCGAGAGACACAGGGCCTGACGAGCCGTTCGAAGCGCACGATTGGCAAGCGGGCCATTCATCTTCAACGTCAGCCACCCTTCCAGAAGTAGGCCACGTCAGTTATCGCGAGACCACTTGTGGTGCGCATGGCCGCCGGCAACAGACCGACTGGTCACGCATTTACGAGTTCAAAATTCTCGGCCAGGCGTATCCCTTCCTTTTGGGGACAAACACCACATACGGTGAATGGAACTACCGGTTATGTCGCATTGTCAGCACGTCTGAAACTGATTGTTCAGGCAATTTTTACTCAACGCCTAAGCTATCGTGGCGGGCATCGCAGCAGGCTGGCGGGCACCCGGGTCCGGACGCTCGCCGGCCGATTCTCGCGCCGGCTTCAGCACCCAGCTTTCCAGCGTCACAACCAGGTCGGCGCCGGTGGCGGTCGACTTCGGCGTGTGGGCGTAGATGTGGACCGGGCGTTCCTTGCGATCGAACCAGATCGACTCCATGGCCTTCTGCTTCGGCCGCGTGGCCGCCAGCCAGACGATGGTGTCGGCACCCTGGTCGTGTTCGCGCAGCACGGACTTTAGGATGGCCCGAAATCGCGGCATCGAGCGTCCGACGGCTGCCGTGTCGACCCAGCCCGGGTGCATCACATAGAAGGACTTGCCGGTAACGGCGTACTGCTGGCGCCAGTGGCTGGTGAGCATCACCTGCGCGCGCTTGGACAAGCCGTAGGCGCGCACGCCCAGGTAGCCTTCGCCGGTGATGTTGAGGTCCTTGACCACCATCGCATGGTTGTACATGCCGCCGGACGACACCTCGATCACCGTCGCGTTGTCGCTGAGTATCGCGCGATCCAGCAACTCGCGAGTCAGCAGGTAGTGCCCCAGGATGTTGGTTGCGAACGAGGTTTCCAATCCCTCCTTGGTGATGATCTGGTCGCGTTTCTGGATGCCGACGTTATTGACCAACACGTCAATGCGCGTGCCGCGCTTTTCCAGGCGGTCCACAAGCGCCCAGATGTCGCTCTGCAGGGAGAAGTCCGCCACCTCCATCACTACTTTGCCCGGTCCGCCGACCGCCGCCGCAAAGGCCTTGAGCTTGTCGCTATCGCGTGCCACCGAAATCACGGTGGCGCCGCCGGCGATGGCAGACCGGGCGGCCGATCCGCCAATGCCTTCGGAGCCTCCAATAACCAACCACGTCTGGCCGGTGCAATCGCCTTTGATGCGCCGCCAAAACAGGCGCCGCGCGTAGTAACCGATGGCGCTGTAACTGGGAGTGAAGCGGCAGTAGAAGGTGATGATTTTTTTGAGCGGGGCATTTGCCATGGCTTGGGTTCCTTGGTATCGGGTGAAGACGCGGCGCGCGGTGGCGTGCTGGTGAGGCTCAGGCGACTTCGCCGCGGGCCCGAAGCAATTGCGCGCGGTCGTAGTATTCGCGCCAGGCCGAGATCAGCGGGCCGTCGAATTCCATAATGCCGACCACCGGCACGGTGCGACTGACCCCGTCGACGATGATCTCATCGGTCCGCTCTGCAAACACCGCGCCATCGATCACGCCGATCCGGTGGATGTGCATCCGGACCTGCTTGTTGGGGCGGGCCATCTTGACCATGCGTTCGTAGAACACTTCGCGTCCGACGACAGGGTCCAGCATCATCGACTGCAGCACCCCGTTCGGCGCCAGCAAGTCCGCGCATTGGCGCCACTGCTTGTCCTGCCATGCGTTTTCCATGGCGCGAAATGTCGCCATCTTCTGTTCGTCAGTCAATTCGGTGGTCATCCTGGAAATCCTTTGAAGGTGATGCGTGTGGGCGCCGGAAGCGATCGATTCGTCGATGAATCGGCAACAGGAGGCAATCATAGGGAGGCGACACGCGTTGGCAACCGGTTTCTCGCGCCGTTCTCAACATATGGGAAACTTGCCCGACGCGTTGCCAGGGCGGGGCCGACCCCCGAAACGTGCGAGCATGCCGGGCCGGCACCGGGAACACGGCACCTAGGTCCCTAGGTCTGCCGGGATTCCTGCCAGGAGAGGGGGTGTACTTCGCGCATCAATTCGACACCCAGCTCCTTGCGACGCTGCGCCGGCATTCTCGAGTTGATGGCAGCGACGCTGATGCCTGCGTAACTGTTGCTCGATAGCCGGAACGCACACCCCACACCACTGGTTTCATTGGTGCGGAAGTCTTGCGTCTCGGCGAAGCCGTGGGTTCGCGCGGCTTTCACCATCTGTTTCAACCGGCCCAGTTGCAACCCCAGAGCCGCGTACTCGGCCGCATGCCTGCCATGGGTTGCCACCGTCTCCGCGTCGGGAAGCCAGGCCAGCACGGCAACCCCGACCGAGCTCAATCCCAGCAGTCGCCGCGTGCCCGGCTCGACTACAAAGGCCTTGATCGGGTAGGTGCCCTCTTCGCGGTGCAGGCACAACGCGTGGTCACCGCTGCGCACCACCAGAAACACCGTGTCGCCCGTGCTGCGCGCGATACGCAGCATTGCCGGCCGAATGCGGTCGACCACCGGAACCAGCCCGGCGGACACCAGGCCCAGCTGCATCGCCTCCATGTCGAGCCGATACAGCTTGCCCGACGGCGCGCGCTCGACAAAACCCTCTTCCACCAGGCAGGCCAGCAGCCGATGGGCGGTCGAGCGGTCCTGGCCGCTTTCGACAATCAGCTCCTTGAGCCGGACCCCGTGGGGATGGCGGGAGCCAACGATCTTGAGCAGGGCGAGCGCCTTGCTGGCACTTTGGGTGCCGGTGACCGGCCCAGTTTTCTTATCCATTGGGATAAATGCTCGATTGGGTTTGAATCGCGGGACTTTTGCGATTCTAATTTCGGTTGTTGCGGTTCTGGCTGGCGCGAACGTGTCGCCGCCCACCGATTCACACATGAAAGAGGAATCACACCATGGCAATTCAAATACGCCGCCAGTTCCTGGCCGGGGCGGCCGCCGCGTCGCTGGCGCTGCTGGGGTCGGGCATGGCGCTGGCGCAGGACTATCCGAACCGGGCCATCAAGATCGTCGTGCCGTTTGCACCTGGGGGCGGAGGTGATGTGCTCGGGCGCCTGGTGGCGCAAAAACTCTCCGAGCAACTCAAGCAGCCCGTTATCGTGGACAACAAACCCGGTGCCAGCACGGTGATCGGGACCGATCTGGTTGCGAAATCGCCCCCCGACGGTTACACGATCCTGCTCAATGTGCCACTGATAGTGCAGACCGCCAGCCTCTACAACAAACTGCCGTATGACCCGTTGACCGACCTCACGGCGATCACCGACCTGGTGACCTCGGCGGTCTGGTTTGCCGTTGGCGCCGAAAAGGTGCAGGCGCGCACGCTCAAGGAGTATGTGGAGGCGGCCAGGGCGCGTCCGACGGACTACAACTACGCGTCCATCGGGGCCGGGTCCTCGGGGCACCTGCTCGGCTATGCGCTCAACGAAGCCAATGGCCTGAACACCATCCATGTGCCGTATAAGGGCAGTTCCCCGGCCATGCTGGCTTTGTTGGGCGGCGAGGTGGCATCGGTGTTTCTCGATTACGTCACCTTGAAGTCGCAGGTCGCCGCGGGCAAGGTCCGGTTGCTGGCCGTGACGGGTACGCAGCGCTCCCCGGTGACGCCAATGGTGCCGACGCTGGCCGAGCTCGGTTACCCCGGCTTCGAAGCGGGGACATGGGCCGGACTGTTCGTGCCCAGCAGGACGCCACGCGAAGTGGTGCAGCGCCTGGAGGCGGAAGTGCGCAAGATCGTTGTACAGCCGGACTATCTGGCGAAGATTCGTGAGCTGGGTTATGAGCCGGGTGGTGTATCTCAAGCCCGGTTCACGGCGCAAGTGCGCAACGAGCACGCGCGCTGGGGAGAACTGATCAAGAAGACCGGCGTCAAGCTTGAATGAGGCTGCTCAGCCAGCACGCCCGAAAATCCTATCGACATGTTTTTAGCGAGGAACACAGCATGAGATTTACCACCCGCGCTTCCCTGCTGGCCCAGCTCGCGTTCGCCTTGTGCGTCGCCCTGGCCGCGAGCCCGGCCTCGGCGCAAGCCTACCCCAGCAAGCCGATCAAGATGATCGTTCCCACGTCGGCCGGCGGCGGCAACGATTTCATCACCCGTACCGTGGCCAAGAAACTCGAAGAGACGCTGAACTGGCAGATCGTGGTGGAGAACAAGCCTGGCGCCAGCAGCATCATCGCCACCGACTATGTGGCCAAGTCGGTGCCGGACGGCTACACCATCCTGTTCAATGGCCCGTTGCTGGTGCAGGCGGCGGGGCTGCACAACAAGCTTCCCTACGACCCATTGAAGGACTTCACTCCACTCACGGATGTGATTCGTACCCCGTTGTGGTTCGCCGTCAGCACGGCCAAGGTGCCGGCCACGTCGCTGAAGGAGTTTTCGGAACTGGCCAAGGCCAAGACGCGTGACGACAGTTACGGCTCGATCGGACCGGGCTCCTCGCACCACCTCTACGCGTTCGGCCTCAACGAGGCGGCCGGCCTCAACATGATCCATGTGCCGTACAAAGGCGGAGCGCCGGCCATGGTCGCGCTGGTGGCGGGTGAAATCTCTGCCGTGATGCTGGATTTCGTCAGCCTCAAACCCTATGTCGCCAATGGCAAGGTGCGTCTGCTGGCCGTGACCGGGACCAAGCGCTCCCCGTTGACACCGGAGGTTCCGACACTCTCGGAGCTCGGCTACGCAGGATTTGAATCCTATGGTTGGGGTGGGCTTTTCGTACCAGCCAAGACGCCGCCCGAGGTGGTGCAGCGACTGGAGACCGAGATCGGCAAGGTGCTACAGCAGCCCGACGTGGTCACCAGGTTCAAGGACATGGGCTTCGAGATCGGCGGGACGCCGCAGGCGCAATTTGCCCGGCAGGTGGCCGGCGACTACGATCGCTGGACGCGGTTGATCAAACGCGCCGGCGTCTCCCTCGATTGAACACGCACCCCCCTACACGCCGCTACAGAGAGATCAGCGCATGACTACTACAACACGCAGAACCGCCATCGCCCGAAGCCTGTTGGCGCTGGGCGCCACCCTGCCCGTGGGCTTCGCGCGGGCACAGGCGCCGGCCTATCCGAACCGGACGATCAGGATCATCATCCCGTTCGGCCCCGGCGGGCCGAGCGACCTGATTTCCCGTCTGCTGGCGCAAAAGCTGAGCGACGCGATGAAACAGCCGGTGATCGTGGAAAACAAGCCGGGCGCCAGCGGCATCGTCGGCGCCGATCTGGTCGCCAAGGCTGCGCCGGATGGTCATACGCTGTTGGTCATCAACCAGTTGCTGGTGCAGGCGCCGGCCCTTTATGCGTCGATGCCATTCGATCCGTTGCGCGATTTGATTCCGGTCACTGACATTTTTTCATCACCCTTGTGGCTCGCGGTCAACACGACCAAGACCTCGGCCAAGACCGTGAAGGAGTTCGCCACGCAAGTCAAGGCCCAGCCAAAAGCGCACAGTTATGCATCGGTGGGCAACGGCTCCATCGGAAGCCTTTATGGGTACAAGCTCAACGAAGTGGCGGGCCTGGACATGGTGCATGTTCCCTACAAGGGCGCGGGCCCGGTGGTCCAGGCTCTGCTCGGCGGCGAGGTGTCCGCGTCCTTCGTCGACTATGCCACCCTGAAGGCCCACGTCTCCAGCGGCAAGGTGCGTCCGTTGGCGGTGTCGGCGCCGGTGCGCTCGATCTGGACACCCGAGGTGCCCACCTTCACCGAGCAAGGCTTCCCCGGATTCGAGGCCTTCAGCTGGGTCGGCCTGTTCGTGACGGCAAAAACCCCGCCCGAGGTTGTGCAAAAGCTGTTCACGGAGGTCACCAAGGCGCTCAAGCAGCCGGACGTGGCGGCCAAACTCAGCGAACTGGCGCTCGATCAGGGCGCCATGCCGATGGAACGGTTCGCGGCCATGGTGACGGCCGACCATGCGCGCTGGGGCTCCGTGATCAAGAGCGCCGGCATGAAGCTCGACTGAGAGCGTGAGAGGCAATCCAATGCACCCGCGTGAGGCCCCAAAACAGGCCCAATCTAGGCGCAAAACGCAGCCGGGGTTGGCCTGTCCGGCCAAGGCTTTGCAACAACGAGTGGGCCTGTTTTGGGGCCTCACCCGAAGGGCCGGGGTACCCAAGGGCGCGCTGGGGGGTGTTGCGCCACTTGCCAAGGCACCAGCCTTGGCTGCGCGTCGCGCCTACCCCAGCACCCTTGGCCACCCCGGCGCGGGCGCACTGGATTGCCTCTCACGCTCTGAGCCGGCGCGACCCACGCGGCCGGTGGCCCGTGCCGTTGGGGCAGTTTCAGGTACTACCCGGCGCTACGGCTCGGCCGCAAGGCTCAGCACCTTGGCGCTAAGCCGCTCCTGAACCGCGGGCGAGACGAACTTGTGCACTTCGCCGCCGAGCAGCGCAATCTCGCGCACAAACGTGCTGGAAACGAACTGGTACTTGTCGCTGGGCGTGAGGAACACCGTCTCGACCTGCGGCATCAGACTGCGGTTCATCCCGGCAAGCTGGAACTCGTAGTCGAAGTCGGTCACCGCCCGCAGGCCGCGCACCATCGCCTTGGCGCCGCGCGCCACCACGAAATCGCGCAACAGGCCGGAAAAGCTCTCGACGCTCACCTGGGGATAGGTCAGGGTCGAGTGGCGCGCCATGTCGATGCGCTCCTGCAGCGAGAACAGCGCCTTCTTGTGATGCCCGGCCGCGACCGCCACGATGACCCGGTCAAACAGCTGGGTGGCCCGGCGCACCACGTCCTCGTGGCCCAAAGGGATTGTGAAAGAGTTGCCGAAAGGATCGACACCTGTCGATTTTGCATTCGCGATTCATACCGAGGTCGGGGACCATTGTGCTCCTTACGAATCTGCCCTTGAACCTGGGCGAGGAGAAACTGGACCTGGCGCTGCCCCTGAGCCATGCGCTGGGCGGAAAGGTGTCGGACTATCTGGACGTCGCGCTGGAACGCCGGAGCCTGGATGCACGGCAC
>JANNGR010000260.1:0-2265 GCA_031403955.1 Betaproteobacteria bacterium
ATAGCCAAGGCGATGATGGACGGCTTCAACCGGCACTACCGCCTGTTTCGTTCCGAGTCGGCGCGGGCCAAACACCGCTTCGAGACCGCGGACTGGCATGGCCAGCAACGCGCCCAGCGCGAGCGCATCGAGTTTTACGACCTGCGCGTGCGTGAATGCTCAACCCGGCTGGAGCGTGAATTCAAGGCCGGCGAGCAACCGATGGAGGTGTGGCAACAGATCAAGCTGCATTACATCGGTTTGCTGGTGGATCACCACCAACCCGAGTTGGCCGAGACGTTCTTCAACTCGGTTACCACCAAGATCCTGCACCGCAGCTATTTCCAGAACGACTTCATTTTTGTCCGCCCCGCCGTCAGCACCGAATACATCGAGAACGACGAACCGGCCGCGCGCCCTACCTACCGCTCTTACTACCCGACCCACGACAACATGCAGCAGACTCTGATGCAGATAGTCTCGGACTTCGACTTGCGCCGCGCCTTTGAAGATCTGCAGCGCGATTGCGGTTTCGTCCGCTCGGCCTTGCACACGCGCCTGGGCGAGGTCAAGCTGCGCGCCAATTTCCAGATCCAGGTACTGTCTGGCCTGTTTTTTCGCAACAAGGGCGCCTACCTGGTCGGCAAGATAGTCAACGGTTTCAAGGAGGAGCCATTTGCGTTGCCGGTGTTGCACAACAAGGCCGGCAAGCTGGTGGTCGACGCCGCCTTGTTCGGCGAAGACGACCTGGAGATGTTGTTCAGTTTCGCGCGGGCTTACTTCATGGTCGACATGGAAGTACCCAGCGCCTATGTGCAGTTTCTGCGCAGCATGATGCCGCGCAAGCCGCGCAACGAGATGTACAGCGCGCTGGGTTTGCAGAAACAGGGCAAGACGCTGTTTTACCGCGATTTCCTGCACCACCTACGTCATTCGACCGACAAATTCCGGATTGCACCCGGCATCAAGGGCATGGTCATGCTGGTATTTGACCTGCCGTCGTTTCCTTATGTGTTCAAGGTCATCAAGGACTATTACCCGCCGCAAAAAGACACTTCGCGCGAGCAGATCAAGGGCAAGTACCTGCTCGTGAAACAGCATGACCGCGTAGGCCGCATGGCCGATACGCTGGAATATAGTGGCGTGGGGTTTCCGCGTGCGCGTTTTGAAGACGAGTTGATTGCCGAGCTGGAAAAGTTTGCGCCCAGTTTGCTGGAAATCAGCGACCGCGACCAGGATGGGCAACTGGAGCTGATCCTGAAGCACGTATACATCGAGCGGCGCATGATTCCACTCAATATCTATCTGCAGGAGGCGTTTGATCTGAGCCAGAGCGCCTGCGGCGCGGACGCCACGACGGCCCGGGCATACGAGCAGATTGAACGCGGCGTGATCGAATACGGCAATGCCATCAAGGACCTGGTGGCCGCCAACATATTTCCCGGCGACATGTTGTGGAAAAACTTCGGCATCACGCGCCATGGCAAGGTGGTGTTCTACGACTACGACGAAATCGAATACGTCACCAACTGCAACTTCCGCCATGTGCCGACGCCACGTAATGAAGAAGATGAAATGAGCGGTGAAGTCTGGTACAACGTTGGGCCCAGGGACGTGTTTCCCGAAACCTTTGGCCCGTTCCTGCTCGGCAACCCGGCGGTGCGCGCGGTGTTCATGAAACACCATGCCGATCTGCTAAACGCCGATTTCTGGCAGGCCCATAAGCAGCGTATCGCACAGGGGCATGTGTTTGATGTTTTCCCCTACGACCGGGAAAAGCGCTTTGCCCCGGTCACTACCGAAACCGATTTGTCTTGAGTCCGATTCAATTGCCCAAAGGAGAAAACAATGTCCGACGCAAATGCCGATTCCATCGTGATCGTGGGCGCAGCCCGCACCCCTATGGGCAGTTTTCAGGGCGACTTTGCCACGCTGGCGGCACACGACCTGGGCGGCGCGGCGATCAAGGCCGCGCTGCAACGTTCCGGTGTGTCCGCGGAACTGGTGACGGAAGTCCTGTTTGGCAATTGCCTGATGGCCGGCCAGGGCCAGGCGCCGGCGCGCCAGGCCGCTTTCAAGGGCGGGCTGCCCAAGAGTGCCGGGGCAGTTACTTTGTCCAAGATGTGCGGCTCGGGCATGAAAGCCGCCATGTTCGCGCATGACATGTTGCTGGCGGGCAGCCACGAGGTGATGGTGGCCGGCGGCATGGAAAGCATGACCAATGCCCCGTACCTGCTGCTCAAGGGCCGCGGCGGCATGCGCATCGGGCACGACCGGGTTTTTGAC
>JANNGR010000261.1:0-3289 GCA_031403955.1 Betaproteobacteria bacterium
TGCGCGAACTCCGCGGCCACGGCCTGGGCACGGTCCAGATCGCCATTGCCGATTAACGCGCGCACCAGGGTGCGGGCAGCCAGCGGATTGCACACGCCTTCGGCCCAGAGTTCCTCGCCGATGCGCACGGATTCGGCAAAGTCGCCCTGGTCCAGCAACACGATCGCCATCTGTCCGCGGGCATTAGTGACGGCCTGTGTATCGCCCGAGTTATGGGCCAGTTCCAGCGCGGTGCGAAGCAGCTTGAGCGATTGGTCGAATTGCTTTAGTCCACGGCATGCAACCGACCAGCGCAGCTCGATGTCATAACGCCAACGTGGCGCCATGTCCCGGCGCAGTTCGCGCAACTGATCACATGCGGTCTTCATCGGCTCCCACGCATGCCCGCTGAAGAAGGCGTCCACGGCCTCTGTCAACAGCTCGTGGCGGCCCCGGTCATCGCTGCATTGCGGCAGGTATGCCAACAAGCGTTCGCCCGCCTGCACCGGTTCGTGGCGCTGGCGCAGCAGAGCGGCAAGCCGCAACACCAGTTGACGCCGCTGCGCCTCGCCACTGCCAAGCGCCGCGCCAATTTCGATCGCCTCTTCCAGATAGGTCTGGGCGACCCAAGGCTGATCACGATTGGCATATGCGCCGGCCCGATTGACGGCGGCGCGAAAGTGGGCCTGGCCGCGCGGCAACGTGGCGAGCAGGCCCTCGGCTTCCTGCCACAACGCGTCCGATTTGTCCCGCGCAGTGGTATCGAGATCGGCGAGGCGCTGCAGCAGTTCGGCCAGCGGTTTGGCCACCGCCTGCCCGGCATCTAGCAGCACGCGCCCGGTGTCGATGGCCTTTCCGAGCAGTTCCCGGCCTGGTTCGGGCTGGTTCATGTCCAGACAGGCGCTTGCTTCCTTGGCCAGCCAACGCAACTGCTGCGCAGCGAGCCCCTGGGCCGATGCCTCCTGCGCGGCACGGCGGTACCACGCCAGCACCTCGTTCCAGCGCCGCATGCGCTGCAGCGTCCGGCCGCTAATGCCGAGCAGCTCCGGCAGCAACTCGCGACGCGTACCGCCGTCCTGAATCAGCTTGATCGCCTCACCGAAAAGACGCAACGCGAACGGCAAGTCGCCGTCACCCAACTCGAAGTGGGCGCGGCCGCAATCAAAAGCCGCCACGATCCAGGCCGCCTTGTCATCGGCGGCGCGGGCGCTGGCGCGGCGCTGTTGGGCTTCCTGCAGGCGCGCCCGCAATGCTTCGTGGGGATCGGCCATCATGCTACGCGCAGCGCTCAGGTGAGCCATTGCAGCAGGCGCTGCGAGGTTTCCGCTTGCCCGAAATAACGGGTATGCACGACCCCGCGTTGCGGCGCAAAGGCATGGAACCGATGATCCGGAATCTGACTGATCCCGCCCCAAACCCGCATGCCATCCGTCGGCACCACCAGGTCGTTCGGCGCATTCTCGAATACCCGGTCGATCAGCGCGTCGGCGGCGGTACCGAAAGCCGCGCCGAGCCCTGCGCCGGTGGGCTCGAAGTCGCCGCCGATACCGTACACCGTGCAACCCGGAATAGGTGCTTGGTCCAGTGTCGCTAGCCAGGCATTGCCTGGCTTCATCGCCGCCAGTCCGTCCAGCGATACCAGTCCCGCATGGCCGATCACCTTGACCACCGTCAGGATGCCTTCCAGCAGGTCTGACACGAAGTTGTCCGGGAACAGGTTTAGCGACGAGGTCATCCGGTCCAGGAATTCCACCATGTGATCGGGGTGGGCCAGCAGCGTGCCCTGGTTGGGCACGCCGGCCAGCACCAGGCGCTGCACCCGGAAACGTGCCGGGTCCACACCGAACTGCGCCGAACATCCCCCAAGGCAACGGCTCACCAACCCGCCGCGACTGTGGCAAACGATGTCCAGATCCAGCGCCAGCCCGGCCGGCAGTTGCGCGAAGAACCAGGCGGCGTTGGCCTGCGGACTGAGCGACAACGTGGGATGGTCAAAGGCGAAGATCCGGTTGGCGTAGCGTGTGGCAAGCGTAGCCAGTGTTTGCTCCGGCAGGCCGGCGAATGCTGCTAGCGTGGTGCTGAACGTGCCGTGTACAAAAAGCAGCGCGCGCCCGGCCGCGAGCCGGCTCCAGTCCTCGCCCGCCAGTGGCGCTTGGTCGAGCGGCAAATAACGCCGCAGGCGGTGGGCACGTTTGTGTTCTTCCCATTTGCCGACGGCGGACTTGGTTAGCGGCCCCAGCACCGCGTCGGTCACCGGGTACACCAGCACCTTTAGCAGTTTGCGCCCCAGCGTGCTGACCAGGCCGCGCGTCTGAGCTGCTTGTGCCTGCGGCGGCGTGGCTATCTCGCGCGGTATGCGAAACACCTTGGTACCGGCCGGTCCGCGCGCCGTGGAGGGTTGCACGGCCAGGTCGTCATCGAGCGCAAAGTGCCACTGCAACGCCCCGGCTTCGTCGATCGAGAGCACCACCTGTCCGACCTCGGGGCCGAGGTCGGGCACCTGAAGCTCGAATGCGTCCGCGCCCTCCGGACCCCGCATCGGTGCAGCGGCGGCCGGAAAAGCCGCCCTGCTTACCTCCATTTCTATCGTCGTTACCTCCTCGATGCGGGTTTGCGCGAAGGCTTGGTCAAACGCATCGGTGGCTAGCTCGGGCCCGCGCGTTCCGGCTAAACGCGGTCCGAGAATACGCGCCCGGCCCTTCAAGCCGGGAGCGCGCAGCGTGTATCCGCCGCCCAGGTTGACGGCGGTGGTGCCGCCGTGAAGGATGGCATCGGGCATATTAGTTCCCCTTGCGCAGGATCAGGCCGGGATGGCCGTAGAACACATAGGCCAGCCGGCTGGCGCTGCTCTTTTCGGTGTCGGGTGCGAAGCGCCGGCGCAGGTCGCGCAACACCGACGCGACCGGTTGCGGTGGTTTTCCCGCTGCGCCGAATACGCGTTCATAGAATTCAAGCGCGATATCGTGCGCCAGTGCGTCGTCCACCGACCAAATCGGAGCCAGGAATCCGCGAAAGCCGCCCTTGAGGGATTCCCCGGCGAAACCCGAGAACGACCCCAGCAACTCGCCCGCCTTGCCGACCTGGCACGCATTCAGAAACAGGAACGGGCGGTGCTGCTTGCCCAATGGGGCGTTGGCGAGCCAGGTCGGGCTCATGCGCTGGCCCTGTCCGAGAATGATGGCGGCATCCAGCACATGCCCCGGCGTGGCTTCTCCGTGGCACGCGAAGTGGACCGCCTGCGCCCCGGTGCTGCCGGCTGTCGTCGGTAGCTGGGCGCTGAGCAGTTGCTTTATCTCGTGTGGCTCGGCGA
>JANNGR010000262.1:0-3745 GCA_031403955.1 Betaproteobacteria bacterium
CAGCCCGCGCAGCGTGCCATGGCACAGATGCATGCCCACCAGGGCGCTGCCGGCCAGCAGGAAAGTCAGCAGGTAACCCAGGTTTAGCTGGTAATTGATCGATGCCACCAACAACACCAGCAAGGTCGCTCCCAGCATGAAGCCAGGACCGGTCGGCAGGATGTAGACGTTGCGTTGCGTCAACAGCGTTATGTCGCGCAGCGGCAACCGGCTTTGCCACCAGCGCTGAAAACGCGAGCGCACATACGCCGCCGGGTGCAGCAGAGGATGGGGCAGTGCCGGCGCCGCGTTCATGCAAATCGCACCTCAGGCCAGCGGCACCGCCAATAACATGGCCCGCACCTGCTCAACCGATCCGCGACCGGCGTCGCCGACCGGTATCAGCCGGTGCGCGATGGTCTGCGGCAGTATCGCCTGCACGTCGTCGGGTGCCACATAGTTGCGACTGCTGAGCATGGCCTGTGCCTTGGCGGCGCGGATGATGGAAATACCGGCGCGCGGGCTGAGGCCCTGCAAAAACCATTGACCCGAGCGGGTGGCGGCGATCAGGTCCTGCACATAGTTGAGCAACGCGTCGGCGGCATGGATGGCCAATGCGTCGCGCTGCAATTGCTGCAGCTCTGGCGCCGACAACAGACCCGGCAGGGCACTCACCAGATCGCGCCGGTCATGCCCGATCAGCAACTCGCGTTCGGCCGCGCGGTCCGGGTACCCGAGCGAGATGCGCATCAGGAAGCGGTCGAGCTGGGATTCCGGCAAGGCATAGGTGCCGAGCTGGTCGTGTGGATTCTGGGTCGCAATCACGAAAAAGGGCGACGGCAGCGCGCGTGTTTCACCCTCGACCGTTACCTGCTTCTCTTCCATGGCTTCGAGCAGCGCGCTCTGGGTTTTTGGACTGGCGCGGTTGATCTCGTCGGCCAGCAGGACCTGGGCGAAAATTGGTCCGCTGTGGAACACAAATGCTTCTTTGCCGCGTTCGTAAATCGAAACCCCGGATAAATCGCTGGGCATCAAGTCGGAGGTGAACTGGACGCGCGAAAATTGCAGGCCGAAAGTGCGCGCCAGCGCGTGGGCCAAGGTGGTTTTTCCGACCCCCGGCACGTCCTCGATAAGCAAGTGTCCTCCGGCCAGCAGGCAGGCAGGCCACACAATCCTGCACCTGGGCCGGTTTGCCAACAATCACCGTGTTAAGCTGATCGAGTAGAGATTTGAGCTTTTGTTGTGCCTGCATGGCATGACGTTACCTGAAAATTTTGGGCCTGATCGCTTCCGATGAACAAGACTGGATTCTTCACCCATGGCGACTGCCGCAAACATGAAATGGGGTTCGGGCACCCAGAGTGCCCGCAACGGCTGAACGCGATCGACGACCGGCTGCTGGTATCTGGCGTGGGTGATGCGCTGGATCGGCGCGAGGCACCGCCAGCGCCGCTGGCCGACATCGAACTAGCGCATGGACGGATGTTCATACATGCGTTGCGCGGCCTGTGTGAAGGCCTGCGTGATGAGATCGATGCCGGTGGCCCGACCCACACCCAGATCGACCCCGACACCAGCATCAACGTGTTTACCTGGGACGCGGCGCTGCGTGCCGCCGGGGCCGCGCTGGCCGCGACCGACGCGGTCATGGCCGGCGAGCTCGAAAATGCTTTTTGCGCCGTGCGCCCGCCCGGCCACCACGCTTGCCGTGACGAGGCGATGGGTTTTTGCTTCTTCAACAACGTGGCGATCGCGGCCAAATATGCGCTGCAGCGCCATGGCCTGGAGCGGGTGGCGATTGTCGACTTTGATGTGCACCACGGCAACGGCACCGAAGACATCGTGGCCGGCGACGAACGTATCCTGATGGTTAGTTTTTACCAACACCCGTTTTATCCAATGGGTGGAGCCAAGTCGAACGCCGCCAACCTGGTCAACCTGCCGGTTCCAGCCTATACCAAGGGCATGCAAATCCGCGAATTGATCGAGGCGGTTTGGATACCCCGGCTCGAAGCACATCGCCCGCAGATGATCTTCATCAGCGCCGGGTTCGACGCCCACCGCGAAGATGACATGGGTCAGCTCGGACTGGTGGAGCAGGACTATGCGTGGATCACCCACCGCATCAAGGACGTGGCGCGGCGCCACGCGCACAAACGCATCGTGTCGTGCCTGGAGGGTGGTTACAACCTGAGCGCGCTGGGGCGCAGCGTAGAGGCGCACGTGCGCGTGCTGGCCGATGTTTGAAGTTTTGTGTCGCGATGGCATCGGCCCGCATTGACGATCTGGCCGACTGGGTACAGGCGCTTGGACGGCCCGGCACGCTGAGCGAATTGGGCGCCCTGGCGGCCTGCGTGGTGATGGCCTGGGCCACGGTGTGGATGGTGCGGCGCTCGGTTGGCGCACGCGACCCGAGCTCAATCTGGTTTGGACGCACGATCGTGGACGGCGTCATGTTTCCGTTCCTGCTGTTGTGCCTGGCTTATGGCGCGCGGGTGCTGGTGGCCCAATGGACGCCGGTGGTGGTGTTTCGGATCGCGATTCCGGTGCTGGTTTCCTTGCTCGTGATACGGGTAGGCGTCAAGGTGTTGCAGGTTGCGTTCGGCGAAAAGCCAGCGGTGCGGCTGCTCGAGCGCACGATTTCCTGGCTGGCCTGGATTGCCATGGTGATGTGGGTCAGCGGGCTGCTTCCACTGTTGCTCGAAGAGCTGGACCAGATTCGCTGGAAGATGGGTGGTTCGACCTTGTCGGTGCGCACCTTGATCGAAGGCACGTTGACAGCAGCGGTGGTGTTGATCCTCAGCTTGTGGGTGTCGGCGGCGCTCGAGTCGCGTCTGCTTCGCTCGGCGACCGGCAGCGACCTGTCGTTACGCAAGGCGGTCAGCAACGCCACCCGTGCGCTGTTGCTGTTTGTCGGCTTGATGGTTGCGTTGACAGCGGTTGGCATTGACTTGACCGCCTTATCGGTGCTGGGTGGTGCGATTGGCGTGGGTATCGGTTTCGGCTTGCAAAAACTTGCGTCCAACTATGTCAGCGGCTTCGTGATGCTGGCCGAGCGCAGCGTGCGTATTGGCGACAGCGTGCGGGTCGACAATTTCGAGGGTGTCATCACCGACATCAAAACACGCTACAGCGTGATTCGTTCGCTGACCGGCCGCGAGTCGATCGTACCCAACGAAATGTTCATCATCAACCGGGTCGAGAACCTGTCGCTGAGCGACCGGGTGGTGTGGCAGTCGTGTGTGGTGCTGGTGGCTTACGACAGTTACGACCATCAGGTGCTACGGCTGCTCGAGACGGCCACCCAGGCCCAGGACCGGGTGTTGAGCGACCCGGCGGTGGCGGTGCACTTGTCGGCGTTTGGCGTCGATGGCCTGGAATTTACCGTCGGCTACTGGATTTGCGACCCGGAAAACGGCCAGCTCAACCTGCGCTCGCAGGTGAACCTGGCGATACTACGCGTATTGCGCGAGAACGGCATCCGCATCCCGCCGCCGCAGCGCGCCACGGAAGCGCCGAAACAGCCGCTCGGCACCGAGACCAGCGTTACTTCATGAACGACGGCAACCAAAGGCTCAAAAGCGGGAACGCCACCAGGATGGCCAGCATCACGATCTGCACCATCACAAACGGCCAGACGCCCCTGAAAATGGTTCTCAGGCCGACCCTGGACAGCAGGGCATTCAGCACGAACAGGTTCATACCTACCGGAGGCGATATCAGCCCGATCTGGATCACCATCACGATCAGCACGCCAAACCACACC
>JANNGR010000263.1:0-1531 GCA_031403955.1 Betaproteobacteria bacterium
GTTACGCAGGCCATGCGCGGCAAATGGTGAATTTCCACCGGCGGGTCTTCCGGCACCCCCGCGTTCGCGGGGCGCAGCGTGCCACGCTACATTACTACATAACCTGGCCGGCTTGCTCGCCGAGCGCTTCCAGCACCACCAGCATCTTGTTGCGCAGGTGGCTGCGCAGCAGCGCCGGCAGCAGCGCGCCGTCGCGCCGGCTGAGCGCATCCAGGATTTTCTGGTGTTCCTCCACCGCATGGTCCCAGCGCTCGCGCGAGAGATTGGCCATGTAGCGCGCGCGGCGCACAAGGCTGTTCAGGGCGCGGTAGGTGTTGGCCAGGGTGGCGTTGCCGGCGCATTCGACCAGGCGCATGTGAATCTGCTGATTGCAGCGGAAATACGGGGCGAGTTCGCCGCGAGCGTGGTGCGCCAGCATCTGGTAGTGCAGGGCGCGGATTTCGGCGATGTCGGCGTCGCTCGCGCTGATGCAGGCAAGCTCCCCGGCGAGCGCCTCGAGTGCGCCCAGCAGCACGAACATATCCCGTACTGTTGTCGCTGTGATGGGAGTGACGATGGCGCCGCGGTTGGGCAGGAGTTCGACCAGGCCCTCTGACGCGAGATACTTGATCGCTTCGCGCACAGGCGTGCGCGAAGTGCGCAGGCGTTCGCACAGCACGCGCTCGTTCAGTTTCACCCCCGGCCCGAGTTCACCCTGGATGATCAGGTCGCGCAGACGCTCCACCACTTCCGCCGCCAGCAGGCGCGGCTCGGCCTCGGCGTTTGCACTTGGGAAGGAATTCTTCAGAGCTTGATCCATAAAGGTGGCAAAATTTGTATACATAATACGCGAAGTCTGCAGTCTTGACAATTCTATCAAGATATATAATAAACAAAGTGTTAAAAAAATAATTGACGAAGTCCTCACAAGCGTGATTGAATTGCATACAAAATATGGCTTCAGCACCAAAGCTGTGCAGCCATTATTCCTGTCCATAAGGAACCGTATCATGGCCTTCAAGAGCGGTCGTCATTTCCTGCAAATTCCCGGACCCACCAACGTACCCGACCGCGTGCTGCGCGCCATCGACTATCCCACCATGGACCACCGCGGGCCGAAATTCGGTCAACTGGGCCTGGAGATTATCGAAGGCCTGAAGCACGTGCTGCAGACACGCCAGCCGGTAGTCATTTACCCGGCTTCAGGCACTGGCGCCTGGGAAGCGGCGCTGGTCAACTGTTTCTCGCCCGGCGACAAGCTGCTGATGGTCGAGACCGGGCATTTCGCCAGCTTGTGGCAAAAAATGGCGGGCAAACTCGGATTGCAGGTGGAGCTGATCGCGACCGACTGGCGCCGCGGTGCCGATCCGGCCGCGGTCGAAGCAAAACTGAAGGACGACAAGGCGCACGCCATCAAGGCGGTGTGCGTGGTGCACAACGAAACCTCCACCGGCGCCACCAGCCGCATTGCACTCATCCGCAAGGCGATCGACGCGGCCGCTCGCACCCTGGCCGCTCACCTGGGCACCAGCGCCTCTGCCGTGGCCCGCAT
>JANNGR010000264.1:0-12617 GCA_031403955.1 Betaproteobacteria bacterium
TTGCGATTCAGCATCTCGCGCACGGCCATCGTGTTCATCGAGCTGTTCCAGGCCATGTTGGCCATGAAGATCAGCAGCGTGTCGATGCGGTACGGGTCGCCGCGCACGGCGTTGGTGATGACGTTGTGCATCAGCCCATGCGCGCTCAAAGGGTGCTCCCATGAAAACGCATGGTCGATGCGGATCGGGGACCCGTCGGCATTGATCGCCAGTTCGTCCGGATGCGCCGGGAAACCCAGCGGCGCGGCATTCAGCGGCGTATTCGGCTGGATCATTTCGGGCGCATTGAAGGCGCGGTAGTTCGGCACGATATGGCGCGGGTAGGGCGCCTTGTGGCGAAAGCCGCCCGGTGCGTCGATAGTGCCGAGCACGCTCATCAACACCGCCAGCGCGCGTACGGTCTGGAAGCCGTTGGAGTGCGCCGCCAGGCCGCGCATGGCATGGAAAGCCACCGGGCGCGCCTGCGTCGAAGGATGCAGCTTGCCCCAGGCGTCGGTCCAGGGAATCGGCACTTCGAACGCCTGCTTCAACGCCGTGTCGCCGATCTCGCGTGCCAGCTTGCGGATGCGCGCCGCATCGATGCCGGTGATGGCCGCGGCCCACTCGGGTGTGGTGCTCGCCACGCGCTCGCGCAGCAACTGGAACGACGGCGCGACGTGGCTGCCGTCGGCAAGCTGGTAGTGGCCTTCGAGGGCGGGGTCGCAGCCCTCGGCAATACCCTCGGGATATGCATTCTTGACCGTGCCAGAGGCCTGGTCCCAGACCAGCTTGTTGTGCGGGTTGCGGCCGTCGCCTGGCGCGCCCCGCTCCGGGTTCGGGTCGAACGCGAACAGGCCTTGCCGCTCGCAATCGTCCAGCAGCACCAACTGCGGCGCGTTGGTGAAGCGTTTCAGGAAAACATGGTCGATCAGGTCGCTGCTGATCAACTCATGCAGCAGCGCCATGAACAACGCGCCGTCGGTGCCGGGCTTGATCGGTATCCACTCGTCGGCGATGGCCGAGTAACCGGTCCGTACCGGGTTGATCGAGATGAAGCGCCCACCCGCGCGTTTGAATTTGCTGATGGCAATCTTCATCGGGTTGCTGTGGTGGTCTTCGGCCGTGCCAACCATCACGAACAGCTTGGCGCGGTCCAGGTCCGGCCCGCCGAATTCCCAGAAGCTGCCGCCGATGGTGTAAATCATGCCGGCGGCCATGTTGACCGAACAGAAGCCGCCGTGCGCCGCATAGTTGGGTGTGCCGAACTGGCGCGCGAACAGGCCGGTCAGCGCCTGCATCTGGTCGCGCCCGGTGAAGAACGCAAATTTCTTCGGGTCGGTGGCGCGGATTTTTCCCAGTCGCTCAGTCAGCAGGTCGAACACGCGTTCCCACGAGATGGTCTCGAATTCTCCGGCGCCGCGTTCGCTGCCGGGCTTGCGCAGCAACGGCTGTGTCAGCCGCGCTGGCGAGACCTGCTTCATGATGCCCGAGGCGCCCTTGGCGCAAATAACGCCCTGGTTCAGCGGGTGGTTCGGGTTGCCGTCGATGTAGCGCACTTCGCCGTCGCGCAGGTGCACCCGGATGCCGCAGCGGCAGGCGCACATGTAGCAGGTGGTGCACCTTAGCTCGGTGTTCGCGGTTGGCGTGGGAGATGCCAGCGGGTCGTGGATGGGCTCACTGGACAGGAACTTGAACATGGGCTACTGCTTTCCAGATTTCGAACGGTTCAGTGCGCGCCTTCGTGGAGCAGGCGTGTGACGTGGCGGGCGATCACCGCCTCTTCATCGGTTTTTAGCACCCAGGCCGAAACCGGGCTGCCGCTCACAGTCAGGCGCGGTCCGCTATTCCGATTCACCGCCAGGTCGCCGTGCACGCCAAGCCAGGCCACCTCACCCAGTATGCGCTGACGCAGCGCGACGGCGTTTTCGCCGATACCGCCGGTGAAAACAATGGCGTCGATGCCGCGCAGCGCGGCCGCCATGCTGCCCAGGTGCTGCACCACCTGCTCGACGAAATGTGTGATCGCCTGCGCTGCCTCGGGCAGCGGTGAAACTTCGAGTTCACGCATGTCGCTCGATACACCCGAGATGCCGAGCAGGCCGGACTCGCGATACAGCAGCCTGGTGATGTCGTGCGCGTCCATGCCGCGCGCCTGTATCAAATACAACACGACCGCCGCGTCGATATGGCCGCAGCGCGTGCCCATGGTCAGGCCGTCGAGCGGCGAGAAACTCATCGTGGTAGCGACGGATTGGCCGGCCTGTATGGCACACATCGAGGCACCGTTGCCCAGGTGCGCCACCACTACCCGGCCGCTGGCCAGGGCCGGGTCGAGGCGGGCGAGTTGCGCGACGATCGATTCATACGACAGGCCATGAAAGCCATAACGCCGCACACCGCTGTCATGCAGCGCGCGCGGCAACGCAAAGCGCCGGTTCACGTCGCTCTGGCTGGCGTGGAACGCGGTATCGAAGCAGGCGATTTGCGGCACGCCTTCAAAGGCCGACATCGCGGCGCGTACACCGGCCAGGTTGTGTGGCTGGTGTAGTGGCGCCAGCGGCTCCAGCGCAGTCAACTCGGTCAACACCGTGGGGTCCAGGCGCACCGGTTGCGTGAAACGCACACCCCCGTGCACGATACGGTGGCCGACTGCCGCAATAGGCACCGCGCCCGCATCGCGTGTACGCCAATCGAGCAGCGCCTGGATCGCACTGGCATGTGTGGCTTCGGCACCGCCCAAGGGCTCGTCATGCAGCACCTGGCCCTGCGCGTCGCGCACCTTTAGACGCGCGCTGGCGCCGGCTCCGAGTCCATCGGCCTGGCCGGCCCACAACGCAGTGGGCAACACACCCTGGAACGAGGCGTCACCTGCCGCCACGGCGAACAGCGCGAACTTGATCGACGATGAACCCGCGTTTAGCGTGAGCAGGTGCTCGGCCATGGGGTCAACACTCGCGCGTCGGGATCAGACGTAGTCTTTGTACTTGTCCAGAAAACGCACCGGTTTTGAGAGTGCGTCGCGCCGGAACGGGTCGCCCAGTTCGCGCGTGCACATGATTTCGATCACGGTCGTCTTGCCGTGGTTCATCTGCGCGTCAACCGCTCTTTTCAACGCTGGACCCACGTCTTCGAGTTTGTCAACCACCACGCCTTCGGCGCCCATCGCGATCGCAATGCCGGCAAAGCTGGTGTTGTCGAGTTCGCCCGCAACGAAACGGCGGTTGTAGAAATCGACCTGGTTTTTTTTCTCCGCGCCCCACTGGCGGTTGTGAAACACGACCGCCGTGACCGGTATGTCGTGGCGCACGCAGGTCATGATCTCCGACATGCTCATGCCCCAGGCGCCGTCACCGGCATACGAAATCGCCGGGCGATCGGGTGCGGCGCATTTCGCTCCGATGATGGTGGGCAACGCGTAGCCGCAGTTGCCGAAGCTCATCGGCGCGAAGAAGCTGCGTGGCTCTTCGAAGCGCAGGTAGCTGTTGGCGACCGAGTTGATGTTGCCGATGTCGGTGGACACCATCACACGTGCTGGCATGGCCTTTTCCAGCTCGCGCAATACCTGGCGCGGGTGCAGCCAGTTGCCGGGCTCGTTTTTCTGCTCTTCGATCATGTCCAGGCTGAAGGCGTCGCGCTCGTGGGTCCACTCGTCGAGTTCTTTCTCCCATGCCGCTTTCTCCGCCTGGATGGTTACGGCGCGTGTGGCCTTGGTGGCGTCGCAGGCAAGGGTGCGGCCTTCGAGGCGTTTGCAAAGGGCCACCGCGGCGGCCTTGGCGTCGCCGTGGATGCCGACGGTGATTTTCTTGACCAGGCCGAGGTTGGTGTGATCGGCCTCGACCTGGATGATTTTTGCGTCTTTCGGCCAGTAGTCCATGCCGTGTTGCGCCAGCGTGCCGAATGGCCCCATGCGCGAACCGAGCGCCACCACCACGTCGGCCTGGGCGATCAGCTTCATGGAAGCCTTCGAGCCCTGGTAGCCCAGCGGGCCGGTCCACAGCGGGTGGCTGGCCGGAAAGGCGTCGTTGCGCAGATAACCGGTGACCACCGGCGCGCCGAGTCGCTCGGCGAGTGCCTTGCATTGCTCCACCGCGTCTCCCATCACCACGCCACCACCGGCCAGGATGACCGGAAACTTCGCAGTGGCCAGCAGCTCGGCCGCCGCGTTCAGGCTCTGCTCGCCACCGGCGCCACGTTCCACACGCATCGGCTTGGGAATCTCGCAGCTGATCTCGCCGTAAAAATAGTCACGCGGTATGTTGAGTTGCGTTGGCCCCATTTCCGAAATCGCGCGGTCGAAGCAACGCGCGGTGTATTCGGCCATACGTTTGGGGTTGTTCACATGCCCCTGGTAGCGGGTGAACTCCTGGAACATCGGCAACTGGTTGGCCTCCTGGAAGCCGCCCAGGCCCATGCCCATGGTGCCGGTCTCGGGCGTGATCAGCACCACCGGGCTGTGGGCCCAGTAGGCAGCGGCGATGGCCGTCACGCAGTTGCTGATGCCCGGGCCGTTCTGGCCGATCACCACGCCGTGGCGGCCGCTGACGCGCGCATAACCGTCGGCCATGTGGCCGGCGCCTTGTTCGTGCACGACCGGTATCAGCCGGATGCCGGCCGGCGCGAATATGTCCATCGCGTCCATGAAAGCCGAACCCATGATGCCGAACATGTCGGTGACGTTGTTGGCCACCAGGGTTTCGACGAAGGCCTCGGACGGGGTCATCTTCTGCACGCCGGTGACGCTTGCGCGCTCTGGTGTGGGATGTCGGTTCATGGTGCGGTGTCTCCTGGCGGGGTGGGGATCGAGAACTCTAGCACCGGCACCGGCCCTGGTCAACAAAAAAGTCAAAATCCGGTACGCACTGTACTAGTTTCCGGAATTTGACTATAGTCGCGCTAACATGAAAGTTGTCCGAGGCGTCCCATCCGGCGTGGTCGAATCCAATGCTGACACACCGGCGTTGCGCCTCTTCGCGCTGCTGGAAGTGCTTGCCGCCAGCGACCAGCGGCACTCGCTGCAAAGCCTGGGCGAAGAAACCGCCTTGCCCAAACCCACGTTGCACCGCATGCTGCAGCAACTGGAGTCCGCCGGATTGCTGCAACGCGAAGGCGATGGCCGCCATTACGGCACCGGCACCCGGCTGCGACGGCTGGCCGAGAACCTGCTGTTCAACGACAGCCACCATGGCGCGCGCCATGCGGTGTTGCGCCGCTTGGTTGAAGAGGTGGGCGAAAGCTGCAACATCACGGCGCTGTCGGGCGGCGAAGTGGTTTACCTGGATCGGGTCGAAACCGCCGCGCCGCTGCGTTTTTACCTGCGTGCCGGCTCGCGCGTGCCAGCGCATTGCTCGGCCAGCGGAAAGGTGATGTTGGCGCAGATGAGTCCGGCGCAATGCCGCCGCCTGCTGGCGCACGCGCCGCTGGAAAAATATACCGCCAATACTGTCACCGAGCTGGAGCGTCTGGAGCGCGAGTTGCGGCGCGTGCGCAAGGACGGTTACGCGATTGACGACGAAGAGTTCCTGCCCGGCCTGCTGTGTATCGCGGTACGGGTGCCGCGTGCCGGCGCTGCATCCAACCGGTCCAACTTGTGTATTGCGATCCAGGCGCCGGTCATGCGGCTGAGTGCCGAACGGGCAAAACATTGGCTGCCGGCGCTTCAGCGCGCCGCGCTGGGCTTGAGCATGATCGATGCCGATACGGTGCCGGCGCGCCGCAAACATGCCTGAAACACAAAGCCTCCAATGACCGGGCTCACCGACCTGCAACCCGACCGACTGCTCAAGGCGCGCGATGTCTTTGGCATCGACTCCGACCTGATGGTGCCGGCCTTCAGTGAGCAGGACGAACATGTGCCCGAGATCGATACGGTGTACCGCTTCAACCCGGCAGTGACGCTGGCGATCCTGGCCGGTTTCACCCGCAACCGGCGCGTCATGGTGCAGGGGTTACACGGCACCGGCAAGTCGACCCATATCGAGCAGGTAGCGGCGCGTCTGAACTGGCCATGTGTACGGGTGAACCTGGACGGCCATATCAGCCGGCTCGATCTGGTGGGCAAAGACGCGGTGGTGCTGCGCGACGGCAAACAGGTGACCGAATTCCAGAGCGGCATCGTGCCGTGGGCGCTGCAGCGGCCGGTGGCGCTGGTGTTTGACGAATACGACGCCGGCCGGCCCGACGTGATGTTCGTGATCCAGCGTCTGCTGGAGCAGGGCGGCAAGTTCACGCTGCTGGACCAGAACAGGGTGTTGCGGCCGCACCCCTACTTTCGCCTCTTCGCCACCTCCAACACGGTGGGTCTTGGCAACCTGAACGGCTTGTATCACGGCGCGCAGCGGCTAAACCACGCGCAGATCGACCGCTGGAACATCGTCGCTGCGCTGAACTACCTGGCCGCTGACGAAGAGTTGGCAATTGTGCTGGCGCGCGTGCCGTCGCTGGCCGATGCCGCCGGCACCGGACTCGTGAAGGCCATGGTCGCCGTGGCGGACCTGACGCGCAAGGGTTTCGCCGCCGGTGATCTGTCCACGCTGATGTCGCCGCGCACCGTGATTACCTGGGCCGAAAACGTCGAAATCTTCCGTGACCCGGCGCTCGCGTTCCGGCTGTCGTTCGTAAACAAGTGCGACGAGGCCGAGCGGCCGGTGGTGGCCGAATATTTCCAGCGCTGCTTCGACCTCGAGCTGGAAGAGTCGTATGAGGTCAGCGGCAAGCGGCGATGACGCGAGCGCAAACCAGGGCGCGGCAACAACAGCAGGTGGAAGAACTCTGCGCGGCATCGATTCGAGCCTTGAGTGGCCTGGCCGATCTGCATTTTCGTGGCCAGCGCCTGCACCATGGCCGGCGTGTGCTGCCGCTGTACGCGCCACACCTGCACCCATCACTCGACAGCGATGACTTTGGTTCCTTTCGCGGCGCCGCCGATGGCCTGGCGCTGCGCCTGCGCGACAGTGATGCCGCGTTGCACGCCAGCCTGTGCCCGAGCGGGCCGGTTGAGCGGCTGATGTTCGAGTTGCTGGAGCAGTACCGTGTCGAAGCCCTGGTGTGTGTCGTTCTGCCGGGGGTGCGGCGCAACCTGCGGCATGCGTTTGAGGCTTGGTCGCTCGCGTTCCACCAAGCGGGCCTGACCGGCAGCGCACGCGGCATCGCGCTGTACACGGTGGCGCAAGTCTGCCGCGCTCGCGTGACCGGTGAGCCGGTGGTGCAAGAGACCGAAGACCTGCTGGAGGCAACGCGTGCGGCCATCGGGCCGTTGATCGGTACAGCCCTGGCTGGCCTGCGACGCGAGCGCCACGATCAGGCCGCGTATGCGATACACGCCTTGTCGATTGCCCGCGCGGTGGCCGACCTGTTGCAGGGCAGTCGCGATGCGCTGGAGCATGCCAGCGCTGAAGGCGACAGCGAAGAACATGCTGCCTTCGCGCTGCTGATGGACTTTGAAGGCGAAGGTACGTCCAACTTCGCCACCGCCATCTCGCTGCGCAGCCGTGTGCTCGACGCCGCCGGGCATGGCTACCGGGTTTTCACACGTAGCTATGACCGCCAGCGCACGGCAGCATCGATGGTGCGCAAACAACTGCTGAAAGAGAACCGCGAGCGGCTCGAAGTGCGTATTGCCACCATGGGCGTGAACCTGGCGCGCCTGGCGCGCGAGTTGCGCGCGCTGCTGGCGAACCCTGCGCTCGACGGATGGGACGACGGTCAGGAAGAGGGCGCCATCGACGGCCGGCGACTGGCGCAACTGGTGGCGTCGCCCACCGAGCGGCGCCTGTTTCGCACGCGACAACCACACAGCGCAGCCGACTGTGTGCTGAGTTTTCTGATCGATTGCTCGGGCTCGATGAAGGAACATGCAGAGCCGCTGGCCGCCTTGATCGATGTATTGGTTCGCGCGCTGGAGATGGCCGGTGTTGCCAGCGAAGTGCTGGGTTTCACTACCGGGGCGTGGAATGGTGGCCGGGCCCGGCGCGACTGGTTACGTGCCGGACGGCCGGCGCACCCCGGCCGGCTGAACGAGGTGTGCCACATGGTGTTCAAGTCCGCGGACACCACCTGGCGCCGTGCCCGGCCAGAGATTGCCGCCTTGCTCAAGGCCGACCTGTTTCGCGAAGCTATCGATGGCGAGGCCGTGTTGTGGGCCGTGCGCCGCCTGCAACCACGCGATGAGGCACGCAAGTTGTTGCTCGTGGTGTCCGACGGCTCACCGATGGACAGCGCCACCAGCCTGGCCAACGACGCGTTTTATCTGGACCACCATCTGCAGGGCGTGGTGCAGGCCATCGAAACCGGTGGCCGGGTGGAGATATTCGGCCTGGGTGTCGGCCTGGATCTGAGCCCCTATTACAGCCGCAGCCACGTGCTGGACCTGGCCGGGTCCAACGCCCATGGGTTGCTGCGCGAACTGATCGAGTTGATTGCCAGGCGCGCCCGGCGCTGAATCAGACCGGGTTCTTGTGGCTCCCGTCGCACAGCGGCTTGTTGCTGCTGGACTTGCAGCCGCAAAAATAAACTTGCCGGGTGTCGGTGGCGTTGTATTTGATAGGCGTGAATGCGCCGCCTTTATGCGAGCCGTCACAAAACGGCTGGTTCTTGCTCTGGCCACAGGCGCACCACCAGTAGTCTTTGCCCTGCTCAACGTTGACCGCAAACGGCGTATCGGAAGCGCGAACCGGAGTGCTCATGGTTTTGA
Source organism: Betaproteobacteria bacterium (assembly GCA_031403955.1). Classification (GTDB taxonomy): domain Bacteria; phylum Pseudomonadota; class Gammaproteobacteria; order Burkholderiales; family Burkholderiaceae_C; genus CAISIP01. Next base: position 8,669 of record JANNGR010000264.1, read on the forward strand.
TCCTTGCTGTGGGGTTATGGCGTGGCTTGCAGTGTGGTCCCAATTGCAGCCGCGTGCAAGCCCGTGTTTCAAGCTGTCAACCCGCTGGTTCAAGACACCCATTGGCATTTGCCTATTGACCATGAACCGCCACGCGGTTGCGCCCATTTTGTTTGGCTGCATAACACGCGGCGTCCGCGGCGCGCAGCACATCGGTTGCCGTGGCGTAGCTGGCGTCGACCGCCACCAGGCCAATGCTTGCGCCGACGCCGAAACTCACGCCCTCCCAAAGCAGCCGGTAGCTATGCACGGCGTTGCGCAGTTTCTCCGCGATGTCGCGTGCCTGGGACAATGGGCACTGACTTAGCAGCACCGCGAATTCATCGCCGCCGAGCCGCGCCACCGTATCGGACTTGCGCACCTGGGTTGCCAATTCATGCGCCATAGAGCGCAGCAGCGCGTCGCCGGCCGCATGACCACCGGTGTCGTTGACCTGCTTGAAGCGGTCCAGGTCAATGAACATGGCGCAGAACGGCTCGGTCGCCGCATGTTCGGTCGCCTGCTCCAGCAGGACCTCAAAGGCGGCCCGGTTCGTCAGCCCGGTCAGTGCGTCGTGGCTGGAGGACCAGGTCAGACGCTCGCGCTGCTCGCGTACCTCGGTTACATCCTCGATGGTCCAGATCGTGCCTTGAGATTGATCCCCGGCAACCACCGCCCGGCCTCGCATATGGGCCCAAAACGGTTGCCCCGAGAGGCGAATCAGCTCGATTTCGCCGTCAAACGCGCCGTGTTGCATGAACGCCGGCGTGGCTCGCGCCGACAGCGCCTGGTAGGCCTCATCCGACGCATAGATGATGCGCGTTGACTGGCCCAGCGCCTGCTGCTTGTCGCAGCGAAATATATGGCAGAAATGCCGGCTCACCAGCTCGAACCGGCCATTGCGGGTAAGGGCAATACCGACCTCGGCGTGGTCGAGTACCGCTTCCAGTTGCCGCAGCAGCGCCTGGGTTTCGCCCTGGCGCCGCTGGCGTTGGTCCACCACCTGTTGAAAGGCGCGCGCCAGATCGCCCAACTCGCCATGTTCGGTTGGCCAGGCATCGGCCGACGGTCCCTCATGCGTGAGCAGTTTTTCGGCGCGCGTGCGCAGTTGGGAGATCGGGCGCGTCACCAGCCAGGCCCCAATACCGGCCAGCAATGCGGCCACACAACCCACGCCGATGGCGGAGAGCCACACCGTTCGCTGCGCCGCCATCACAGGTTGTAATGCAAGCGACTGCGGTGTCAGCCGCACCAGTACCCAGTCCGATACCGCAATGCCGGCCATCGAGACCAGAAAGCCGCCGGACAAGGTTGCCGTTCCTTCGGTGTTGATCGGGCTACCAGAGGCATGCCACTGCCGGAACACCTCGGCCAGACCGGGTTCGTCGGCCGCTCGGCCGAGCACCCGGGCCGGATCGGGATGCGCCAGCAGCACGCCGGCGCGGTCCATCACCAGGCTGCGCGACCCATCGCGGCGGTCGGCGCCACCCAAGCCTGACAACAGCCGTTCCGATTCCAGTGCCAGCGAGCCACCGAAGATGCCCTCGGGTTTGCCATCGGCTGCGGGCACGGCCACCGCGATGACTATCAACGGGGCGTTGGTGATGCGTCCCACTATCGGGTCCGACACCACTGGCTGGTCGGTTGTGAGCGCGCGCTGGAAGTAATTGCGGTCGGCAATATTGGGCAGGTCGGTTGTTGGTTCTCCTTTGACCATCCGTACCATCAGTTTGCCGTCCGGCCGGGCCGCCAGCAAGCTGTCAAACAAGGCATTGGCGGCGGGCTTGTCGCGCAAAAAGCGCTCCATTGCAACCCGGTCCTGCCACATGGCGGGCTGAATTTGCCGGGCCACGGCGGAGAGGGTGAGCTGCAGCGTGTCGAGTTTATTGGCCAGCAGCGCGGCCGTGCCGGCGCTATTGTCGGCGTCGTTTTCAAGCAGCAGGCGCTCTATGTCGGCGCGCGTGGTGGTCAACACCAACTCGGCGGTGCCTATCGCGGACAACACGCCGGTCACCACCGCCATGGCGACAATTTTGAATTTGAGCGTATCGAGCCAGGGCAACATGGGCCGGCCCATTATCCTGGCACTACGGCGCTATCGACCCGGTCCGCTCGACGATTATCCGGTAGTGTTCGGGGCGCCGGTGCAGCGCAAAGTTGAAGGTCGTGGCGCGGTACGAGCGGCCCAGGTCCAGGTCACAGCGCGCGACGGCAAGCTCGTCGCAGTTGCCGCTGCAGCGCGCAACGATCTCGCCGGTGGGTGCGATGATGCAGCTACCGGCAATCATGTCCACGCCTTCCTCGACGCCGGCTTTTGCCACGCCGATTACCCAGGCGCTGTTTTGGTAGGCGCCGGATTGCATACACAACTCGTTGTGGAACTGCCCCAGCCGGTCATGGTCGGGTGCCGCCGGGTGGTGCACCGGCGTGTTGTAGCCGCAAAAAACCATCTCCACCCCTTGCAAGCCCAACACCCGGTACGACTCGCTCCAGCGCCGGTCATTGCAAATCATCATGCCGGCCACCCCGCCATAGGCGCGCCAGGCACCAAAGCCCAGGTCGCCAACCTCGAAGTAACGCTTTTCCAGATTCTGGAACGGCGTGTCGGGCCGGTAATCGGTGTGGCCCGGTAGATGAATCTTGCGGTACTTGCCGATGATTTCGCCGCTCGCATCGACCAGGATCGACGTGTTGAAGCGCCGTTTGCGCCCGCTCGAAAAGTCGAGTTCGCAGTAGCCCAGGTGAAAGCCGATATTCAAGCGACGCGCCTCATCGAACAGCGCGGTGGTTTGCGGGCCCGGCATTTCGGGTTCGAACCAGGCATCCACCTCGGCTTCGTCTTCAGTGAACCAATGCGGAAAGAAAGCCGTCAGCGCCGCCTCGGGATAAGCCACCACCTCAGCGCCCATCGCCCTGGCTTGGCGCATCAGCTCGATCAGTCGCCGGACCACCGTGGCACGGCCCTCAGCGCGGGCAATCGGGCCGAGTTGCGCGGCGGCGATGGTAACGATACGGCTCATGGTTTTCCTCGTTAGGCGGACGTTCCAGTATCTTGGACGCGCGCAGGCCGGTCAAGGCGGAATTACCCCCGCGGTCGAAGAATAGGTGGTGGGCCGTGAACCGTTCTACCGGTCGCCCACATAGTCGCGCACGGACGCCGCTTCTTGCGCGGGAACGATGCGGTGATCGCCACGCGGTCCGCTATCCGATGTTCCCCGGATGTGCGGGTTCGATTCCTTTGCGTTCAAGACGCTCGTGTAGCTGATGTGAACGCGATCGGGTTTGCGGATTGTCCATGCATGATGAGCGCCGCACTTCACGATCCGCGCAGCGCCGCATCGGCGCGAGCCCGGTGAAACGCGCTATCGGAAGATGTCGCCTCAAGGCGCTCGGCGAGCCATACCTTGATAATCGATTGCCTGGTGACACCCAGCTTGTTAGCTTCGCGATCCAGTGATTCGACCATCCAGGCTGGAAAGTCGACGTTGACGCGTTTTGGTGCAAGCAACACACGTCTTGCTTTGGACAGATCCAAAGCTCCGGTTATGTCCACGCCTTCGTCAAAGTGTTTTTCGAACGTCTTAGCTTTCATACAGTGCCACCTCCTCAGCGCGTGATCGACGAACCGAAATCAGTCGAATATTTGGACCCCGGTAGGTTATGACGGCCGACCAGTGTTTGCCGTCGATAAGCCCTATCGCCAGATAGCGAGCTTCATCATCTGTTCTTGCCGGAATCTCCAGCAGCCCTGTGTCTGTCCAAAGCAACTGGGCGTCGTTGAAGTTGATTCCATGTTTTGAAAAATTGGACTGGCTTTTCGCTTCGTCATATTCAAAAGCAAACATGGAGCGGAAATTATACCTTTATTGGTGACATTCCGGAGTTCGCCATCGAGCTCTCAGCGAACCGGTTGGTCTCAACGAAGACTGCA
>JANNGR010000265.1:0-1518 GCA_031403955.1 Betaproteobacteria bacterium
GCCATGATGACGCTGAACCACACCCGCCCCGCCGTCGCCGCGCAAGCTCTCGGCATCGCCCGCGCCGCCCAAGACGCAGCGCTTGCCTATGCGCCCGGGCATGACGCTGCTCGGCTGCTTCCAGTTCCGCGTCACGCGCAACAGCGACCTCTGGGTGGACGAGGAGGAAGTCGACAACCTGCTGCAGGCGCTGAAGGGCGAGCTGCCGTCGCGCAACTACGGCGACGCCGTGCGCCTCGAGGTGGCCGACAACTGTCCCGAGGACATGGCCAGCTACCTGCTCGGCCAGACGCAGCTCGAGCGGCGCGACCTGTACCGCTGCCACGGCCCGGTCAACCTGCACCGGCTCGCCGCGCTTTACGACGCCGCCAACCGGCCCGACCTCAAGTACCCGCCGTTCCTGCCCGGGCTCCCCAAGCGGCTGGCGTCGGACCGCAACCTGTTCGAGGTCCTGCGCCGCGGCGACATCCTGCTGCACCATCCCTTCGAGTCCTTCTCGCCGGTGATCGAGTTTCTGCGCCAGGCCGCCGCGGATCCGGACGTGCTCGCCATCAAGCAGACGCTCTACCGCACCGGCCCCGACAGCCCCATGGTCGCCGCCCTGCTCGACGCGGCGCGCGCCGGCAAGGAGGTCACCGCGGTGGTCGAGCTGCGCGCGCGCTTCGACGAGGCCGCGAACATCGACCTCGCGACGAAGCTGCAGGAAGCCGGGGCGAAGGTCGTGTACGGCATCGTCGCGCACAAGATCCACGCCAAGATGATGCTCGTCGTGCGGCGCGAAGGCCGACGACTGCGCCGCTACACGCACCTAGGCACGGGGAACTACCACGCCAAGACGGCGCGCGCGTACACGGACGTGTCGCTGTTCACGTGCGACCGCGACCTGTGCGAGGACGTGCACGACGTCTTCATGCAGATGACCGGGCTGGGACGCGTCACGCGCCTGCGGAAGCTGACGCAGGCGCCGTTCCACATGCAGGACGACCTGGTGGAGATGATCGCGTTCGAGGCCAACCAGGCGCGTCTCTCGAGGCCGGCGTACATCGCCGCCAAGATGAACGCGCTGGTCGATCCGCGCGTCATCCAGTCGCTCTACGCCGCGTCGCGCGCGGGCGTGCCGATCGACCTCATCGTGCGCGGCATCTGCGCGCTGCGGCCGGGCGTCCCGGGCATCTCCGAGACGATCCGTGTGCGCTCGATCGTGGGGCGGTTCCTGGAGCACTCGCGCGTGTTCCATTTCCACCACGCCGGCAAGGACCTGACGTGGGCGTCCTCGGCCGACTGGATGCAGCGCAACTTCTATTCGCGCGTGGAGACGTGCTTTCCGATCCAGGACGAGCGGCTGGCGGCGCGGGTGCGCGACGAGTGCCTGGACACGTATCTCGAGGACGATTCGCAGGCCTGGGTCATGGACGCGTCGGGCAAGTACGAGCGCGCGCGATCGCGCGGCGGCGTGCGGCGGTCGGCTCAGCAGGACTTGCTGGCCAGGCACGCGAACTAGGCATCCAGCGGGCGCAG
>JANNGR010000266.1:0-1609 GCA_031403955.1 Betaproteobacteria bacterium
AGTTCGAATTGGCGACTCACCGTCTCCGCCGCCTTCTTGTCTGTTTGCGTCCACTGCGCAAACGGCTTTTCCGCCATTCCGCCATGGAATAACTCATACAGTCTTTCGCGGGCCGCGATGCCCTCGGCTGTTTGCAGAATGTCGTTGACGCGCACAAACGCCTCCAGGTCAATTGCCCTGGTGGATTGCTCAAGCTGCCGTGTTCCCTCGTCAAGCTGGCGGCGCTGCAACACTACCGTGAGCAACAGCACCAGGAACCCGCTAAAACTCAATATCGGATTCAGTGTGCCGCCAAAATAGTCGCCCAATTGCCCGAGGGCCGCGGCTCTTGTTTCAATATCGGCCTTGTTGAGCCATTCGCTGGAAATCGCCCAATGGCTGTCCAGCACCATCCGGTGGTAAGTCAAACTGACAAGCGCTATTGCCGTAACCAGCGCCAGCACAATGGCAACTACCAAAAAAATTGACAGTTTTGTCGCGCCGTCTTTGCGCTGGTGTGGATTCATTTTGCCCGCCAAGTAACAGGGATGGAGAGTGGATTATGTGTGGGTGCGGCGCTCGCCGGTGGGCCCGGAGCAGCGCGTTGCGGCACCTTGAGGCGGTACTTTTTGTTGGTGCTGGCGTGGTTCCAACGCCCATTGGCCTGCCGCGGCGACGGCCGGTCCAAGCCATCAAGCCGACGCCCGAGAAGAGTAGCGCATAGGACACGGGGTGCTAGACTTTGCAACATGAGAGCCACACTTCAATTCGGTGCACATCTGGGAAAATTTGAACGCCTTCAATTGGTGGAAGACCTGTGGGATGAAATTGCCGACGAGACTGGCGCGGAAACAAGGCCAGCGGTTCTCGACGAACTAGGTACGAACAATAGTCCTATGGTCTGGGCGGCGACTTTTTACGGGTGGTTGCAACGGCCGAAGAACACCTGACGCGCAACCCGGAACTGTTGAGCGACCAGCGCGTCTCCGTACTGGCCTGCCTGCATCACCATCGAAGCCCAGCTCGCTGGCCAGGCAATTGACACTGGGCGGTGGCTATTGACGCGGTCAAACCCAAAGTCTCTGGCACCTGCGCACTTGGTACATCAACTACATGACCATTCTCGTAACCGGCGGCGCCGGCTTTATCGGCAGCAACTTTGTACTCGACTGGCTGGCCCGGTCGGACGAGCCGGTGCTTAACCTGGACAAGCTCACCTACGCCGGCAACCTGCGGAACCTGGCTTCGTTATCGGGCGATGCGCGCCACTTGTTCGTGCACGGCGACTTCGGCAATCTGCCGGGCTTGGCTGGGACGGTGCGCCGGGTTGCGCCGGACGTGATCGTGAACGCGGCGGCGTACACCGCCGTGGACAAGGCCGAGCCGGCACTGGCCCGCACGCTCGATGCGCTGGCTCCAGGTGCTGACCACAAAAACAGGGGTATTCCGCCAGTCACTAATTGATCCATTCCCGCCTCTCCGCCCTCGCAAGACCAGCATGCCCGCAATCCAAAACCAAGCCCTTTCGTTTCGCGCTGCACTCGCGGCCGAGTCACCGCTGCAGATAGTCGGTGCCATCAACGCCAACCACGCGCTGCTGGCAAAGCGCGCCGGCTACCGCGCAATCTAC
>JANNGR010000267.1:0-2565 GCA_031403955.1 Betaproteobacteria bacterium
TCCTTTGTGGTACCCGGCTCCTTGAACTGGGCGTACAAAGCGATCGAGAAGCTGCCGGAAAAGAACAATGCCGCAAGGATCAAACCAGCAGCCGTCAGGCGGTTTTGCACCAGTGAAATTTCCGGGCCGTCGTCGAGAAACATCTGCTTGATCGACATCGGGTGTTCTCCTTCCAGACCGCCTCTGCTGCGCGCTCAGCACCGATTTTTTCCGATATCGATTGGTTTGGCAACCTGGAAATCGAGCTTGGAGAAGACCCACGTGTACTCAAGTTATGGCGTACCTGAAATCGCGCCAGAACTGGGCTTCCTGCGTGGTGGCGAAGTTGATGCGCATCAACGTGCTTGGTTCGCGCCGCGCATGAAACAAGGCGCCGGGCGCGATCAGATAACCGAGGTCGAGCATGCGCTGGGACAAGGCGTCGGTGTCGACGCCGGTATCGACCCAGCCAAACAGGCCGGCCGGCTCGGCGGCGAAGCGGCAGCCGGCTTCCAGCGCCAGTTTGACACTGCGCGCACGGGCCAGGTCAAGCCGGGTGCGGATACGTTCGGCGTGGCGGCGCAACTGGCCCTGGTCGATACACCAGGCCAGGGCTTTTTCCAGCAAGGCCGGTGTGGTGAGGGTGGACAACAACTTGGTGTCGAGCAAACGTTCCACCAGCTCCGGCGGCGCGGCCATGAAACCGACGCGCCAGTTCGGCGCCAGAATCTTCGCAAAACCGCTCACATAAATCGTGCGCTGCAAGCCATCGAGTGCACACAGCCGGGTCGCGGACTCGGGCGCGATATGGCTGTAGGTGTCGTCTTCAACGATGCGAAAGTTGTGCTCGTTCGCGAGTTGCAAAACCCGGTGCGCATTGCCAGGCGTCAGGCAATAACCGGTCGGGTTGTGCAGCACACTGACGCTGACAAACAGTTTGGGCGCGTGTAATTCGCAATAACGCGCCATCACGTCCAGATCCGGCCCGCGTTCACGCCGCGGCACCGGCAAAATGCGCATGCCCAACGCGTCCAGGCGCGCAAACTCGACCGCCCAGCCGGGTTCTTCCACCATCACATAGTCGCCCGCACGCAACAGGCTGCGGCTCACCACGTCCAGCGCATGGGTGGCCCCAACCGTGGTGATGATCTGCTCGGGCGAGGCATGAATATTCAGATTGGCCAGCTTTTTCGACAATGTTCGCCGCAAGCCGGCGTCACCAGCCGGCTCGCCGTATTGGAGTGAAAACTCCTTCAGTGCCTGGGTGCCGGTGACCTTGCGGATAGCGGCCGGCATGAAGCTGCTCTCCAGCCAGTCAGGAGGGAAAACGCCCATGCCGGGTTGTGGCTTGTCGCTGACAGTGTGGAACATGCCTCGAATCAAGGCCGCGGCGCTGACCGGCGCTCGGCGCGCCGCAACTTCGCTGGCGCCGGCCGCTGCACCGGCAGCATGCCCGGTCGGTATCCGTTGCTCTAGCCCCGGCACCATTTCGCGCACAAAAAAGCCACGATTGCGGCGTGCCTCAACCAGGCCCTGGGCCAGCAACCGGTCGTAGGCAGCCACCACGGTGGAAGGACTCACGCCCTGCTGTCGAGCGCACAGGCGCACCGACGGCAGGCGCGCACCGGTAGCCAACAAACGGTTGCGAATACGCTCGGCAAATCGAGCCGCAAGTTGTTCGGTCAAGGACCGGGAAGCACTGTGCATCAACATGGTTTGGGCGCGGCTCCAATGAAGGTCGCTGTGTGGTCCGAGCAACCAGTACAGACTCGACAATTGTCCGAATTACTGTATGGTTAGTGTGCTGGTTTTGACTATAAAGTCTGCACCATGTTCTGGCAAGCCCGCAACCTCCACCGCGAAACCAAAGGCCTTTGGCTGGGCCTGGCGGGTGTGGTGGTATTTGCCGCAACCTTGCCAATGACCAAACTGGCCACCGGCAACTTTGACACTCCGCAACTGTCACCCACCTTCGTTACTTTTGGCCGAGCGGCGGTGGCCGGCATGTTGTCGGTTGTTTACCTCATCCTGACCCGCAGCCCGATTCCAACAGGCCGCCAGTGGGGCGCATTGTTGTTTACCGCATTCGGCGTGGTGCTTGGTTTCCCGCTGCTCATGGCCATCGGTTTGCGCCATGTGGCGGCAGTACATGCCTCGGTGATCCTCGGTATTTTGCCGTTGGCGACTGCCCTGGCCGGCTGCTTGTGGCTGCGCCAGCGCCCCAGCCTGGGATTCTGGATGTGTGCCATGGCCGGCAGCGCGCTGGTGGGAGCGTTTGTCGTGTTGCGCTCCGGTTCCAGCAGTGGCGCACAATTTGCCGACCTGTTGCTGCTGTTGGCGGTAGTCAGCGCCGCCGTCGGTTATGTCAGCGGCGCACAACTGGCCGGTCAATTGGGGGCGGAGCGGGTTATTTGCTGGGTGCTGGTGATCAGTCTGCCGCTGACACTGCCGGTCATGCTGCTCAACTGGCCGGCGCAAGCCATACGCTCCGGCGCCTGGCTGGGTTTTGCCTATGTTTCGTTGTTCTCGATGTGGATCGGCTTTTTCGCCTGGTACCGCGGCCTGGCGCTGGGCGGTACGGTGCGG
>JANNGR010000268.1:0-12458 GCA_031403955.1 Betaproteobacteria bacterium
TTGGGCATCAAGGCCGCCCGACTTCTATTGGAGTCCAGCCGGCGGCAGGGTGGTCCGCAGTGATGTTACGCAACATCTCGACTACTTCGGAACGTCCAACAAGCTGGCCTTTCACTGAAGGCTCATCAGTGAGCCGACTTATAAAGTACTGCCTTCCAGGCTCGCTCAGAGAGTAGCTTCCGTCACTATGTTTTTGCAGCCTACCAGCGTCAAGATGAGTTCGGTAGTTACGCATGAATCGCGAGATATCAAACCGCTCACCTGCAAGCAGCCCTGTCGCCTCAAGTATTGCCTGCATATAAGCTCGCATATCGCGAGAATTCGCAGGGGGTGGACTTCTCAACCTATTGAGTGCTCGCACAGCTTTTCTCCTTGTATGCCCAACGTAATATCCATCGCAAACACTGCGAATTAATCTGGCCGCTGCGATTTAATCTGGTCATGAGAATCCCGTGAACGTGGCTTGTAGCCTGGCTTTCGGTCGATCTTCCCTATTTTCATGCAGGTATAAAAATCCCGCGAAACCCGGCAACCATGATTGGCTCATTCTAGGTGCCAGTTGTTAGCGACGGGCATCTCCCGAATTGGGTGAGTTTGTTGAATGACCGCAAACGCTGCGGGTACTCAGAACGAAATCGTGTACGACTCCAAAGGGGCCGCCTTTCGAACCGATGCGATTGATTGCCGATTGATCCAAACTGAGATCAGTTGGGGCGATATCGGGATTCTGGCAATTTTCCTCATCCGACCAAAGGCAAGCGTGCGAGCGCCGGTCAATGGTTTCGAGCCATTTGCTTCCATACGCCATGAACAGTGGGAGGGTGTCAAGCACCAGATGTTGCCGCATCAAGTAGACAAATCGCGGCGCTGGTAGCCGCAACAAACCGCCTATGACGTTGCTCCACCCTGCGAGTTGGCATAGGTCAAGGGCTAACCCGTCAAGATGTCAAGACGCGCCTACGCTGACCTTCTGACGTGGGTTGTGAATAGTGGATCTGGGTGATCGATGCCAGATTCCAGAGTTCGACAGCGTCCAGAAGAGCCGAGGAAGGCGGCCCCCAACTGAACCCGTTGTTGACCTTTTGGTAGCTTTCGCTGGGGTTGGGCGAATACCGCGCCACGCTGGACGGTTTGGTTTTGAGGGGATTTATGTACATGATGCCCCAGTATCGGAAGCTCAGGGTGCATCCGATGAGCCATTAAGACCGGCATTTCATCCAGCGCAGAGCCTTGTTTACACCCCACGCCCAGGCTCATGGGGAGAGCCTGAACACTTGGCGCATAACTATGGATGAAGAATGCGGTCAGACTCTGCCACGCAGCGACGAGCCGCAGCTATAAGGGCAGGCACAAAGGCGTGGCCGCCGCGCAAGGCGCTGGAAAGAACGGCCAGGTCTTCGATGTACTCATGAACCATCTGGTTTCTGAGACGGCGCATTTCCATCCAGACATCAGCAGCCTCGATAAAGCCAAACTTCTCTGCTTTATCCAGGTTGTCGATAGCCGGGCCAGGTGTTTCCGCCAAGGCGCTCAGCAAGGCTGGTAGCAGTTTGTCGCCGACGGTGTCTTGCAGGCGACCGAAGCGAGCAACGAACGCGTCCAGTCGCTCAGCCAATATCGGGTCTGCGGCTATCTTTCGGGCCTCTCCAATCGTGAAGGGACTACCAAACAGGCGACGGTCTGTGTCCAGTAGGTGCTCACACTCTTTAGTTGTTACGCGCGACAAAAATTCGAGGCGCGCAGCCAGTGATTTAGCGATTCTCATAGACGCACACCTTCCGCAAGGGCAATGGTATGGACCGGTAAGTGCATCAGGTTCGGTGCTTTGATCAATACATCCACCCTGCGCCCATGCATGGTTCTTGAGACCTGAGCTGCAAGCCGGGCGGCGAGCTGGGCCGGTTCTGCAACCACTTCATCAACCTCCAGCAACAGGTCCACGTCACCGCCGCGTTCGTGATCACGCACGCGGGAGCCAAACAACCATACGCGCGCGGCGTCTCCCGCAAGTTGGGAGACAAGCTTGCGTATGGCAGCAACTTGTGCAGGGGACAGGCGCATGGGAGAATTTTAGGCTTGGCGTTTATTTTCTCAATGCGCTTGGCACTCCCGCCTGACGGTACCGGTCAGCTCGCGGTCAATCCGAAGCGATCACGCAACCGGTCCGCTAGCAGCTTGCTGGACAACGACACCGCGAAGATAAAGACGATGTAAATGGCGGCCGTGGCCGTCAGAATCTCGATCGGTTCGTACCAGACGTTTACCAGCTTTTGCGACTGGAACATCAGGTCCGGCACGGCAATCACCGAAACCAGAGCCGATGATTTGACGATCACCGTGAACTGGTTTGCGATGGAGGGCGCGGCAGCCAGAAACACCTGCGGCAGTACGATGCGGGCAAAGGCCCGGCGGGCCGGTATGCCGAGCGAGCTGGCGGCTTCCAGATGCCCTTTCGGTATCGCCTCGATGGCGCCGCGAAAGGTCTCGGCCAGATACCCACTGGACTGCAGCGCCAGCGCAACGCAGGCGGCGCCAAAGAAAGTGTTGGGCCAGCCGAACAACTCGGGCCAGACATAGTTCACCCACAACAATTGCACCAGGATCGGCGTGGCGCGAAAAAACTCGATCAGCAGAACAGCCACCGGACGCAGCGGGCGCACATAGACCCGAACCAGGCACAGGAACAAACCACCCAGAATCGCTCCGGCGAAGGCGATCGCACAGACTTCCAGCGTAGTTTGAAAGCCGGCGAACAATATTCCGCGCTGGTTCCAGACCAATCGTTCCCAGTTGCCCATGCTCAGACCCGAAAGAAAAGTTGAGCCCCCGTGACGGGCCTACCGCGGACGCGGCCCATCATGCAAATATTTTGCTGCGCCAGCGCCGCGACGACACCTGCAGCAAACTCGCAAAAGAAAAAATGACCGCGAAATAGACCAGCGCGGCGCCGGTATACAGCGGCAACGGCTTCATCTCCTGTGCCGACACCATCGACACCTGGTACATCAAATCGGGCACGGCGATCAGCGAGACGATGCTGGTGGCCTTGAACAATGAAATGAACTGGTTCACCGATTCCGGCAACATGCGGCGCACCACCTGCGGCAGGATCAGCCGCCACATGATCAAGCGTTGCGACATGCCCAGGCCGTTCCCCGCTTCGATCTGTCCATTGGGAACGGCTTCGATGCCGGCGCGGAAGGTTTCGGCGAAGTAACCGCTGTAGACGTAACCCAGCGCCAGAACGGCCGAGACGAAGGGGTTGAATTCCAGTCGCCGCCCGATCAGCCCTCCCAATAACAGCGGCAGCACAAAGTGCACCCAAACCACCATGATGTAGTCGGGCGAGTTGCGCGAAATTTCCACGTGTAATGTGCCAGCCCAGCGCAAAGCTCGGTGCCGGTTCACGCGCAGCAAAGCGGCCGCGAGGCCGACGCCCAACGCCAGCACCGCCGCGCAGGCAAATACGCCCAGGCTCATGGTGAGACCCTTGACCAGGATGAACCGGTATTCCCAGAACAAAGTGAGGTCGAGCGCTTCGCGCAGGGATTCGGACACGGTCAGGTCCTGAGCGATTTGTGCAGAAACTGGCGCAGCCGATCGGATTGCGGCGCGCTGAACAGCTCCCGCGGCGCGCCCTGCTCTTCGAGCAGGCCGTTGTGCAGAAACATGACGTGATCGGACACGTCGCGCGCGAAACCCATTTCGTGGGTAACGACGATCATGGTGGTGCCGTCGCGGGCCAGATCGCGCATCACGGCCAGCACTTCGTCGGTCAATTCAGGATCCAGCGATGACGTCGCCTCGTCAAACAGCATCACCTTGGGCTGCATCGCCAGCGCGCGGGCAATCGCCACGCGTTGTTGCTGCCCGCCCGACAGGCGGGCCGGATACACGTCGGCCTTCTCCGACAGGTGCACCCGATGCAGACAGGCCCGGCCCAGTTCGAGCGCTTGCCGGCGCGACATGCCGCGCACATGCCGCGGGGCTTCGATCACGTTTTCCAGCGCCGTCATGTGCGGCCACAGATTGAACTGCTGAAACACCATGCCCAGGTCGCGCCGGATGCGGTTGATCTCGGCCACTGTACGGGGCCGGCTAACGCCGTTCTTGTCATGGTGAAAACGCAGCGATTCGCCCTCGATCAGGATATCGCCCGAAGTCGGCGTTTCCAGGTGGTTGATGCAGCGCAGCAGCGTACTCTTGCCGGAGCCGCTGGCCCCGATCATGCTTACCACCGTGCCGCGTTGCACATCGAAGGAAATGCCTTTGAGAACCTCTAGCGCGCCAAACTTCTTGTGCAGGTCGACCACGCTGATATTCGGAACTGCGGCCATCGCTGGTTCACGCTCTGGTTGACCGGCTCGATTAGGTGGTGCTGCCCAGGGTATCCACGTGCAGCTTTAGCAGGCGGTCGGTCTCGCCGTTGACACGCACGAATTTTGCCCAGAAGTCGAGGAAGTTCTTCCACTCGAGATCGCCATAACGCACCGCCCAACTGCTGGGACGTTTGTCGAGCGGATTCTGGGGGTCGAACGGTGCCGCCCAGTTAGTGCGTTTGGCCATCAGCAGCACCGCCATCTGGCTGCTCATCCAGACATCGGCCTTCTTGGCGCGCACCGGCTCCGCGCCCAGTTCCGCCTGGCCGGTGGTGGTGATCAGTTTGGCCTGCGGAAACAGCAACGGGATGCGCGGTTCTTCGCTGCCGCCCGAAACTACCGAGAAGGTGACGTTCGGTTTGTTGAAATCGCTCAAGGTCTTGAACTTGCCCGCGTTGTCCTTGTGCACCATCAGCAGGCTGCCGACTTCAAACAGCGGTCCAATGTAGTCCACTGCCAACGCGCGGGCGATGGTGTAGGTCAGGGCCGAGCCGAAGACGTCGTAGTCGTTACGGCGCAAGGCCACCGTGGCATTTTGAAACGTCACTTCCTTGAACTCAAGCTTGACGTTCATCTGCTTGGCCAGCTCGGTGGCAAGGTCGAAGTAGATGCCGCCCAGGTCCCCGGTCTTGGCGTTCTTGTAGAAGAACGGGCCGGTCTGCGCGTAGCCGACTCGCAAGGTGCCCGAGGCCAGAATCTTGGCAAGCGTGGAGTCCTTGCTGATACCACTTTCAAGGGTTTGGGCAAATGCCGCGCGCGGCGCGATCACCGCGCCGAGGGTCGACGCCACACCGCCCAGCACGGCTGCGCCCTTCAGAAAATCTCGCTTGTTGCCAGTTGTGTATTGAGTCATTTGTTTGCTCCAGTTGTAGGGTTGAAATAAACCACCGACATCTTTTTCCTGTCTCCTTTTTACGCCGCTTCTTCGCGCTCATGGGCGTGCTGGCAGGAGCAACACGTCCTCGATTTCACCCTGGCGCATGGCCAAAACTTCCCGGTGCAGGAAAACCGTGGAATCGGCGTAACCCAGCGCCAGTTCGATCCGCTCGCCGACCGCGAATCCCGCCACATCCTGGCCACACTCCAGCGTCAGGTGCTCCGCCGCGTACGCCATGCTGAGCAGACCCGGAATACGCAACGGCTGCGATAGCGTGGGATGGCAACCGTGGTATTTCCACCCCGCATCACACACTATGCGCCGCGCAGTGGGACGGCTGATCACCGTCGCGCAAAGGGTCAGCGCCGGCACCAGTGGTAGATGGAATTCGGTGCGGTAACGCAGGTCCCCAAATACGCCGCCGCCGGCCTGAATCTCGGTTACACCGTCGATGGTGCTGGTCACCGGGTAGGTGCCGGTACCGCCACAACTGACGATTTCAACCGCGATACCGGCCTGTTTGCAATGCCGCGCCGTGTCGGTCAGCAGGCCCACCGCCGCGCGAATCGCGGCCGGTTTGGCCACCGGATCGGTTATTCGCGTGGTGTGCCCCTCCCAGGCCATCAGGCCGCAATACCGCAGCTGGCTGTGCGCCAGCACGATTTGCGCCAATGCCACGGCGGCGTGCCCTGGGGCAACCCCGGCGCGGTTTAGCCCGACGTCGACTTCGATCACCACCGGAACCACGGTGTTCGCATTTGCGGCGGCGCCAGCCAATAACGCCACATGCGCCGGCGCGTCGATTGCCGCGATCACCCGCGCCGTGGTATTCAACGCCGCCAGCCGTTGCAGCTGATCGCGCCCAACCACCTGGTTGGCGATCAACACGTCGCCAATACCGGCGTGGACCATTGTTTCTGCCTCCGCCACCGTCGCGCAGGTCACGCCGCTTGCGCCTGCGGCAAGCAGGCGTTGCGCAATGGCTGGGGAACGGATCGCCTTGGTGTGCGGCCGCCAGCGTTTGCCACCCTGCACCACGATGGTGTGGGCCATCTGTGCCACGTTACGTTCGAACGCCTCCAGGTTCAGCGCCAGGAATGGCGTCTCGGGCAAGCGGTGCAGCGGCATCATCCGGCCTCGCTCTGTATGCCAGGCGTCCTGCCCGAGCGCATGTGCTCCCGTGCCGCCTGGGTCGCCGCCAGGTCCACACTGGCGCCGCCCGCGGTGATCAACACGCCGTACTGCGCTGCCGCTGCCGCCGCGCTGACCTTGCCGTCAATTACGTCTTCAAGCACCTGTTGTGCGTCCCGCGTTAGCGGGTCGCCCCAGCCACCGCCGCCGGCCAGGATGGCCTCGTACAGTTCACCGCGCAAAAATGTGCGCATGAACTTGCCCGGCAACTTTGTGCGCTCACCCGACACCCCGGTAAGGTAGTTTGCGGCGAAGGCGCCGCTGTGTCCGCCCTGCAAGCCATACGGCTGGAATTTCTGCCGGTCGCTGCGCACTTGCAGCACCGCCTCGGGCACGCCGGTCAGGCGGTAAGTGCGAACCATGCCGACCCCGCCTCGGTGTTTGCCGGCGCCGCCCGAATCGGCGCGGAACCCGTAGTGTTCGATGCGTACCGGTTGTTCGCCTTCGACCACCTCGATCGGTGAGTTGGAGTAATTGACAGCCAGCGAAGACAAGCCGTCGTTGGTGTCCTTGTTGGGCCGGCCACCCCAGGTGCCGAACAGAAACTCGAGCAACACGAACGGCATTTGACTCTGGTCGTAGCCGGCGATGGTGACCCCGAAGTCGCCCTGTGCGCCGCAGGCGAACACCTTGCCGGGCAACATCGACGCCAGCGCGCCCCAGATCGCTTCGGTGGCCCGCATGGCCGTCAGCCCGCGCGCGGCCACCGGGGCCGGCGTGGTCGGATGCACCACCGAGCCCGGTTCGGCGGTCACCGTCACGGCGCGCATGAAGCCGGTATTGGTCGGCAGATGGGGGTCCATGATGCAGCGCACGCAGGCATAGGCGCACGACTGCGTCATGGAAAACGGCAGGTTGATCGAGCCGCGCACCTGCGCCGAGCTGCCGCTGAAATCGATCAGCAACGCGTCGCCGGTCTTGGTGATACGGCAGCGGATGCGAATCGGGTCGTCGCTGAACCCGTCGTCGTCGAGGAAGTCGTCGAAAGTCCACTCGCCATCGGCCAACGCGGCGAGTTCAGAGCGCGTCATCTTTTCGGTGTAGTCCAGCAGATGCTGCATGCCGGCGCACAGCACTTGCACGCCGTAGCGCCGCGCCAGGCCCTGCATGCCGCGTTCGCCACGCGTGCAGGCGGCCACCGTTGCCATCACGTCGCCGCTGACCTTGTCCGGCAGGCGCACGTTTAGGCACAAAATGGCCATCAGATCCTGGTTGATGACGCCGGCACTGAACAGGCGGACTGGCGGCAGCCGCAGCCCCTCCTGGTAGATCTCGGTGTTGTCGCAGGCATTGCCGCCCGCCACGCGTCCGCCGATGTCGGTCTGGTGGCCGATGGCGGCGGCAAAACCCAGCAGCGCGCCTTCGAAATAAATCGGCTTGAACACATAGATGTCGGGCAGGTGGGTGCCACCGCCGACATAGGGGTCGTTGGTGATGTAGACGTCGCCCTCATGCATGTCGCCCTCAAAACGCCGCAGGATGGTGGCAATCGTGGGCGGGAACGAGCCCATGTGCATCGGCAGGCATAAGCCTTGCGAGATCAGGTTGCCTTTGGCGTCGATCAGGCCGGTGGAAAAGTCCATCGCCTCCTTGATCACGTAGGAGCGGGCGGTGCGCACCACGGTGGCAGCCATCTCGTCCGAAATCGCGGCAAAAGCGTTCTTCAGCAATTCCAGGCGAATTGGGTCGAAGCTTGCGTCAAGGGCATTCGTCATGGCGGTCACAGGATGGGTGAAAGGTCGATCCGCACGCTGCCGGTCTCGTCGCGCCGTACCAGGGCGCCGGGCGGCACGACGATGGTGGTGTCGTACTCCTCAATCACCAACGGCCCAACGCTGGCCACCAGGGTTTCGCGCCGCGCCACCGGTGTATCGTGCCAGCCCCAGCGCTGGCCGAAATAAACCCGCCTGTAGCCATCCGAGCCGGCTGTGGCGCCGGGGCGGCGGCCGACGGCCGGGCTGATCCGCTCGGCCCGCACATCCACCGACTCATCCGCCTGGGCGCGTACACGCAAGCGCAGATTCACCAACTGCGTCGGCTCCCGCGGGCTGTGGTAACCGTAGCTGCGCTCGTGTTCGCGGTGAAAGGCCTGCACCAGTTGCTCCAGAACGGCACCGGAGAACGGTAATTCGACCGGAATCGACAACTCGGAACTCTGACCGCGGTAACGCAGGTCGAGCTGGAACTGGATTTCGCTTTGCGCCATCGTCACGCCCTCGGCAGCCATCAGCTCCGTGGCCTCGGTCCGCAGTTCGTCCGCCAGCGCGTTAAGCCGCTCGATATTGGCCAGCGCCGTATCGACGCTGCTGGTGCGCACCAGCCGGTGCTCGATGCGGGTGAACAACAAGCCAAAAGCGCTGAACACCCCGGACGCGGGTGGTACCACGATCTGGCCGATGCCGGCCTGCAACGCCAGCGACGCGGCATGCACCGGGCCGCTGCCGCCAAACGCGATCATCGTGAAGTCGGCCGGCGCGCGGCCGATCTCGCTCGTGACCGCCTGCACCGCGCGCACCATGGTGGCGTTGGCCACCTCGTGTATGCCGTAGGCCGCCTGATGAACCGTCAGCCCCAGCGCAGCGGAAATGTCGCGCTCGATCGCGGCCGCGGCCGCGGCACTGTTGATTGGCATGGCGCCGTCCAGCAGATGGCTGCGGCTCAAAAAGCCGAGCACCACATTGGCGTCGGTCACGGTTGGCGCCGTGCCGCCCAGGCCATAACAGGCCGGGCCCGGCACCGAACCGGCGCTTTTGGGGCCCACCCGCAACGCGCCACCGGCGTCGATCCAGGCCAGGCTGCCGCCGCCCGCGCCGATTTCGGCCAGGTCGATGGCCGGCGCGCGCACCACATAACCGCCGCCACTGAGCAGGCGCTGCCCGGCGTTCAGGCCGGCCCCTACTTCCAGTTGATCGGTCAGACGCGGCTCGCCGTTTTCAATCAGGCAGGCTTTGGCAGTGGTGCCGCCCATATCGAAGGCGATCAGGTTGCTGATGCCGAGCATGCGTCCCAGCGCGGCCGCGCCGACTGCCCCCCGCCGCCGGCCCCGACTCAATGCAATACGCCGGTAGCAGGCGCGCGGTAGCCGCCTTCATCACGCCGCCGGCCGACTGCATCACCATTAACGGCGCCGTCGCGCCAGCCTGTCGCAGACCTCGCTCCAGAGCGCCCAGGTAGTTGTCGACCACCGGCTTGATGAAGGCGTTGACGACCGTGGTGCTGGTACGTTCGAACTCACGAATTTCGGGCAACACCTGGAACGACGCGGAAACCGCCACTTGCGGCGCGCGCGCGCGCACCAGTTCGACGATGCGGCGTTCATGGCTGGCATTCACATAGGAGTGCAACAGACACACCGCGATCGACTCCACGCCCGCTGCCAGCAGCGCATCGACCGCCGTCGCGACGTCTTGTTCACACAGCGGCTCAATCACCTCGCCAGTGGCCGACATACGCTCGCGCACCTCCAGGCGCAGGCTGCGCCGCACCAGCGGCACCGGCTTGTCCCACTGCATGTTGTAGAGCTGCGGCATGCGCAGCCGGCCGATTTCCAGCACGTCGCGAAAACCCCGCGTGGTGATCAATCCAACCCGCGCGCCGGTGCGGGTCAGCAATGCATTGGTGGCAACCGTGAAGGCATGCACCATGCGGTCGATCAAGCCCGGCCGCAGGACTTCGGCGCCGGCCATTTGCGCCACGCCGTCGAGGATGGCGCGGCTGTAGTCATCCGGAGTCGACAGCACTTTCAAGGTGCGGATGCCGCCACGGCCATCCGCCACCACCAGATCGGTGAAAGTGCCCCCGACGTCAATTCCGATTTGGTGCATGTCTGCCTTGTGTGTCGCGCCTGTCGCCCTGGTCCATGCACGATGGCCCAATGTAGCGGCCATTGCGCCGCGGGTGGTAATCGGAAATTTCTCTTTGCGTGATAAGATTTTCTGATCATGCGAGCCTCGCTGGCGCAACTCGAAGCCTTCTACTGGATAACGCGCCTGGGCAGCTTTCACGCGGCGGCGCGCCATCTCCACATAACACAACCCACGGTATCGGCGCGCATCGCCGAGCTTGAAAATATCCTGGGCGCGCGCCTGTTTCTGCGCAATCGGCAGCGGGCCGAACCCACCGCACGCGGACGCGGCATGATCGATCCGGTGGACCGCATGTTAAAGCTCAGCGACGACATCGCGCAACACAGCGGCAGCAACAAGACCCTGCGCGGCCTGCTGCGCCTGGGCGCGGTCGAGTCGGTGGCGCTGCTGGCGTTGCCGCAGTTGCTGCCGCGTTTCATCGCCAGTTATCCTGACCTAAAGGTGGAGCTGACGCTGGACGTGGGCTCGGCGCTCAGCCGCAAGCTAAACGCCAGCGAACTGGACGTGGCGATCCTCACCGATCCGCTGGTCAATGACTCCATCACGGTCGAATCGGTCGGTCGCATCCTGCTGGGCTGGATGGCCAGCAGCCAATTGAAGCTGCCCAATCGCGAAATCAGGCCGCGCGACCTGCGCAGCTTGCCCATTCTCACCATGCCCAACCCGTCCACCATCTTCATTGCGATGTCGCACTGGTTCAGCAGCGCCGACGTCGAGCCCGAACATGTGAGCAGTTGCAACTCGCTCGCGCTGATGGCGCGCCTGATCGTGCAAGGCCAGGGTGTCGCCGTATTGCCCACCGCGCTGATGCGCTCCGAGATCGACAGCGGCCTGATCCGCCTGTTACCCACCCGTCCGGCGATGGTGCCGGGCACCATGGCGGTGGCCTACAGCGGGCCGAGCCATCGCTACCGGCCGCTGATCCGCATGATCATCAAGGCGCTGCATGACAGCCGATTGATGGAGCCGTTGTAGCTACCGAGCCTGGATTGCGGAAATGTGATCGACAAGCTGTTCCCGACTAACCTGCAATCGTCGATGCACTGGCGTGTCGCGACCAACTTCGCATGCGGGGACGGCATGACCGGGCCAACGACCTGGGCTTTCGGGTCACGACTTGGTGCGTCATGCCCCAATATGGACCAGTACTTGCGCCGCCTTGAGCACTGGCACTGCGATCTTGCCATGCAGTCCAAGCAAATGTCTGTCGCCCGATACGATGCAATCCACGTTGGCGGCCAGCGCGGCGGCAACCACTGCATCGTCGTCGGGGTCATCCACCACTACAGGCGGTACGCTGCCGGGCTCCGTGAGCGTCACCAGGGCCGTGTACTGCTGCGCCAGCGCTTGCGCCGTGGTCTGAAACAAAAGTATCCGTTTGGCCAATCTTTCATAACCCAGGGTGTGCTCCAGTTCGTTGATCAACGCCGGGCTGCTGACCAACAGCACATCTTCATTCAGGGCCATATCCAGCAGGCGCCGGGGTGGGCCATTCCACAACAAAGCAGCCACCACCACATTGGTATCGAGTAGCAAGCGACAGGGTTTGGGCCAAGATGGCGCCGACGTGCGGGGCGCCTCGGGTTCATGCGCCATGGGCGGGTTGGATTTCAAGCGGCGGAATGTCTGCGCCGCTGCTGGCGTACAGCGCGCACCTCATCGACGATCTCCTGCTCAATCTCAGGCGTCAGCTGCTCGGCCGGCAAGTGTTGCCACATCGTTTGCAACGCCTCGCCCGCGCGCCGGCGCAACTGCTCGCGCAAGATCGTTTCCATACGTTCTGGCGTGAGCAATCCCGCCGCTTGCGCGTCCTGCGCCAATCTGTCGGGCAAGACTATTTGAACGGTGGTCATGGGTTCATCCTTTGCGGGTTGTGGGACGATCGGTAAGACTATAGGGTAAACGGGACATTGCGGTCAGATTTGAGTTGGTGGCGTTGATGGAACTTCAAGACCGGGCACCTTAGGCGCCATCCATTGCGGACCAATGATTGCTGCGAGTTTGCCAGCGTGCGCGCGCGTCGAAGTTGTCAGAATTGTGCACCAAGCAGTTCGTACATTCATCCATTCGAGGCGGGCCGTGACCCGCCGCACGCCGGCCACTGGTCGTACATTTTTACGGTCAACCTTTCACCCCACAGCTCAA
>JANNGR010000269.1:0-13781 GCA_031403955.1 Betaproteobacteria bacterium
CGATCACACTGCGCACGGGCGGCTGGCGGAAGTAGTGGACGTGCGAACACCGCAGCAATGGAGCGAGCCGCCCGAACGCCAAAGCCGACGCCGTCGGCACCACCAGATCGTGTTGGCGCCGGCCCAGCGCACCGAGCAAAATGCCTTCCGCCGTGGCGCCAAACCCGGCACTGCCGGTCTCCACATCGAAGTCGCTCGCCCAGGCCGTCAACTGCTTCTGATCGATGGAACGCTGAAGGTACACCAGCCCCTCGGCTTGCTCGTGCATCACGGCAATGCCGCGCGGCAGCTTGGGCGATTCGAGCAGGTAAAAACACCCCTTGGCCAGCGCTGACATGACCGGCACTGGAACACTGGTGGCGATCTCCTCGCCCAGCTTCATCAGCACATTGAGCGCCTTCTGGCCGATCGCCACCAACGGTGTGCCACGAAACGGCGTTCCGAAGGTGTATACCGATACCACCGCGTCGTAACGGCAGTCCGCCAGCAGCCGGGCGCTGTCCACCGCAACCAGTCCGCCGCGGGAATGCGCAACCAGCAACAGCCGTTTAACCCGCAGTCGCTCGGAAATCATTCGCGCCAGCTCGGCCGAGTTGTCGGTGATCGGCACAAACGTGTCATGCTCGAATCGGTACACCGGTCCCGGTAACGCGAAACCTTCCACCGCCAGCGAGAACAGGTCTTTGAGTCCGGCGATAGCACACGACGCGGTGCCGTGCACAAAAACCATTGCGTTTTCATGTTCGACCCGGTCGATTTCCGAGAGACTGGGACAGGAATTGGCGAGATCGGGGTACTTGCGCTCCATCTCGATCAGGCGGCTTGCCTGCCTTGGGTCGGTTTCGAAAGTCGGCTCCGGCCGTGTACTGCGGCGCGCCACGGTTCCCACCAGGAACCCCGCAAACCCTTTCAGCGATGCAACATAACCCTTGCGGCCCTTTCGCATCACGGTCCAACCGTCGATGACGGCGCTATGGCTTCCGAAATAACCCCGCCAGTCAAACAGCGTTTCGAGCGTCAGGTCCGGGCTGCCGTAACGATGCAGCAGCCGCTGGACGCGTTGCTCGTCTTCGCGGCTGGGCCGGTACTCGATCGTCACCTCCTCTTCTTGGCCGTTGAAAGCCATGAGAATGCCGACCCGATCGTGCCAGGCTATGGCGGTGGGGCGCTCTTCGTTGCCGTAGATGCCGGGGTTCAACCCAGGCCCATCGCGGTATCGCCCAAGGGCCTCTTCATGCCGGACCAGTTTCGGTGCTCCGGTCCAGTCGAGATCCTTTGACTCGGCCTGTGCGTTTTCGGCCCAGGCTTCGATGGCGCTGAAAGCAAGGCTCGGGTCTTGCATTTCAGCCCGCATCAGACTCAGCAGCCCGACCCAATCGGGTCGCAGCCGTTGTGCAACATCGAACGCCTGGCGGCTGGAGAACGGAGAATCCGGGCTGCCCACCTCCTGCGCCTGAAGCGAGGATCGAGTGCCGTCGGCATAAAGCGCAGTCACGATCCACATCGCAAGCCTCCCAAGAATTCGATAGTTACCGGGTCAGCGGGTTTCATTCAGCGACCGGAAAACCTCAGCCTTGACAATGCCTTCAAGTTGCCCGGTTTGTAGAAGTTGTCGGCCCAACTGTCATCGACGGCCAGCGGGCGGACCTTGTTTAGCTTTAGCAACTTCGCGTAATAGCGGAACCGGTAGTGCTCGTAGAAGCGAATTATCTCCAGGCCATACCGGTCCGCCAGATCGGTGTCGCCGCGGATGATCAGGTAGTTTTCGTCGTTGCCGTTGCTGGCGGAGGCGCTCAGGTTGTGGCTGCCGCTGATGACCACCGGCGCATCGGTAGTGAAGTTGGCCACGATGGCCTTCAGGTGCACCAGCATGTTGCCGCGCTGGCCCTTCAGACCTTCCTTGACCCAGCCTTCCAACCCATTGGACAACAAGGCAGTAGCGGTGAACTCGGCCGTGCGGTCGGCGTGAAACCCGGTAATGCGGCTGGTCGTATTCTGGATGCCGTAACGCAACACGTCGTCATGTTCGGCTCCCAGCAGCGCGTCGAGAATCGCCTCGGGCAGCGCGAACGCGGTGGCGAACAACAGGTCTTTGTCGGCACCTTGGCAGACATTGATGAACTCGGCCAGGTCCGCGCCGCCGGTTCGTGGCGAGAAACCCGCAAATAGCGCGCTTGCGGGATCGATCGGGTTGTTTTTGGTGATCCACTTGCGGGTTACAGCTACTTCGGACGGCGCGTCCCAGACCACACCGAACAGTTCCAGGTAACTCGCCGCCATGATCTTGTCGTCTGACACATGCACCACGTTGGCTTGCCGGTAGACGCCGTTTTCGGTGAAGTTGGTACTGCCGCACAACACCGCCTGCGCCGCGCGATCTCCCGCGGCGTTGACCTTGCCAAGCACGATGAACTTGTCGTGAAAAATCTTGCTCGTGACCCGCGCGCGTTTCTTCGAGGCCGGAATCTTTTTCAGGCTGGCCAGGTTTTGCGCGGTCTGGTCGTCACCCACCCGGGCGTGGTAGATCACGCGCACTTTTACGCCACGCTTGTGGGCCGCGTTGACGGCATCCACGATGACCTTGAGTTCGTACTCGTAAATAGCGATGTCCAGCGCCCAGGTGTTGTTTTTGGCGCGCTCAATGAAGGCGATGATTTGATCCAGCAAACCGTGCTGCAGCCAGTCCCGTGGCGCAGCCGGCCAGTCTTCGATGGCCAGGTCTTTGTTCTCGCCCAGCAGCTTGTCAAGCTCAGGGAAACGGCGAGAGAATGACTGGCTGGCGGCGACGGCGCGATTGAAGATCACACGATGGTCTTTTGGCTTGCCGTCGTCGGTGGTCACGCTCACTTCCAGCGCCGCCCCCAGCACCGGCGTATCGACTGTGCCGAAAACCGGATGCACGCGGTACTTGCGCGTTGTATTGGGCGCGATGGAGTAGTCGGCCCAACGGAACTTCTGGATCGGCGCGATGTTGCTCGGCGTGGCGTTCCACTGGGGCAAGGTGTGCGCGCGACCCGGGAAGGTCAGGCTGTTGAGCAACCACCGCCACGGCTTGCTGCCTTCCTTGTGCCGGATCGCGAAGCCCAGCAATCCGGCCCGCCGCCCTTCGGCGATATCGATGCCGAGCAACACACCGTTGGTGCCCGCATAGGCCTTTACACGAAAGTCGTCTTGCGGGTTGGTGGTGAGCTTGCGCATGTTTCCGTCTCCAGGTAATCAGTACTCCCCGTCCAGAAAACCGGCCACCAGTTCGAGCTGGTCCGGCACATTGAGCGCCGGCGCGTGTCCACAACCGGCGATGGTAACTACGCGCGCGCGGGGCCCGCGCTGCGCCATTTGTACCGCAGTATCGGCGGCAAGTAAATCGGAATCGGCACCGCGCAGGCACAACACCGGCAGGCTTAGGCTGTCGTATTCGGGCCAAAGCTGGTGGTCATCCGGATAGTTGACAAACTGCTGCACCATCGCCGGATCGTAATGCGGCGTGACGCGGCCGTCGGGCAGGCGCCGCGTGGAGCTTTCGGTCAGCTGTCGCCACTGGTCGTCGCTCAGGAACCCGTACGGCTTGTAGACGGTCCGGAAATACTGTTCCAGCTCCGATACGGTAGCAAACGCCGCCGGGCTGCCGGCGTAATTGCGGATGCGTGTTATCGCCGAGTCCGTGACTTGCGGACCCATGTCGTTCAGCACCAGGCGCTCGATACGTCCGCGCAGGGAACCCGCTGCCGCTACCAGTCCGATGGCGCCACCCATGGATGTGCCGACCCAGTGAAACCGGCCCAGCTCCAGTTGATCCGCCAGCGCGGTTGCCAGCGTGACGTAGAACCGCAGGCAATATTCGTTGTTGGGGTCGGGGCTCCATTCGCTCAGGCCACGTCCTATGGTGTCGGGGCAGAGCACGCGGTAACCCCTGGACGGGGCGCTCAAATAGGCCGCCAGCGCATCCATGTCGCGACCGGTTCGCGCCAGGCCGTGCCAGGCAATCACGGTTGGCTGGTTGCCGGCGCCCCACTCCATATAGTGGATCTCGCGCCCGGCGCAACGCAGGTAATTCGATGTCGGATTCATGCCCGACCCTGCTTCCTGGATCGCGCGGCGCTTCGCATCCGCAGCCGCCCCACCACCCCGGCCGGAAAGTAATACACCGACAACACAAACAATACGCCGAGCCACAACAGCCAGCGGTCGGGTGACAACAAGGCCGATAACCATGGCAACGCAGCGGTGGCCTCGTGCCCCAAACGCAGCAAATCCTGCAAGTAACTTTGCGCCACCATGAACAAGGTGGCGCCTATCGCGGCCCCGTACATGGTGCCCATGCCGCCAATCACGACGATCAGCAACACGTCCATCATGATCTCGAACGACAGCGAGGTATCGGGCCCGTTGTAACGCAGCCAGAGCGCCAGCATGGCACCGGCGGCACAGGCGAACAGCGCCGACAGGATGCTGGAAATGGTACGGTAGACCACCACCCGGTAACCGATCGCCTCAGCCCGGAATTCATTCTCGCGAATCGCCTGCAATACCCGTCCGAACGGAGAGTTGACGATACGCAGTAACGTCAACAGCAACACCAGGGCCAGCACAAACACCAGGTAATAACACAACAGGCGACCGTCGAGCATCACGCCCAGGAACGGCTCTGGCATGAACTCGTAACTTGGCGACAAAATCTCCGGCACCTTGAAGGTCAGGCCGTCTTCACCACCGGTCAACTCGGCCAGTTGTGACGCCAGCGTCAGGAACGCGGAGGCGACCGCCAGTGTGATCATGGCGAAAAAGATCGCCCGCACGCGTAGCGAAAACAGCCCGATCACCAAAGCCAGCAAAAACGACAACACCAGCGCGCAGACCAGCCCGACCAGCAAAGCCTGCCAGGTCGGGCCCAAGCGCGTGGTGGCAATCGCAATGCCGTAGGCACCAATGCCGAAAAACATGGTGTGGGCAAAACTCACTATGCCGGTGTAACCCAGCAACAGGTCGAAGCTGCCCACCAACACCACAAATATCAACACCTTGGCGGCCACGTTCAAGGCTTTGACGCCAGGAAAAATGAACGGTGCAAACGCCAGAGCCAGCAGCAAGGCAACCAGCAAAACGGCCAGCACGCGGCTGCGCGGCAGGTCCCTGGAAAGAAGGCGATTCAGCACGGCCATCTACCTCGGCTCACCGGTTGGTGACCGGGTACACACCCTGTGGCCGCCACAACAGTATCGCGGCCATCAGTGCAATGTTGGAGAACAGCGCTACCTTGGGCGCCAGGAAACCGGTGTAATTGGCCATCAAGCCCACCAGCAACGCGCCAATCAAGGCACCGGCAGTGGAGCCCAGGCCGCCGATGATGATGACAATGAAAATCAGCACATTGACCTGCGCGCCCATCTGCGGTACCACGGTCTGCTGGTACAGGCCCCACATTACGCCGCCGAGCCCGGCCAGCGCGCTGCCCGTGACGAACACACCGACAAACAGGCGCCTGATCCGGTACCCGAGCGACTCCACCATTTCGCGGTCCTGCACACCGGCACGGATCAACAACCCGATCTTGGTTCGGTTGAGTACCCAGGCCAGCGCGGCGAATACCGCCAGGCCGACCACCACCGCAATCAGCCGGTATTTCTCGATCGCCGCGTCTCCGAGCAGGATCGACCCTCGCATGGCTTCGGGCAGTGGCAGCGGGATTTGCTGCGGACCCCAGATCACCTTGATCAACTCTTCGCCAATGATCATGCCGCCCATGGTGATCAGGATCTGCTTCAGGTGCTGGCCATACACCGGCCGCACGATGAACCGCTCGAAAGCCAGCCCGACCGCGCCCGCCACCAGCATCGCCACCAGCATCGCCGGCACCACCGCCACCAGGTTGCGCCACAACTGCGCCGAACCGGTCCAGTCGCCCATGCCACCGAGCACGCTGGTCGCCACGAAGGCGCCCAGGGCGATGAACACGCCGTGGCCGAAGTTCAGCACATCCATCAAGCCGAACACCAGCGTCAGCCCCGACGCGATGACGAAAATTATCAGCCCCATGGCCAGCCCGGCAACCGTCAGCGTGAGCCAGGTGGAACCCGAGCCAATCCATGGGAACACCAGCAACGCGAGCAGCGGCACCAAAGCCACCGGCTTCCAGTCAAAGCCAGTGTTGTTCATAGCGCCAACCCCAGCAGGGAGCGTTGCAGCGCCGGGTCTTCGGATAACGCTTTCATCGCGCCCGCATGCACCACGCGGCCGTTGTCCATCACGGCCACCGTGTCGCCCAGGCGCTGCGCGAAGTTGATGTTCTGCTCTACCAGCAGGATCGTGACACCGCTGGCCTTGAGTTGCAGGAAGGCGTCGATCATGTTGTTGATGATGGAGGGGGCAAGGCCCTTGCTGGGTTCATCGACGATCAGCAGTTCGCGCGGTTCGACGATCGCGCGCGCCACCGCCAGCATTTGTTTTTGGCCACCCGACAACTTGCCCGCCGGATGGTTCCAGAATTTTTCCACCGCCGGAAACAGCGCGAAGATCCACTTCAGCCGCGCCTGGTCGATCTGGCTGGCACGCGCCGCGCCGCGCGCCGCCAGCAGCATGTTTTCCTGCACCGTCAGGTCGGAGAAGATACCCATGTTTTCCGGCACGTAGGCGATGCCCTGGCCGGCGATTTGCGGGGTTGCCAGCGCCGTTATGTCGCCCCCGGCAAACGTCAGGCGGCCCTGCGACGCGCGCCACAATCCCATGATGGTGCGCAGCGTGGTGGTCTTGCCGGCCCCATTGCGACCGAGCAACAGACTGACCTGCCCGCGCGGCACCAGCAGATCGACACCGTGCAGGATGTGGTAGGCGCCAATGTGGGTGTGTACGCCTTCGAGCGTCAGCAGGTTTTCGGTCATGGCGGCGGCTCCTTGTCAGCAGCGGCAGGCACACCGAGATAGGCTTCCTGAACAACTTTCGATGCAATCACTTCGGCTGGCTCACCATCCGCTACCAGCGTGCCGTTGTGCAGCACGATGATGCGGTCGGCCAGTTCGCGCACCACGTCCATCTTGTGTTCGACCAACAATATGGTCTTGCTCTTGTCCTGCTTGAGCGCGCGAATCAGGTTCAGGATTACCGGCGCCTCGTCCACGCCCATGCCGGCCGTCGGTTCGTCGAACATGAACACGCTGGACTCCAGCGCCATCAACAGCGCCACCTCAAGCTTGCGCTGGTCCCCATGCGGCAGGCTGGCAACCGTGGCGTGTTCCTTGTCCTGCATCGCCACCGCGGCCAGGATTTCATCCGCGCGTTGGGTCAGCTCCCGGTGATCGCTCCAGATGCTCCACAAATTCAAGCCATGCCGGTGTGCCCCGGCGCGCGTGGCCTGCACCGCTAGGCGCACATTCTCCAGCACCGACAAATTGGGAAACAGATTGGTCAACTGAAACGCCCGGCCCAGGCCCGCATGGGTACGCGCCGAAATCCCCAGGCCGGAGATGTCACGGCCGTTGAGAGAGACCGTGCCGCCGCTGGCCTTTAGCTGGCCCGAGATCAGATTGAAATAAGTCGTCTTGCCCGCGCCGTTGGGCCCCACGATGGCCGTCAAGGTGCCTGGCGCGAACGAGCAACTGACAGCATTCACCGCCACGTGCCCGCCAAAACGGATCGTCAGGTCTTGAGTTTGAAGCATGTCTGGTGTACCTGACCGCGTTGATTGGGGGAGCGGCGTAGCGAGCGGACCGAGGGCAAGGCGCACAGCGCGCAGAAACCGGAACGTACTTCGGTACGTGAGGATTTCGAGCACTGCGCAACGCCGCCATCGGCCCGCGCAGTAGCCGAGCACCCAATCAACTAGCGCTTGTTGCGGATCGGCACGTCCATCTCCTCGGCCTTGATCTCATGCACCAGTTCCGGCACGCCCCAGGCAAACGCCGGGTCGACCTTGATCTTGAAGTGGTACATGCTCTGCATCGCCTGGTGGTCTTCCTTGCGGAACGTCATCTTGCCTTTGGGCGTGTCGAAACTCATGCCTTCCATGGTCTTGATCAGCGTGTTGGCCGATGCATCGCCGTTGCTTTTCTTCAGCGCCGTCACCAGCGCCATGGCGGCCGAGAAGCCGCCCGCCGTGAAAAAGTCCGGCGGCGACTTGAACTGGCTGTAATGCCGGGCGACCAGGGCGTCGTTGACCTCATTCTTGGGCAGGCCAAAATAATAGTAGGTCGCTCCCTCCATGCCGGGGAACTGTTTGTAGGCGGCCATGGCTGGCAGGATGTTGCCGCCGGTGGCGATCTCGATGCCGTAACGCTTCAGGTCCATGTCGGCAATCTTGAACGGGTTGCCGCCACCGCCGGCCCAGATGATCCAGATGATCTTGCGGCCCGGTTGGTCCTTCAGCTTGTCGATCAGACGCTGCGCGCCGGCGGTGAAGTCGGTGGTGGTGGTCGGCAGGTATTCCTCGTGCACGATCTTGGCCTTCTTGATCGAGTCCTTGTAGGCCTTTACGCCGTCACGGCCAAATGCATAATCCTGCGCCAGCGTGCCAATACTCACGCCCGCCTTGTCTTGCGCTACCGCGTTGGAAATCGCGTCCTGCGAACTATTGCGGCCGGTGCGAAATATGTATTTGTTCCACTTGTCTCCGGTAATCGAGTCGGCCACGGCCGGCTCCACCAGCAGTATCTTTTTGTACTCCTCCGCCACCGGCAACATGGCCAGCGCCACGCCCGATGAGGTCGGACCGACGGCCAAGTCGGCTTTGTCGTCCGAATAAGCCGCCGCCAGCAGCGACTTGCCAAGGTCGGGCTTGCCCTGGTCATCACGCTCGATTACCACCAGTTTCTTGCCCGCGACCGTCATGGTGCCGCCGGTCGCATAGTCCAGCCCCATCATGAAACCGACCGCCGTCTGCTTGCCATACGCCTCTAGCGGCCCGGTCTTGCTGAAAACATGCGCAATGCGGATTTCCTTGGCCTGGGCGAAGGCGCCAAAAGACGTGAGAGCGGTAGCGGCAAGCGTGGCCAGCGCTACCAAGTGACGACGATGCATGGATGTCTCCTGAATTGTTACGACAAAATCTGCACCAATAGTGCACTTACCGTGCCAGTCGAAAAGCTATTGATTTATATAGATAATTTCTCGTACTTCTATGGATTGTTCAAGGATGGAACACTTTCATTGACTAAAAAACGCACACATGTATTTTTTTTATACAATACTTCCTAGACGCCCATACAAGGTTGTGCGCGCAATACCCAGCATTCGGGCCGCCGCCAACTTGTTGCCGCCGGTCGCCGTCAACGCCGCCGAAATCGCCTCGCGCTCTAGCTCCGCCACCTGAACAGAAAGCGGACGCAGCCGGTCTTTGAGTACCAGTGACGCAGACGCGGTGGCCCTGCTAGCGGGCGTCGCATTGACCACCGGCGCAATCTGCTCGATGCCGGCCTCGCGTAGTACCTGCTCCAGTGCCAACGCGTCGATGTGTTGCGCGTCACTGCGCATCGCGGTCTGCTCCAGCACGTTGCGCAACTCACGAATATTGCCGCGCCAACTCTGGGCGCACAACAGCTCCAGCGCATCAGCCGTCAACTCAGGCAGGGCGGCGCCATTACGCAATGCCACGTCGTCACCCAGCGCCTCGACCAGCGCCGCGATGTCGGTGCGACGCTCACGCAAGGGCGGCACGCGGATAGGCAATACGTTTAGGCGGTAATACAGGTCTTCGCGGAACCTGCCGTCCCGCATCCAGGCCGTCAGGTCGCGCGAAGTGGCCGCGATTATCCGCACATCGAAGGGCACCAGTTTGTTGGAACCCAGCGGCTCGATCTCGCCTTCCTGCAAGGCGCGAAGCAACTTGGCCTGCAAGCCCAGCGGCATGTCGCCAATCTCGTCCAGAAACAACGTGCCGCCGTCCGCCAGTTTGAACTTGCCGTCACGGCCCTTACGCTCGGCCCCGGTGTAGGCGCCCGGTGCGACCCCGAAAAACTCCGCCTCCAGCAGCGCGTCGGGCACGGCCGCGATATTGACACTCACCAGCGGACCGCCGGCGCGCGCGGACGCGGCATGAATCGCGTGCGCCAGCAACTCCTTGCCGGTTCCGGTCTCCCCCAGCAACAACACCGGGCTGCTGGAAAGCGCTGCCCGGCGCGCCTGTCGCTTGACTTCCACCGCGGCCGGACTGGTGCCTATGAAACTGGCGAAGGTGTATTTGGACGGGCGTGCTCCGGCTCCCTTGCCGTTAACGAGGCTAAGGCGCTGGGTCGCCAGTTCGCGGCGCGCGTCGTCGAGGTCGCGCTGCATCAGCGCAAACTTGCTGATCAACGGCTGCAACGTGGTCTCGGGATGGTCGAACAACACAATACCGATGGCGCCGATGACCGCGTCGGCCTCGTCGCGCAGCGGAATGCGGCTGACCACAAACGTGCCCGCGCGGTTGGTCAGCAGGTCGATCAGGTACGGCTCGCCGGTCTCCAGCACCCGGCGCATCTGGGTGTTGGGAATCACGTCCTCAACCATATGGCCGACGAACTGATCCACCGAAGAAAACCCGAGCGCTGGTAGAAAACGTTGGTACCCCTCATTGACCCAAACAATGCGCCCGCTGCGGTCCACCAGGAACATTCCCTGGCTGAGGTTGGAGAACAGATGGAACATCGAACGCGCCGCCAGCTCCAGGATGCTCTGCGCGTCCAGCGGCAGACCATGCGGTGCGCTCACAGGCGCGGCCGGCGGTAAGTCCATTATTTCGGCTGGCGGAGATGGCATCGGCCCATATTAACGCGGCAAAGTTGCCACGCTGCCAACCATCGCCCAAGGCGGCTAACCGCTTCTGGCGCGGC
This sequence comes from Betaproteobacteria bacterium, assembly GCA_031403955.1. GTDB lineage: Bacteria > Pseudomonadota > Gammaproteobacteria > Burkholderiales > Burkholderiaceae_C > CAISIP01. The sequence continues at coordinate 10,797 of JANNGR010000269.1, forward strand.
GCAACTCGGCGGCTCTGGCCGCGATGGCGTCAATGTCCATGCCCTCATCCACATTTGCCAGGTAGTGCTCGAGATCGGCCACCGCCTGGGCAGCGTGCCCCAGTTCGGCGTGCGCCAATCCGCGATCGCGGTACTCAGGCCAGGCCTGCGGCAGCAACACGATCAGACGGTCCTGCACCGCGATCAAACGCGGCCAGTCTTCCTGGGTCTTGTGAATCTCCTTCAGGTTGTGCAACATCCTGGCCACAATGTCACGCGGCGGCGTGGCCTGCAGGTAAAGTCCGAGCGGCACTTCAAATTCATCCAGCAGGCCGCTGCGCCGCCGGAACGGCTCCAGACGCTCAGCCAGTTGTTCGCGGCTGAGTGACTGCCCGTCCAGCGGATCAATCACCACCTGACCCTTGGGCAGGTTGACCTTGACCATGAAATGCCCTGGAAAACCCACGCCGCGTGCCGCCAGCCCCATGCCTTGCGCCAGTTCCAGCCACAACACCGCCAGCGAGATCGGAATCGCGCAGCGCGTACGCAAAATCACACTGACGAAACTGTTGTCAGGGTCGTAATAGTTGTTGACGTTGCCCCTGAAACTCAGGTCACGGAAAAAGAACTGGTTGACCGCGCGCAGCTTCTGCAACGGCACGGCGTCGGCCGGGACGCGGCGCTTGAGTCGCGCCAAAAGCTGATCGACCTCACCCAGCACCTGTTGCACGTCGAGATCGGGATATTCGTCCTGTGCCAGGCTGATAGCCGCCTCCAACAACGGAAACTCGGCATCACTCTGTACCAGCGCCGCGAAATACTCCAGCGGGGTCGGGACGGAATAGGACAAGTTCATTCGATCTGTCTTTCGATGCGCGTTTGGGTCGCCGCTCCCCTATTCTGACTTCGATTTCGCTCCATGCCAAGACACGTTATCAATGCCGCACGAATTGCCGCAACTGCAAACCCGCCGCCCATAACGCCACAAAATAGATCAGCGCCGATACCAGCAGAACCAACACCAGGGTAACCAGGCGGCGCAACTCCTGCACTGCCGGTACCTGCCACGGCAGGCTGCTGGCGGCCCACATCAGAAATATCGCCAACAACGCGGTCGCCGCCAGCACCTGCAAGACAAACCTGCCCCAGCCGGGCAGCGGTGTGTAACTGCCGCGTTTACGCAGTCCGTAAAGCAATGCCAATGCATTGATCAACGCGCCGACGCCAATCGCCAGGGTCAGGCCGGCGTGCGCAAACAGCGGCACGAAGACCAGATTGAGCAACTGGGTCACGACCAGCACCATCATCGCGATGCGCACGGGCGTGCGTATGTCCTGGCTGGCATAAAAACCCGGCGCCAGCACCTTGATCGCTACGATGCCGAGCAACCCGGCGCCGTAGCCCATCAATGCCGACGTCGTTTGTTGCACATCACGCGCGCCAAATTCGCCACGCTGGTAAAGCGTCGCGACCAGGGGCTGGGCAAAAACCAGCAAGGCCAAGGTGCACGGTGCCGCCAGCAGCACCACCAGGCGCAGGCCCCAGTCCAGCATGGCCGAGTATTTTTCATGGTCGTTGGTCACCTTCGCCGCAACCAGTTGCGGAGTCAACACCACACCCACCGCGACTCCCAGCAAGGCGCTCGGAAACTCCATCAGGCGCTCGGCATAACTCATCCAGCTAACGCTGCCTGGCGTCAGATGCGAGGCAATCTGCAAATTGATGATGGCCGACAGATGTGCCACGCCGACGCCCAGCAGCGCCGGCCCCATCAACGTGGCAATGCGCCGCGTACCCGCATCGGCCCACGCCTCCCGCAGCGCCTTCCAGCGCCATTGCGGTCGCGGCAAAAGCCCAAGTTTGCGCAACGCCAGCATTTGCAGGGCCAACTGCAATACGCCGCCGCCCATTACACCCATAACCATGGCGTAAATCGGCTCGATGCCGAGGCGGCTGAACCAGGGCGCACCGAGCCAGGCTGCGGCAATCATGGCCAGGTTGAGCAACACCGGCGTCAAGGCCGGAATGGCAAACCGGCGCCAGGTGTTGAGGATGCCTGCCCCCAACGCTACCAGCGACATGAAACCGATGTAGGGGAACATCCAGCGCGCCATCAGCACCGCGGCGTCGAAGCCGCGCGGGTCCTGCTGCAACCCGCTGGCCATCAACCAAACCAGCGCGGGTGCCGCGACAACCCCGGCTACACAGGTCAGCGCCAACGTCCAGCTCAACACGGCGGCGACCCGGTCGATCAGCAATTGGGTCGCCTCATCGCCGTGTTGTGCCTTGCTCGCGCCCAGCACCGGCACAAAAGCCTGGCTGAAGGCGCCTTCGCCAAACAGGCGTCGGAACATATTGGGAAGACGAAACGCCACATTGAATGCGTCGGTCATGGCGGTGGCGCCAAAAATCGAAGCCATCAATAGGTCACGCACCATACCGGTTACGCGTGAAGCCAATGTCAGCAGGGAGACGATCGAAGCGGCTTTGAAAAGGCTCACGGCCCCGAGTGTAGCCCTGGCCCCTGATGACTTTCGCGACACACGGTTGCGTTGGGCCGCCACCCAGGTGCGTGGTTACAATAGAAGGCTTTGCCGGCAACATCCACAGACACAAGGACACACTCCCCATGGCATCCACGAAACCGAAGAAAAAGAACCCGCGCCTGGCGTCGGGCCGCAAACGCGTCCGCCAGGACATCAAACTCAACGCCGCCAACACTTCATTGCGTTCCAAATACCGCAGCGCGGTGAAAAATGTCGAGAAAGCGGTATTGGCCGGCGACAAGGCCAAGGCGACCGAGTTGTTTGGCAAGATGCAAACGGTGGTCGACACCGTGGCGGACAAAGGCATCTTCCACAAAAACAAGGCAGCGCGCGACAAGAGCCGCCTGTCGACCAAGGTGAAGGCCCTCGCCTCCGCCGCCCCCAAAGCGGCCTGATTCGTCAGGCCCACCGCACGGATTGCAGGCTCTTACCAAACCAGCAAGCCGCCGTTTGTAACGGG
>JANNGR010000270.1:0-2072 GCA_031403955.1 Betaproteobacteria bacterium
TAGTGAAGGTTGTTGCGCTGGTGCAGCAGCACCCCGGAGTACGGGCTGAAGTTGGTCGGCGACGGCACCTGGTTGTAGAAGTCCCAGCCCTGGCTGATCAGGGTGCGGTCGCGTGGCACATCGGGCAGGTTCTGCGCCAGCGCCGCGGTCAGCGAGAACTGCGCGAACACGCCTAAAAGTGAATATGTCAAATGGGTCAGTTTCATGGCTGTCTCCGTTCCTGAAGTTCTGTCGCTGCAGCGGCTTGTGGATTGAACCGGGTGCGTGTCAACATCCGCAATGTTAACGATCACATTGCAGCACATATAGGGCCGCATCGAAGACAGTGTTTTCCCTAACCCGGGCTCGCGCGGGTACCATGTTTGCACCGTGAAAGGCGCGGTAGATGGCAAGAAGTCCGGTTCGAATGAGCGACGTGGCACGCCAGGTGGGCGTGTCCACCATGACCGTGTCGCGCGTGTTGAACCAGCCCGACACAGTAGCGCCGCAGACCCGCCAACGCATCCTGCAGGCCATAGGCGCCCAGAATTATGTGCCCAACGATGTGGCCGGCAGCCTGCGCGCGCGGCGCGGCCGCGGGGTGGTGTGTATCGTGCCGCATATCGCGAACTCGGTATTCAGCGACACGCTGCAGGGACTCAACGACGCGCTGCGGCCGGCCAGCATGCATGTGATGCTGGGAACCTCGGGTTATGCGTCCAGCGAGGAGGCGCGTGTGCTTGAGGAGTTCCTGCGCCTGCGTCCCGAAGCCGTGGTGTTGTGGGGCACGCGCCGGCACCCCAAGAGCCGAGCGCTGCTGCGCCGGCTCGGCGTGCCGGTGATGGAGGTCTATGACCTGGTGCCGGATCCGTTCGACCAGGTGATCGGTTTTTCCAACGAACTGGCGATGCGCGCCCTGGTCGACCACCTGCTGGCGCGGGGGCGCTCGCGCGTGGCGTTTGTGGGCAGCGCCAACGAGCGCGATGTCAGCAGTGCGCAGCGCGCGGACGGCTGGCGCATGGCCTTGCGCGGCCAGGGACTGGACCCGCGGGGCCTGATGTTCGAGGCCGACGGCAGCACCGCCGGCGGCGAGCAGGTATTGCGGAGCATGGTGTCGAGCAAGGTCGATTTCGATGCCGTGTGTTGCGCCAACGACCTGTTGGCGGTGGGTGTGCTGATCGAATGCCGGCGCATGGGCATAAGGGTTCCGGCGCAGATCGCAGTGGCCGGGTTTGGCGACAACCCGCTGGCCCATGCCTTCGATCCGCCTCTTAGCACGGTGCGCCTGCCGCGGTATGCGATCGGCAAGGTGGCCGGTGAACAGGTGTTGCGGCGCATGGCCGGCGAGCCGGTGCAGCAGCGGGCCATCGACCTGGGATTCGAGGTACTGGCGCGGTCCAGCACCTGAGGCACCGGGCACGACGCCATGGCCCCGGGCTTTTTTGCAGTCCACCGTGCCGGAGTGGTGCTGGCACTGCTGGCCGTAGTGATTTCGGGCCGCGACGACGCGCCCGACGACTCGCCTGCGGACGCGGTCAAGCAGCGCCTCGTCGTCCATGCGGCACACAAGCGACGATAGAAGGCACCTAGATCAAGTTGACTGTGCAACAGCAACTTACACGAGCTGCTGCACTTTGTTGGCATCTGTGCGCACTTTGTTGTGAACGACCACAGTAGGCCTTTGGTAAGGCACATCATAGGAAAGTCATACTTCCGCACACGCGGGGCTGATGGCGTCTCCGGAGTTGCCACCGGCCCTGAATTTTTACGAAGTTTCAATGTCCGCTGATAGGCGCCAGACCTGGCAGCCCTGAACTGGCCGACCATGACGTGATCCACTGCACACTTTCAAGTAGAGCATCGGCTGCATTGCTGGTCGGGAAAGAAAGGAAGCCGTGAATCATTCCTGCGTAGCGTGACAGGGTGACCGGAACACCATCGGCGCGCAACCGCTTTGCATACTGCTCGCCCTCGTCACGCAGGGGATCGTATTCAGCGGTAACCACCAGCGCAGGTGGCAGGTTGGCCAGGGTCCGCGCCTGGAGCGGAACCGCATACGGGTTGTGTGCGTCCGACGCATTACGCAGGTATTG
>JANNGR010000271.1:0-2540 GCA_031403955.1 Betaproteobacteria bacterium
CACCGGCAGTCAGAAAACTTTGGCGCTTCGTATGTACCCTGCCGTGTCCTTGGCCAAGGCCAGGCGTCGCCGTGACAATGCGTGCGAATTATTGGCGGACGGAATCGATCCCGGCGTGGCCAAGCACCAGGAAAAACAGGCAAAGGCAGACGCGGCGGCCAACACGTTCGAAGCCGTAGCGCGCCTCTGGCTTGTCAAGACGGTGGTCAAGCGCGCGGAGGTCACACCAACCAGAATCACGTGGTTGACGCCAATTACCCTGGCCGGCGTGCATTCCATAAGTTGACCGCCCGCCGCCCGCATGGCGGGCAGGTAATGCGCGGAACCCGGCTCTAATATCATGTCCGGCATTGAGTGCAGGAGTTCCCCGTGGATGTTTTGTCCCCCGACTTTGAACAACAACTTGCCACTTTTCTGCGACTTGCAGGGAAAAAGGCCTTCGGTAACCCGACACCAGATGCCTTCGCGCAGTGGTTTGTGGAGGCGGTGCCAAAAGTCCTGCCGGCGTTGCTGGAAAAAATTCCTTCCGATCCGGCGGAAGTCGAGCATTTTCTGCGCGTAGCTTCACGCAGCCTGTTTGGCGAGCTACCCATGCCCGCCCACGGTCTGCTGGCAGTGGGCCAGCCCAAACAGGGGCGCAACGACGCGTGTGCGTGTGGATCGGGGCGCAAGTTCAAACATTGCTGTGGCGCGGTGTCCATGCCCTCTTTGTTCGGCAATTTGAACCTGCTGCGTTATGTGTTGGACGCCTGCCCCAAGGCCAAACTATCGGACATCGCTTCCAGCAAGGCAATCATCGACGCAGTAGCCGACACCGCTTACCAATGGGGCGAAGAGGGCGGCCACGCCCGAGCGGCCGCGCTGCTGGAGCCGTACTTTCAAACGCAGGGGCCGCTCGGTGCCCGACTGGCGCCGCTCTTCAACCTGTTGATGGACACCTGGCTGGCCCTGGGCCGCAAAGCCAAACGCGAGCATTTGATCGACGACATCCTGGTGCGCGGTGACAAGGTCTTGCGCAGCGATGCACTGCAACGGCGCACCACCATGCTGGCCGACCGTGGTGACCACGCCGGCGCCTGGCGCACGTTCAAACAGGCCAGTGAGATCAACCCCAACGACCCGGCGCTGGGTTTCCTGGAGGTCACGACACTGTTGAGCGAGAGGCGATTGCCCGAGGCCCAAGGCCGGGCCCAGTGGTGGGCGGCTTTTCTGGCAAAGCAGCGCGACCCGGCGTTGGCAGAAATTATCGAGCGTCTGCGCGAGATGGCCAAGGATCCCCACGGCGGCCTCATGGGGGTGGCGATGCAGGCCAACGACCAATGGCGGCGACTCAACGAGTTGTCCCTGGCTGCCCCGGCGCCGACCGTACGGCACCATTTCGACGTATTCACCGAAGAGGATGAAAACCGGGCGGTGCACCAGGTTGCAGCCGAATTGGTGCCGGACACCGAGCTGGCCAAGCTGGAAGAGCGTTGGCAACACACCTTCGAGCAGGCCAAACCCTCAATGACAACGCTGCAAAACGACGCAAAGGAAGTCTGGGACAACGCCCCAGATTGGCTGGATCTGCTGCACAAGAACCCGAGCCTGTGGTTCAGTTTCGACGTCCTGGATGACCTGGTGATGGCGGTGGACACCATCGCCTGGGAGGGCGTGCCGCAACGCTTGCTGGTTCCGATGGCGGAGCGAGCGGTCGAGCAACTGCGCATCACCCTGGAATCCAAGGCCAGCGGCCCGATCGAATGCCATTGGGGAGTGTGGCCCAATCGCCCGGCGTTGCGACCGGTGGCGCATCTGGCCTTTTTCTGCAAGGAGGCGGGCAACTGGCAACGGTTCATGGAACTCGCGCACTGGCTGGTGTTCGATCTCAACCCAAACGACAACCATGGCTTGCGAGCCGACTTGTCCAGTGCCTATGTGCGGTTTGCGCGCTGGAGCGATGTACTCGCGGTCGACCGCCGCTACGAGAACGACATGAACCCGACACTGCAGTTGAACGCGCTGCTCGCCACATTCGTGCTTGGCGATTCCAAAGCTGCCCCGCAAAAATTAAAGCAAGCCGCGAAGGACCACCCCAAGGCCATGAAGATGTTGCTGGAACGCGCACCCAAGCCCGTCAAGCCGGACAGCGGTTACGGAATTGCCGTGGGCGGCAAGTACGAGGCCTGGCTGTACGTGCACGAGATGCGCCAGTATTGGGAGCAGCACAAGGCTCTCGCCTGGGCGCGTGAGGTATTGGCGAAACCAGAGCGCGACACGAAAGCCCCGCCGCCAGGGCAGGACAACCTGTTCTGATGCGGGTGAAAAAGTACGTTGGCGTCGAGTCCAATGGCAGGTATGTGTCAAGAACGTGTAATCCCAGCCAGGGCGGTGGCGAGTTTGTGAGCGGGGCCGCAAAGAGTTAATTGGTTACAAACTCACTGATAAATGTGCAGTTAGCACATTTATACTGCAGCCAATTATGCGAAGTCCAAGTCAGCCTCTTGGACGACGCGATTGGCGAGACGCTTGCGGCCCTTCGTGAATCGGGGCAGGAGCAG
>JANNGR010000272.1:0-7221 GCA_031403955.1 Betaproteobacteria bacterium
TAAGGCTCACTGGTTATTAAGCAGCGAGTGCGAAACGTTCGTCGTTTGCAGTTAGTTTGTTTGAATCTGTTTTACGAGCGCATTCAGCTCGACATGCACCACAGCGATTCCGTACCCACGTCGAAACCAATGCAGCCCCAGGACTTGCATTTTAGGCCAGGCCCAGCAATTCCAAGACATCCAGCGGAGAATTAATTTCGGCATCGGCTCGCCACAGACTGGTGTCGGGCCGGTTGCCAAGATAGCCGTATTTGGCAGCGACCGTGCCCATGCCGGCCGCCCGGCCGGCGACGATATCGCGTTCATCGTCGCCCACGTACAGGCACTGCGCCGGTTTGACGCCCAGGCGCCGTGCGGCTTCGAACAAAGGCTCGGGATGCGGCTTGACGTGCGCCGTGGTGTCCCCGCTGACCACCACCGCCACACTTGCGAATACCGGCATGGCACGCATCAAAGGACTAGTGAAGCGCGATGCCTTGTTGGTCACCACACCCCACGCGAACCCACGCTGGCACAAACGCCCGATCAGCTTGTGCACCCCATCAAATACATCGGTGCGCTCCATCATGCAACGCTCGTAGTTGGTAAAAAACTCTTCTTTCAGCACCGCAAAATCGGCATGGTCAGGAGTCAATCCAAACGCCACACCAAGCATCCCGCGCGCGCCAGAGCCAGCCATCGCTCGGTAATGGTGTGACGCAAGCGATGGCAGGCCGCGGTCCAGCCGCATCTTGTCGGCGGCCGCACCAAGGTCGGGGGCACTGTCGATCAGGGTGCCATCCAGATCGAACAACACGGCGTCGATCTGGCCAAACCGGTGCATCTGGCCACTCATTGCGGCGGGTTCAAGGGCTTTTGGGTTGCAAACAGGTAGTTCACGCTGGTGTCTGCACTGAGCCAGTAACGCCGGGTCAAGGGGTTGTATTGCATACCGCTGGTTTCGCGCAGATCGAGGCCGGCCGCGCGGCAATGGTGGGCTAACTCGCTGGGCCGGATCAGCTTGGCATAAGCATGGGTTCCACGCGGAAGCAGGTTTAGCACATATTCAGCGCCAACGATGGCGAACAGAAACGATTTCGGGTTGCGATTGAGGGTCGAAAGAAAGACCCAGCCGCCAGGCCGCACCAGCGTCGCGCAAGCCTGCACGATGGATGCTGGGTCGGGCACATGCTCGAGCATTTCCATACATGTCACGGCGTCGAACGAAGCCGGTAGTTCGGCCGCCAACGACTCGGCACTGACCTCGCGGTACGACACGTCGGGAGTCTGCGCTTCCAGCGCATGCAGTTGTGCCACCCGCAACGCCTTGGTGGCCAGGTCAATGCCCAGCACCTGGGCCCCCGTACGCGCCATCGCATCGGACAGAATGCCACCACCACAACCAACATCCAACACCTGCTTGCCTTTTAAGGGGCACAGTTGGGCGAGCCAGTCCAGTCGCAACGGATTGATCTGGTGCAGCGGCCGGAACTCGCTCTCTTTGTCCCACCAGCGGTGCGCGAGCTCTGAAAACTTGGCCAATTCGGCCGGATCGACATTGGGGCTGGGGGTCATCGGATAATTATCAACAATTGAATCGCCGAACCAGACCTGCGGGCTATTCGTCGGGCTCAGAAACAATAAACCCCGCCGAAGGGGGTTTATTCAAGCGCGTCAATTGGCGCTTGCGGGAACCAGCGCCAATTACCTGTTGGTGCGGGTACCGACTACTTCGATCTCTACGCGGCGGTTCTTGGCGCGACCTTCCGTGGTCTTGTTGTCAGCCACTGGCTGCTTCTCGCCCTTGCCTTCGGTGTAAACCCGGTTCTTTTCGATACCCTTGGACACCAGATAAGCCTTGACGGCTTCCGAACGCCTCACAGACAGCTTCTGGTTATAAGCGTCGCTACCAACGGAATCGGTGTGACCAACAGCGATCACCACTTCCAGATTGATATCTTTCACTTTGCCAACCAGATCGTCCAGCTTGGCTTTGCCCTCGGGCTTGAGCACTGATTTGTCGAAGTCAAAGAAAGCGTCTGCGGCATAGGTCACCTTGGTGGCGGCGGGCGGCTGCGGGGCAGGAGCAGGGGCAGCGGCGGGAGCCGGTGCGGGAGCAGGCGCCGCGGCAGGAGCAGGTGCCGGCGCTGGTGCGGGCGCTGGAGCGGGTGCCGGAGCGGGTGCCGGAGCAGGTGCCGGGGCAGGCGCCGCAGCAGCCCGGGGCGCCATGATGGCACCGTCACATCCAGCAGCAGCGGTAGCTGGAGTCCAGAAGTTGTTGCGCCAGCAAAGTTCGTTGCTGCCGTTTTTCCAGACCATCTCGGAACTGCCGTTACGCCAGTTGTCAATCGTTTGGGCGCCTGCGGCCGTAGCAAGCGCTGCGGTAGCAATCAACGTTGCCAATTTATTCAGATTCTTCATGGTTCTCCTCATTGAGACAAAGTCCGCAGCGGTGCTGCGATGTGTTGGAAGCCTGCGGTGCCCACCACCGAAAGCATGTTTTGGATTGTGCCATACGTAACACAACTGATAAGGGCAAACAGGCCGCAACAACGTAGGACTGACGCCCGTTTGCCCGGTTCTGTTGCCAGTTAGCGACATCCGCTTGCCCGTAAAATTGGCGTTTTCCGTCGCAAAGTCCTTTTCATGACCCAGTTCGCCAAAGAAACGCTGCCAATCAGTCTTGAAGAGGAAATGCGGCGCAGCTATCTGGATTACGCGATGAGCGTGATCGTCGGCCGCGCGCTGCCGGACGCCCGTGACGGCCTCAAACCGGTGCATCGGCGCGTGTTGTTTGCGATGCACGAACTCAACAACGACTGGAACCGCGCCTACAAGAAGTCTGCCCGTATCGTAGGTGACGTGATTGGCAAATACCATCCGCACGGCGACCAGTCGGTCTATGACACGATCGTGCGCATGGCGCAGGATTTTTCAATGCGCCACATGCTGGTCGATGGCCAGGGCAACTTCGGATCGGTGGACGGTGACAACGCGGCGGCAATGCGTTACACCGAAATCCGGCTGGCCAAGATTACGCACGAGATGCTGGCCGACATTGACAAGGAGACGGTCGATTTCGGCCCCAATTACGACGGGTCGGAAAAAGAACCGCTGGTTTTGCCGAGCAAATTGCCCAACCTGCTGGTCAACGGCTCCGGCGGTATTGCGGTGGGTATGGCCACCAACATTCCACCGCACAACCTAAACGAAGTGGTCGACGCCTGCCTGCACCTGCTGCGCCATCCGGAGAGTTCGATTGACGAGTTGATGGAAATCATTCCAGCGCCGGATTTCCCCACCGCCGGAATAATTTACGGCATCAATGGGGTTAAGGATGGTTACCGCACCGGACGTGGCCGGGTCGTGATGCGCGCCAAGTGCCATTTCGAAGACATAGACAAAGGCCAGCGCCAGGCGATCATCGTTGACGAGTTGCCTTACCAGGTGAACAAGAAGACGCTGCAGGAACGCATGGCCGAACTGGTGCACGAGAAGAAGATTGAGGGTATCAGCCACATTCAGGACGAAAGCGATAAGTCCGGCATGCGGCTGGTGATCGAACTCAAGCGCGGCGAGGTGCCTGAGGTGGTGCTCAACAACCTGTACAAGCAGACCCAGCTGCAGGACACCTTCGGAATCAATATGGTGGCCCTGATCAACGGGCAGCCCAAGTTGTGCAACCTGAAAGACCTGATTGAGGTTTTCCTGGAGCATCGGCGCGAAGTGGTCACCCGGCGCACGGTGTACACGCTGCGCAAAGCCCGTGAACGTGGCCATGTGCTCGAAGGGCTGGCGGTGGCGCTGGCCAATATTGACGACTTTATTGCCATCATCCGCAACGCCCCGACGCCGCCGGTGGCCAAGGTCGAACTGATGAACCGGCCCTGGGACAGTTCCCTGGTGCGCGAAATGCTTACCCGCACACGCGCCGACGGCGGCGTGGTGAACGCGGACGATTACCGCCCGGATGGACTGGACAAATCCTGCGGCATGGGTGGCGACGGCTTGTATCGCCTGAGCGAAACCCAGGCGCAAGAAATCCTGCAAATGCGCCTGCAACGCCTGACCGGGCTGGAACAGGACAAGATTGTTGCGGAATACAAGGAGGTGATGTCCGAGATTGAAGACCTGCTCGACATACTGGCCAAGCCTCCGCGCGTATCCACCATCATTGTGGAGGAACTCGGCCACATCAAACAGGAGTTCGGCCAGACCAAGGCCGGCGCACGGCGCAGCATGATCGAGCACAGCTCCTTCGATCTAAGCACCGAAGACCTGATCACGCCGACCGACATGGTGGTCACATTGAGCCACAGCGGCTACATCAAGAGCCAGCCCTTGTCGGAATACCGGGCGCAAAAGCGCGGCGGACGCGGCAAGCAGGCCACCGCCACCAAGGAAGACGATTGGGTTGACCAGCTTTTCATCGCCAATACCCATGATTACATTCTTTGCTTTTCGAACCGCGGTCGGCTGTATTGGCTGAAGGTCTGGGAGGTGCCACAAGGTTCGCGCGGTTCGCGCGGTCGTCCCATCGTCAACATGTTCCCGCTGCAGGAGGGCGAAAAAGTAACCGTGGTGCTGCCGCTAACGGGGGAGAAACGCAGCTTTCCAAGCGACCAGTACATCTTCATGGCGACCAGCATGGGTACCGTCAAGAAAACCACGCTGGACGAATTCAATAACCCGCGCAAGGCCGGCATCATCGCCGTTGACCTCGACCCGGGCGACTTCCTGATTGGCGCCGCGCTGACAGATGGGGAACATGATGTGATGCTGTTCTCGGATGGCGGCAAGGCGGTGCGTTTTGACGAAAACGACGTTCGCCCGATGGGCCGCACGGCGCGCGGCGTGCGCGGCATGATGCTGGAAGACAGCCAGGCTGTGATTGCCATGCTGGTGGCCGAAGACGAGCAACAGTCGGTGTTGACAGCCACCGAGAACGGTTATGGCAAACGCACCAGCATTACCGAATACACCCGGCACGGCCGTGGCACAAAAGGCATGATCGCCATCCAGCAAAGCGAACGCAATGGCAAAGTCGTCGCCGCCACCCTGGTGCACGTGGACGACGAAATCATGCTCATCACGGACAAGGGTGTGCTGGTACGCACCCGCGTAAGCGAAATCCGGGAGTTGGGCCGGGCCACACAAGGCGTGACGCTGATCGGACTCGATGAAGGGTCGAAACTCAGCGGCCTGCAACGTATCGTTGAAAACGACGCCAACCCGGCTGAGGGCGACAGCCCCGACGAGCTCGCGCCAGACGATGGCAATGGCAATGGCAGTAGTAACTGAGCATGCCCCAAAGGTCACAAATCATTCGGCGGCATGCGTCCAGGCGTCGTGGAGACCATGCGAGAATTTGAGCCGTCCGGCACTTGAACCGCTTTCCAGAAGAAGCGCATCCGTCCCACACCCATGACCAGAACCTTGCCCGAGCTTCGCCAGCAGATAGACGCTGTCGACGCACAATTGCTGGCGCTGCTGAACAAGCGGGCTGTACTGGCCAATGAAGTGGGCGAAATCAAGCGGGTGGAAGGCTCACCGGTGTTTCGGCCCGAGCGGGAGTCGGAGGTTATTCGCAGTCTGCAACGCGATAACCCGGGGCCTCTCAAGAGCGCCGGAGTGGCCAGCGTCTGGCGTGAAATCATGTCGGCATGCCGCGCCCTGGAAGCACCCGAGCGGGTCGCCTTCCTGGGGCCCGCGGGCACGTTCAGTGAACAGGCGGCGTTTCAATACTTCGGCTCCAGCATCGAGCGGGTGCCTTGCAGCAGCATCGACGAAGTGTTTCGCGCCGCCGCGTCCGGAAGTGCCGAGTTTGGCGTCGTACCGGTGGAGAATTCGACTGAAGGGGTGATCTCTCGTTCTCTCGACCTGCTGCTGCACACGCCGCTGCACGTGGTTGGCGAAACCAGTTTGCTGGTACGGCACAACCTGCTGCGGCTGTCCGCCTCGCTGGATGGCATTGAGGCAATTTATGCGCACCCCCAGGCACTGGCGCAATGCCAGGGTTGGCTTAACACCCATCTACCCGCGGCTGAGCGCCGCACCGCCTCCAGCAACGCCGAGGGTGCGCGCCTGGCCGCCACCAATCCCGCCTGGGCCGGTATCGCGAGCGAACGGGCCGCGTCGGAGTTCGGGCTGCATATCGCGGCGCACGCGATTCAGGACGACGCGTTCAATCGCACCCGGTTTGCGGTGGTGTGTCTGCCACACCAGTTGGCGGCGCCCGCCGCCACCGGCAAGGACTGCGTCAGCCTGATCGTCTCGGTACCCAATCGCCCTGGCGCCGTGCACGACCTGCTGGTACCCCTGAAACAGCACGGCGTATCGATGACGCGCTTCGAGTCCCGCCCAGCGCGCTCCGGGCAGTGGGAGTACTACTTCTACCTTGATATTCAGGGGCATCCGTCGCAACCGCACGTAGGGCAGGCGCTCAAGGACTTGCAGGGACTGTGTGCGTTCTACAAGGTACTGGGAACCTATCCGATCGATGACCAATGACCGGCAAGTCGGGAACACAGAATGTTTGAACAATTGGGCCTGATCGGATGCGGATTGATGGGTGGGTCGTTCGCGCTCGCGCTCAAACGCGCCGGACTGGTCAAACGTGTCGTGGGTTATAGCAAGTCGCCTTCCACCACCGAACGGGCACGCCACCTGGGCGTGATAGATGTCGAGGCACCGTCCGCCCTGCTGGCGGTTTCCGGCGCCGACATTGTGTTGATCGCCGTGCCCGTGGCGTCCACCGAAGCCACTTTCAAATCGATCAAACACCTGGTCACGCCAAATATGCTGATCATGGACGTCGGCTCCACCAAACGGGAGGTGATTGACGCCGGCCGCCGGTCCTTGCGCGAGCATATCGGCTGTTTTGTTCCCGCGCATCCGATCGCCGGCAAAGAGCTTTCCGGAGTGGAAAACGCCGACGCCGACCTGTACGTCGATCGCCAGGTCGTGCTCACGCCGATCGACCGCACCGGCAGTGTCCAGTTGCAACAGGCGATCGACGTCTGGTCGGCGCTCGGTTGCAGGGTTGTCACGATGACGCCGGAAACCCATGACGCCGCATTTGCCGCTGTCAGCCACTTGCCGCACCTGATCGCGTTTGCGCTGATGAACGCAATCGCCGGGCAACCGCAGGGCAAGGATTTCCTGTCGCTGGCCGGGCCGGGATTTCGCGACTTCAGCCGTATCGCGGCCTCTGACCCGACCATGTGGCGCGACATCATGGTC
>JANNGR010000273.1:0-20629 GCA_031403955.1 Betaproteobacteria bacterium
GTTTGACGCTGGTACAACGCGCCGCCAATGCAGCGTATTGCTCCAGCGCGCTGGCGTGAAAGGGTTCTTCCAGCCACAGCGCAGCGCTGGCCTGCAGCGCGTCGAGCCGCAACGCGGCGCGTTCCACGTCAGCCACAAATATCTGCCCCACGTCCACCAGCAAGATGCCGCTGGCGCCAATCGCCTCGCGGGCGGCGAAAAAATGGTCTGCATCATCGCTCGGCGCGCCGCGGCCGATCGGCCCCCAACCAAACTTGACGGCTGTGAATCCGCGCCGCATGGCGTCGCGCCCGCGCTCCAGCGTTTGCTGCGCGGTGTCGCCAAACAGCAGCGAGGCATACGGCGTTTTGGGGTACGAAGCGCGGTAACCCAGCAGCTTCCAAACCGGCTCCCCTCGGGCCTTTCCCAGGATGTCCCACAACGCCATCTCGATGCCGGAGAAAGTATGCGCCGCCTGCAGCAGGTCCATGCTGTTGTAGGCCACGTCGGCGGCGATGGCGCTTATGTCTTGCGGTCCGTCGAGCGAGCGCCCCAGCACCGATGTGGCCACCGGCTGGCAGGCGCCGTGCGACATCGGGCAGACAAAAGCGGCAATCGATGGCAGCGGCGCCGCTTCACATTCACCATAACCGACGAAACCTCCCGCCGCCACGCGCACCAGCAAGGCGTCCTGGCTGCCGTCGGCTTCCATCGTGACCTCGGGCATGGAGAGGTAAAAAAAATCCACCGAATCGATCTTCATGGTGCGCCCTCTTGAAGCGTGAGTCTCAGTTGCGGTACAGCGTTGCAAGCGGCTCAAACCCGACTCCCTCGTCGAGCGGAAAAATCGGCCGCGCGCAAATCGTGTGACCGAGTGATTTCAGATTGGCCGAAGTGGCGCCGGCAACGTCGATGTTGAAGTTGTTGTCGACCCAGGCGTCGTACATGTGGTGCTCGGTATGCGGCGACTTCACGACGATCAAATCGAAATCGCGCGGATCGAGGCCATTGGCGTAATACATAGCACGGTCAAACAGGCTCAAGCTGCGGCTGAACACCAACACCGTGAAGTTGTCGAACTGGAGCACCGCCGTTGGTCCGGCATCGAGTCCGGTCTTCATCGTCTCCAGGCGTGCCTGGCCGTCCGAGAGCAGTCGCACCCGGGCCGTGACCTGCATCGGCGAAAAACGCACTGGGTCCAGCGCGCCCCCCAGCCCGATGGCAATGTTGGCGCCCACGCCGGCAGCATGTGCGGCGGCGGCAGCGAATGGATCAACGATTTGCGCCAGCACGCGTTTTGAATAACCGGCCGCGCGCAGGCCCTTGAGAATCAGATTCGAGTCGCCGGTGGCACCGGACGAGGTTGCGTCGGCCGCATCGGTAAAAAGTACCGGTCCGGCAATCGATGACGCCTGCGTTATTGCCCGCTCAAGTGTTACCAGCTTGCCCTGCATGCGATGCCGCAACGGCCAGAACTCGCGCGCCAGCCGCAGCGCCTCGCTTTTGGCCAGCGCCTCGTCAGCGGCGGTTGCCACCACCACCTGGCAACATAACTCGGGAACGTCGGTGAACGGGTTGCCGATCATGATGCCGGCCGACATCGCCAAACCCTCCAGTTCGAGACGTCGTGCTTCGCGGATCAGCTCACCATAACAACCCGATTTGGTAATCAGCTCGTCACCGCGCACCAGGGCCGGAATTACCACCCGCGCAATTACCGGCCGCAGCTTCTCCGTTACCAGCCGGTGCAGGATGCGCGCCGCGCGCTGGCCGGTGGAAGCAAAGTCCACATGCGGGTAGGTGTGGTAGATAGCCACGCCGTTTATCTGGCGCAACATGCGCTCGGTCAATATGCCGTGCAGATCGAGCGAGATCACGATTGGAACGTCATTGCCAACCATCCGACGGGTCTCGCTGAGCAGGAAACCTTCCGGGTCGAGTTCGCCATCGGCACCCATCGCGCCATGCAGCGAGAAATAGACACCGTCAATGCCCGTCCTGGCCTGCGTGGCGAGCGATTCCAGCACCTCATCGGAGACCCGTTTCCATCCCGCTGCCGACAGCAGGCCAGCCGAACCCGCACGCGCCCCCAGGCACAGTACCGGTTCCAGCCCCAGCTCCTTGAATACCGCCAGCGCGCCACCCAGCGCCGTATTAAGACCCTGGTGCGACAGCATTTGCGCGCCGCGCTCGATATGGAAATTTTCATACTCCGAGGGCAGGGGATTGAACGAAGAAATTTCCTGCATACATTCGGCAACCAGAATTCGGGGCGCGGGTTTCATGCTGTTTCCTTTCTGCCTGGGAGGCTTCCGTCCGCAACGCGCAGGCAGGCAACCTGGTGGGCGGTCTCGGGTGTGGTCAGGGCGGGATCTTCAACCTGGCAACGCGGCTGCGCGTGCGGGCAGCGGCTGGCAAACCGGCAACCCGCGCCAATCGCGTTCGGGTTCGGCATGTCGCCGTGAATCGCCACCCGTGTTTTGCGCTGCGACGGATGGTCACTGGGCAACGCGGCCAGCAGCGTTTGGGTATACGGGTGCAGCGGCCGCGCAAAAAGCCGCGCGGCCGACGCGACCTCCACAATCCGGCCCAGATACATCACGGCGACGCGGTCGCTGATATTGCGCACCACCGCCAGGTTGTGCGAGATGAACAGATAGGTGAGTTTCAGATCGCGTTGCAACTCCCGCATCAGGTTGATCACCTGCGCCTGCACCGAAACATCCAGCGCCGATACGGCTTCGTCGGCAATTATGAATTCGGGCTCCAGTGCCAACGCGCGGGCGATGCCGATACGCTGGCGCTGGCCGCCCGAAAACTCATGCGGGTAACGTTGCAATGCACTGCTTGGCAGGCTGACCAGTTCCAGCAGCCGCTGCAAGCGCGCGGCACGGCTGCGCGCGTCACCCACGTTGTGAATTACCAGCGGCTCGGTGATTATGTCGCCCACGCGCATGCGCGGGTTGAGGGAGCCATACGGATCCTGGAACACGATTTGCATGGCGCGGCGTTTGCCGCGCATCGCCGCCGCGTCGAGCCGGGTGATGTCTTCGCCATGGTGCAGGATGGTGCCGCCGCTGGGTTCTATCAGCCGCAGCAACAGGCGTCCGGTGGTCGATTTGCCACAACCCGACTCGCCAACCAGGCCCAGGGTTTCACCGGCGGCGATGCTGAGGTCGATGCCGTCCACCGCGCGCAGCGCAGGGGCGGCTGCGGTGAACAGCCGGCGCGGCCGATCGAAATACTTGCGCAGCCCACGCGCCTCGATCAGCGGGGTTGTCATGACAACACCTCGTTCGGCGCCAGTTCGAACGGAGCCACGCAGGCCGCCTGGTGTGCGGCGCCAACACTGCGCAAAGGTGGTACCACCCGGCACTGCGCACGTGCGAGCCGGCAACGCGGCGCAAAGCTACAACCTTCGGCTGCCTGGCCGACACCGGGTACGGTGCCTTCTATCGTACTGAGCCACTGCGACCCGGCCGAAATCCTTGGCCGCGAAGCCAGCAGACCACGTGTATAGGGGTGTGCTGGACGGTCGAAAATATCCAGCACCGAACCCGACTCAACCACGCGCCCGGCGTACATCACGGCAACCCGGTCACACATCTCGGCGATCACGCCCAGGTCATGCGTGATCAATAACACCGACATGCCGGCCTCTTGCTGGATCTTGCGCACCAGATCCAGAATCTGCGCCTGTATCGTGACGTCCAGCGCGGTAGTCGGTTCGTCGGCGATCAGCAGGCGCGGCCGGCCGGCCAGTGCCATCGCAATCATCACGCGCTGGCGCATGCCGCCAGACAGTTCATGCGGGTAGGCATCGATCTGGCGCAGCGGGTCCGGCATCTCGACCCGGCGCAGCAGAGCCAGGCCCTCTTGTCGCGCCGCCTCGCCGCGCAGCGCGAGATGCCAGCGCAACACCTCGCCGATTTGCTCTCCGACCCGCATCACCGGATTGAGCGAGGTCATCGGCTCCTGAAAAATCATTGCCATATCCTTGCCCCGCAGCGAGCGCATCTGCTGCGCAGGTAGCGCCAACAAATCCCGGCCTTGCAGCAGGATACGGCCGCCACGCACCATGATCGGATGCGGCAACAGACCCATGATGGATAACGCCAGCATGCTTTTTCCCGAGCCGGACTCGCCGACCACGCCCAGCACCTCGCCGCTGTTCAGCGACAGGTCGACCGCACTGAGTATTTCCGGTCCGCGCGCACCCAGCGCGGTGGTCAACTGCTCGACCTGCAACAACACACTCATCGCGGCGCCACCGTCATGCGCGGATCGAGCACGTCACGCAGCCCGTCGCCCAACAAGTTCAACCCCAGCACGCTGACCAGGATCGCCAGGCCCGGCGCAATCGTGATCCAGGGCGCTGCAACAATGAAGTCGCGGCCGTTGGCAATAATGGCGCCAAATGTCGGGGCCGGCGGCGGCGGGCCGACTCCGATAAACGACAACACCGCTTCGTTGAGGATCGCTATCGCGAACACATAGGTCATGCGCACCACCAGCGGCGCCATCGCGTTGGCCAGCACGTGGCGCAACAAGATACGTGTATGGCCGGCACCCAGCGCACGCGCCGCCTCGACGTATTCCATCTCCCGCACCACCAGCACCGCCGCCCGCACGATACGCGCCGTGTGCGGAGTGGCCGCGATAGACAGCGCGATGATCACGTTTAGCACCGAAGCACCCAGCACCGAGCTGATCGCAATCGCCAGAATGATCGATGGAAACGCCATGAAGGCGTCCATCAGCCGCATGATGGGGCCGTCAAGGTGGCGAAAATATCCGGCCAGCGCGCCAATGAACACCCCGGCCACGGCGGTGATCAGCGCCACCAGGAAACCGATTTGCAGCGAGATACGGGCGCCGAATAACACGCGCGACAGAATGTCGCGGCCAAAATGGTCGGTGCCCATCCAGTGTTCCGCACCAGGCGCTAACATGCGGGCGCGGAAATTGCCCTTTAGCGGATCAAACGGCGCGATCAGCCCGGCCAGCACGGCGAGCACCACAACCAGCCCGACCAGCACGGCACCAATGGCGAAAGACCGGTTGGCCACCAAACGCCGGCCGAATGAGGGCCGCTGTGACGTCCAGGCTAGAGGGTCGCTAACGGCCATGGCTCACCCCAGCCGCACCCTGGGGTCGATGACCGCGTACAGCAGGTCCACGATTATGTTGACAGCCAGGTAAATCAGCGCCAGGAACAACAACCCGCCCTGGATCACCGGGAAGTCGCGCGACAGTACCGCGCCGATGATCAAGCGGCCCAGGCCCGGTATGGAGAACACCTGTTCGATCACCACCGCGCCGCCCAGCAACGCGCCGACCATGATGCCCATCACCGTGACAATCGGCACCATCGCATTGGCCAGGCCGTGGCGGATCACGACATAAGGCTCGGGCAATCCTTTCGCCCGCGCGGTGCGCACAAAGTCCTGCCCCAACACTTCAAGCATGCTGGAGCGTGTCATGCGCGCGACGAAACCCATCTGCACGCAGGCCAGTGTGAAGGTCGGCAAGGCAATGTGGCGCGCCCACTGCAGCGGGCTTTTGGCAAAGGCTACATAGTCTCCGGCGGGGAAAATCGGCAGCAGTACCGCAACCAGCCAGATCAGCACCAAACCGAGCCAGAATTCCGGAATCGACAGGCCCAGCAAGGCCAGCGTCATCATGCCCTGGTCGGCCGCCCTACCATGACGCACGGCAGCCAGCACGCCGGCTGCCACGCCGATCAGAACCGAAAACAGAAATGCCAGCGCCGTCAACGACAAGGTGACCGGCAGGCGTTCAAGAATGGCGCTGGTGACGCTGCGATTTAGCAACAGCGAAGTGCCGAGGTCGCCCTGAATCACCCGCAGGTACCATTCGCCCATGCGCACCAGGAATGGCCGGTCCAGGCCCAACTCGTGCCGCACGCGGTCCAGCGCTTCGGCGGTGGCGCTGGTGTCCAGGAAAACCGAGGCGGGGTCGCCCGGTACCAGCCACAGCAGGCCGAAGGTAATCAACGACACCAGAAAAAGTACGGGAATGGAAGCGAGCAGGCGGCGGACAACGAAGCGACCCATGGCGCCCCTATGTTTTGGCTACGTCTTGCAAACGCTTATTCCAGCCACACCCCCCACATGCGCGGTATGCGATAGGCCTTGAAGTTTTTTAGCTTGGAGGATGCAACCTGGAACAGCCCGTAGTCCCCCAGGTTGATCGCAATCGCCTGGTCTGCCATCTGATTTTCAAAGTCGGCAAACAACTTCTTCTGGGTTTCAAGGTTCATTTCGCTATTCATCTTGTCAAACAACGCGTCAATCACCGGGTCGGCTTTGCGTTGGCTCTGGCCCTTGACCCAAGGGGACATCACCGAAGCCGGCCCCTCGAAAGGCTCGATGCCAAAACCGTGGGTCCAGAAATGCCAGCCCTGGTCACTGCCCAGGCCGATCTTGGACGTGGTAGGCCAGTCGGCCACTTTCAACTCGATATTGACACCGATCTGCGCCACCTGTTGCTGAAACACGGTGGCCGCATCAACATTGGGCCGACCGTTGTCGATGATGAAGGTCAGCTTTTCGCCCTTGTAGAGCGACTTGGCCAAGCTTGCCTTGGCAGCCGCCAGATCCTGCTTGAGCGGTTTGCGGTTGGTGTGGTAGGCCGAGCCGCCGTAGACCCAGCTCTGGTCCATCTTGTAGATATCCGGATGCGCCACGGCCAGAATCTCTTCGGAATCGATCGCCTGTGCAATCGCGCGGCGGAAGTTGACATCCGAGAGAGGTGCCTGGGCATGGTTGAACTTGAGCACCTGCAGCGCGAACGGCAACAACTGTATTACCTGGAAGTTCGGGTTGCCCTTTAGGCGCTTGGCGGTCGGGCCATCACTGGTTTCGTTTAACTGCACCTGCCCGGTCTCCATGGCCGCATCACGCGCGCCGGCTTCGGGCATGAAACGGAACGTCACGCTGTCCAGATACGCCACCTTGGCACCGGCAAAACCGTCGCGTTCCCGGTAGGCAGGGTTGGGCTTGTAGTCATCAAAGCGCGCGATTTTCACATGGCTGTCGGGTTTGTATTCGACAAACTTGAACGGCCCGGTGCCGATGGGTGATGCCTTGCCGCTTTCCTTGGCGGCTTCTTCAGCCGGCATGATGGCGATTGGCGCGCGCGGGCTGGACAGGTTGCCCAAAAAGGTGGACTGGACCGATTTCAGCTTGACCGTAACCTGGTTGGCGCCGGTGGCGGCAACCGTGTCAATGGCACCAATCAGACTGGCCGAAGCACCCACCTTGCGGTAACGCTCGAGTGAAGCCACCACATCGGCCGGACCCATCTCCTTGCCGTTATGAAACTTGACGCCACGGCGCAAAGTAAACACATAGGTCAGCCCGTCGGCCGATATGGCCACCCCTTCCGCAAGGTCCGGCACCGGGCGCGCATTTTCATCCCGCGCATAAAGCGTCTCGAACATGTGCAGGTTGACATTACGCGCGACCTGCGCCGACGTCACATGCGGGTCCAGTGATGGCGGAGCCTGCACCATCGCGATTACCACATCGCCGCCTTTCTTCTGGGCCAGCACCGGACTCACGGACACCAGTGCAAGTGTTGCAGCCAGTGCAAGGTTCAGAATTTTCAGTTTCATGGAAGCATTCTCCTTAAATTGCGCCCTCAAAACGGGGCTCGTTGCCAGTTCATTTCGGCTCCAGGTAATCCTGCATCACCACCGCCACGCAGTCGCCGCGCTGGACCCGCCCAGGACCGGCCGCCATCCACAACACGCCACTTGCGCCATAGAACATTTCAAGCTGGGGGCGGTCCACGTCTTCGACAAAATGCAGGAAACCCGCGCTCTGCCCGGCGCCCACCTCTTCGCCGGCCACATGGCGCGGCTCGAATATCGCGCCGGCCGGCGCAAAGCTGTAACACGCAGGATCACGCACCATCATGTGGCGTGTGCCGGGCGAGCCATCACGTTGCACCGTCTCAGTCGTTCCCGCCAACATGCCGAGGTGCTTCAGCATATTGCGCACACCACGCTCGCCAATACGCACCCCCTCTACGCTGACCCGGCCCCAGCCGCCAATCTCGGTGCCCAAAGACAGAATCTTGCGCCGCTCGACCGACGAGGTCAACGTGGCACCCTCGTCCACACCCCAGAACACGACATTGAACGGCGCCCCGAAAGCGGCTGCCGCGGCGAGTGTTTTTTCGCGCATCGCGGCGTCTGCCAGGTAATGCATGTTGGTGCTGGGCAAACATTCGGCCGAATGCCCGGCGGTGTGCAGATCGATTGACGCATCGACCTGCGGCAGTAGCTGGCTGTCGATGAAGTGCGCCAGCATTTCCGAGAAGCTGCCGGCCGGATTGCCGGGGAAACAGCGGTTCAGGTCACGCCCGTCGATCGGCGACAGTCGCGTACCGTTTAGCGCGGCCGGAATGTTCAGCGCCGGTAGCAAGATCAAACGGCCCGAGATCTGCTCCGGCTTTAGGGTCTGCGCCAGGCGCGAAATCGCGATCTGACCCTCAAATTCATCCCCATGTACCCCACCGGTCAAAAGCAGCGTCGGGCCGCTGCCGTTCTTGAAAACATAGATCGGAATCTCGACCACGCCCCAACCGGAGGTGTTGCGTGACTGTGGCGCGCGCAGGTAACCAGCTTGCCGGCCCTGCCGGTCGAAATCGATGTCACAGCGAATGCGGCTGGCGGCAGTGGTCATGCCTGGTTTCACCTGTTTATTGCGAAAGTTCAGGTTAGCATATTTTATAAATGTATACAATAAACAAATGGCAAAAGCCAATGTTAATTCCCTTCACCTGGTTGCGCCAAGCACCCCAAGCTCACCCCCGGCCTTCCTGAAACTCCAGCCGCGCACGCTGGTGCACCAGGTCATCGACGCGCTGGTTGCCGGCGCTTCGGAAGGGCTTATCCTTCCCGGCGACCGCATCATCGAAACCGAACTGGCAACCCAGCTTGGGGTCAGCCGGGTGCCGGTACGTGAGGCATTGCGGGTGCTGGAAAGCCAGGGCATCGTGGTCAATGAGCCATACAAGGGCATTCGTCTCACACCCGTCTCACCGGAGCGCATCGACCAGTTGATCGAAGTGCGCGTGGCGCTCGAAACCACGGCCGCCACACGCTCGATACGTCTTGGGCAGAACGACGGCCCGCAGCTGGCCGCGCTGGAGGCAATCGTGCTGGAAATGGAAACCATGGCCGCGCGCAACGACGTGTTCGGTTTTGCCACCGCCGACACCAGTTTCCACCGCACCCTGTGCGGCTTTGCGGGCAATGCCGTGCTCAGTGACATGTGGGAAATGCTGGCGCGCCAGATGACGATTATTTTTGGCCTGTCGGCGCTCGGCAAACCGATGCCGGCCATCGTCGAGGAACACCGCACGCTGATCGAAGTGTTTCGTTCCGGCGATGTTGCCGACATGGCGCGCGCCATCAACCAGCATATCGACGTCGAAATCCACAAAGTGGACCTGGAAAACATAATCGCCAAGCGCCGCTCCGAGGTATCGGTGGCGGCACAGGTTTAGATACGGGTGGGCCCAGCAATGCACCTTCCCCAGCCGGCCGCGACCTCCATTGCGGCGCTCAAGATTCGCTCCATCGTTTCGGTTCCACTGGTGGGCGAAAGCCCCAAGGGCGGCTGGTCGGCCGAAATCAAACCCGAAGACTCGGTTCACGCGCTGATAGCGGTGCACACTTTTGCCGGCATAACCGGTTATGGCAGCGTGTTTACCGATGGGCGCCTGGTGCAAGCCGGGCTGAAAGTTCTGGAACCGCTTTACAGCGGCGAAAACGCGCTCGAGCCCGAACGCGTCACCGAAAAACTGCACCAGAACACGTTCTGGATGGGGCGCGGCGGCACTTTGACGCACACCATCAGCGGCATCGACATCGCCTTGTGGGACATCCTGGGCAAGGTCACGGGCATGCCGGTCGGGCGCTTGCTGGGGGGTTGTTACCGTACCCGGGTGCAACCCTATTGCTCGGTGCTGATGGAACAACCGGCGCTGATGTTCGACGTGATCACGCGTTACCGGCAGCAGGGTTTCAAGGCCTTCAAAATCGGCTGGGGGCCGTTTGGCCGCGCGATGGACAGCAAACTCGACGCCTCCATAGTGCGCGCGGCGCGCGAGGCGGCCGGCGCCGATGCGAAACTGTTCGTGGATGCCGGCGCCAGTGATGCGCATTGGCCACATGGCCTGAAATGGGCCATGCGTACCGCCGGCATGCTGGCCGAACACGATGTCGGCTGGTTCGAAGAAGCCTTGAAGCCCGACGCGATCGATGATTATTGCCACCTGCGCCGCACCAGCCCGGTGCCAATAGCGGGTGGTGAAGTGCTGACCCGGCGGCAGGCTTTCCTGCCCTGGCTGGTGCGTGGAGCATTCGACATCGTGCAGCCCGACGTTACCAAGGTGGGTGGCATCAGTGAGCAACGCCGCATCGCCTGGACGGCGCATGACTGTGGCGTCAAGACCATTGGCCACGGCTGGAATACGGCATTGGGCGTGGCGGCCGACCTGCAGCTTGCCAGCGCCTTGCCCGACACCGACCTGGTCGAATTCATCGGCGGCAGCCCGTATGTGGACGGCATCCTGCGCCAGCCCTTCAAGCTGGACGCTGAGGGCTACCTGAACATACCCGACCTGCCTGGCCTGGGTGTGGAGCTCGACCCCGACAAGCTGGCGCGTTACACACCGGATGCGCGGGTGCTGTTCACGAGCTGAATGCGAGGCGAATTGCAGACCCGGATGAACACTGCTAGACTGGATTTTGAAGGTGTCGGTCCTTTCATTTATTCATTCATATAGGAGAAATGCGATGCATCACAAGACTGTTTCCATGGCTGCGCGTGTGGGTGCGCGGTTGCGTCGATTGGCGCGTTATGCCGTGCTGGTGGTGCCCGCAGTTGCGGGCCTGTCCAGCGAGGCGATTGCCGGCTTCGTCGTATTTGAATCGGCCGGCGCCAACCCGGCGGCGATCACCCCGACACGCGACGCTTTTCGCAGCGCGGTAGGCGGCGGCACAACGGCGGGCGCAAACGGCAATTTCGGTGGGCTGCGGCGCGAGATCAACTGGGATGGCGTTCCGAACGCGCGTTCAGACCCCAACCTGTTACCAGCGAATTTCTTCAACGTCAACTCCCCCCGTGGCGCGGTCTTCAGTACACCCGGAACCGGCTTCCTGGTCAGCGCAAATGCCGGCCTAGCGACTTCTACGCTGTTCGGTTTTCCCGGCGACTTGCAGACATTCAGTGCGCAGCGGTTGTTCGCACAGTTGGGCAGCAACGTCATGGACGTCCACTTTTTTGTACCTGGCACCACCATCGCGTCTTCGACCGGTGCGTTTGCCGCGATTTTCGTGGACGTCGAGGAGAACAACGCGGTTGACGCCACGACGATGGAGTTTTTCGACCAGTTTGGCGCCCTTATCTTCAGCCGTACGGCACTCGCCGCAGGCAACCAGGGTTTGTCGTTTCTTGGAGCCGTCGCGGATGCCGGCGAGCGTATCGGTCGCGTACGTATCACCACGCCAGAAAACTTCTTGAAAAGCAACGGCGATCGGGACAACAATACGACAGACTTCGTCGTGATGGATGACTTCCTCTACGCTACCCCGATTCCGATACCCGGTACCCTGGCATTGAGTCTGTTGGGCCTCGGCATACTCGGTTGGGTCCGGCGCAAGCAGGCGTAACCAGTCCGCATAATTGACCGCAAACCCCGCTTTGGCGGGGTTTGACTTTTCTGGCCTGCCCGGCGAAATATTCCATGACCCAATACTGGCTGATGAAGTCCGAGCCGCGCGAATGCTCGATCGATGACGCGCTGGCAGCGCC
The DNA here is from genome assembly GCA_031403955.1 of Betaproteobacteria bacterium. GTDB lineage: Bacteria > Pseudomonadota > Gammaproteobacteria > Burkholderiales > Burkholderiaceae_C > CAISIP01. The sequence goes on from JANNGR010000273.1 coordinate 11,832, forward strand.
CACTCACACGGTGCCCTGGACCGGCGTACGCAATTACCAGGCGCGCAACTTCATGCGCGACGCGATGGGCGTCGGTGATGGCGTGTTGTTCTACCACTCGAGTTGTGCCGAACCGGGCATTGCGGGCATCGCCCGCGTCGCCTCCGCGAGCCGCAGCGACCCGACCCAGTTCGACCCCAAGTCGCCCTACTTCGATGCGGCGGCCACAGCCGCCAAGCCACGCTGGTTATTGGTCGATGTGCAGGCGCTGCGCAAGACCCGGCTGCTGGCATTGCCCGAACTGCGATCCACGCCTGCATTGGCCGATATGCTGTTATTGCGCAGGGGCAACCGCCTGTCGATAACACCGGTGAGCGAGACCCACTGGCACCTGATTGTCGATCGGATGCTGCCCCCAGATAGCAAATAGCTTCAACCCGCTTTGAAGGGGTTGCGAATCGTCAGTTTGTGCTCGATAACTTGACCATCCTGCATGTCCTGCGAGTAAAGTGTGGTGCAACCGGAGAGCAGAGCAGCTGCAACGATCAACGCGTCGTAGACAGACAAGCCGTATCGTTCGGCGATTTGAGTCGCCCGATCATGCGTGTCGACGGATAACGGTTCCACCGTGCAGGCAGCGCGAACCTGGGCCAGCACCTCACGAATCTCTGGCCACGGCATATGCAGCTTGCGCACCGCGACGGCTGCAAATTCGTTCAACACCTGGACGCTGATCCGTCCTCCGGCGGCCAAAAGCTCCTCTGCCCGATCAGCCTTGTCTACGTCGCCTGAAAGCAGATACAGAACGACGTTGGTGTCGAAGAAGACCTCAGCGTCGTTCATTGGCGTCAAGGCGATCGAATTTGAAATCCGCCGGGAGGCGACCGCGGTACTTGCGCAATCTGGCCAGCAGCTCGCCCGCGCCAAGGGCCTTGTCTACCCCGAACCTGCGCTCACCGATGACGTGAATGTCGATGTTATCCCCGGGCTTGAGCTGCAGTGCTTCGACCACCGCCGCCGGCAGGCGCACTGCCAGACTGTTGCCCCATTTAGCGACTTGCATGAACCACCTTTGGATATACCGATGCAAGTGTATATCCTAGTGCGCTAGGCGGCACCTGGCGGCAACCTTACAGGCTGTTCCTTAGAACCTATTAGCGCGCGATTACATCGCCAAGCGCAGTGCCACGCCTAGGACCGGAGCGTAGGCGCCGACACGGCCATCTGCTCTGCCTCAGAGCGCAACCAGCGCATGAAGTCCTGCGCATCCGGGTTAAGCGCGGCGCGGGTCGAACCGACGACAAAATAGGCGCGGCGCGACGCGCCAGCGCCACGAAAAGGCGCCACCAGGCGGCCCTCGCGCATCAACTCGGCCACCAGCGGCAGCCTGCCGATGGCGACACCCTGGCCGGCGACAGCGGCGGCAATCGCATCACCGTAGTGGGTAAAACGCATCGTGTTCTTGCTGCGCATGCCAGACAGCCCCATTATCTCGAACCAGGGCGCCCAGTCCGCCGTGGGGGCTACATCCTGCGGCGCCTCCATTGTCAACACGGTGTGGTGCACCAGGTCTGCCGGCGTCTTGAGTGGTCTGGAACGGTCACGCAGGAGTTGTGGCGCACATACCGGCAACACCGTCTCCTCGAACAGCGGTTGGCCCTGCCCATCGGCGGTGCGGCAAAAACGCACCGCCACATCGATATGGCTGCGCTCGATGTCGAGCAAATCAAGCGTGGCCGACACCCGTACATCCACTTTCGGGTGGTTGGCGCTAAACCGGGCCAGCCGTGGAATCAGCCACAAGGATGCGAAACCGGGCGTCGTGGTGACCGATACCTGGCGCAACTGGGTGGTAGCACGCACGCTCGCGGTTGCGTCGCGCAAGCGCTCCAGGCAGTCGATCACGGCGCGGTTCATCGACTGGCCGGCGTCGGTCAAAACGAGCGAGCGATGCAAGCGATCAAACAGCAACACGCCCAGGCCTTCCTCCATTTGCTGAATCTGACGGCTGACCGCTGACTGGGTTAACCCGAGTTCGGCCGCCGCGCGGGTGAAGCTCAAGCTGCGCGCCGCCGCCTCGAAGGTGCGCAACAGATCAAGCCGGGGCAGCTCGGAGCGGTGTATGCCAACCCGCGCGGGTAGCGGTTTCTGCACGTTCGCATTCCTTGGTTGCATGCCAAGTATTCCTATTTACCGTTTGTAGAGAGTGATTATCGCGCGTACATTCATTCTCACCAAGCACTCAAAAGGATTTGCCATGAACACCGCACCGCAATTCGTTGACCTGACATTGGCCAAACGCGCCGTGTACCAGTTGCCCGACACCGCGCGGCAAATCACCTGCCGCAGCGGCACGTTGTGGATCACCCAGGACCATGATCTGCGCGACATCATCCTGGCCAGCGGCGAAAGTTTCAGCACCGACGGGCGCCACAAGGTGATCGCCTACGCGCTCGATCCGGCCACGTTGACCGTGCGCAGCAGCTCGGCTGCCGCAACACCGGTTCGCAAAACGCGGCACAGCCCAGGCCGCGCGCGGCCTGGTAGTGGAATAACCAGCCAATCTCTAGCCCAGCGGCGGCGTCCGCAAGCGCTGCAACGACAACCGGTGCAGCATCCATGTCAGCCCCAGCGCGGCGATGGTCAGCCCTAGCACCAGTGCAATCCAGAAACCCTGCGCCGCCATAGGCTGCACCGGGCGCCAGGGTAGCCACGCCGGCGCCAGGCCCAGCACACAGCCCAGCGGCAGGGACAGACCCCAAAAAGCCGCCAGATGGATGACCATCGGTGGCCGTGTCACCTTGTAGGCACGAATGGCACAACTGGTCGACACCTGGGTGGCATCCGACAACTGGAAAATGGCGGCGAACACCAGCAACTGCGCGGCCAGCGCGGAAACTGCCGCATCGCTGGTATAGGCGCTGGCAATCTGCGTGTTGAACAATGCGATCAGACCGGCCGAGACGGTGGCCACGGCCAACGCCATCGCCACACCAACCCAGGCACGAAAACGCGCGGCATGTGGATCCTGTGCTCCCAGCGCCTGGCCAACGCGAGTCAACAACGCCACGCCCAGGCTCAATGGCAGCATGAAAACCAGTGATGCGAAATTTAGCGCGATCTGGTGCGCGGCGACTTGCGTGGTGCCAAACCCGGCCAGCAGCAGCGCGATCAAACAGAATGCGCTGGACTCGGCGAAATAAGTCACGCCAATCGGCAAACCGATCTTCAGCAGGGTCCGAATCTCGGGCCAACTCGGCGCCTCGAAACCCGAGAACGGCTGGGTTTGCCGGTATGCGGGCGCGCGTCGTATCCACCAGACCATCGCAATCAGGTCAATCCAGATACACAGCAGCGTCGCCCACGCACAGCCCAACCCACCGAGCCGGGGAAAACCGAGATTGCCAAACACCAGCAACCAGTTCACCACGATGTTGAGCGCCAGCGCCAGCAGCGCAATCACCATCATCGGCCGGGTCTGGTTGATACTGGCGCTATAACCGTACAAGACCCGGTAACAACAAAACGCCGGCAGCGCAAAACTGATCACGAACACAAAGTCACGCGCCAACACCCGCACCAGCGGCTCAATCGACAAATAGTCGAACACCAGCGCCGCAGCGTTGGCCACCAACATGGCCAGCACACCCGCACCGAGCGCTTTCCACAGCGCCTGACGCACCTGGCCGGGAATCTGGCTGAACTGCCGCGCGCCGACATGCTGCGACACGGTTGCATTGACGGCCATCAACAAACCCATCAACGTGACGATGACGATGTACCAGATCGACACCCCGAGCGACACCCCGGCCAGGTCTTGCGCGGAAGCGTGGCCAGCCATCGCCACATCGGCCACGTTCATGCCTACCGTCGCCAACTGACCAATCAGGATCGGCCAGGCCAACTGCCACAACGCGGAAGCTTCGGAACGAACAGCGGGGGAGTTCAGGCGGCGCAAGGTCTCGACTCATGGATCAACTGGCGAGCGGGCATTGTGCCGCAGCGCCGCATCCACTACGGCTTGCCGGTTCCCCAGGGCATGCTGGTACTCTGGGACTTCCGTTGCCTGGTGGCTCGGAGACAATCAAAGCGGTGACTGCCAAATACTTCAAGTCTCGCGTTCTGGATGCACCTCAGAATCCTGCGCCACCTGACCCCTGTTGCGTCGATGAGTCCGATGTTCTTCATTCCGATGTTCGGCGTGACGTGGGGACACGTGTTCCTGGGCGAGCAATAGAGAACCTATCCGCAAATCAGGCGACCCTGCGCTGGTGTTGCTGGGTGCCGCGCTGGTGACCGGGTTCAACCCGCTGCGCAAGGCGCCTACGCCGCCGGTTTCAACCCGGTCAACAAAAAAGCCGGCACCGGATTGATGAAACCCTTCAGCGTCAGCGGCCCTAGCGCCGTGGCTTCAACCAGCGCCTCCACCCTGGTCATTATCTTGCGGTCCACCAGTATCTGGGCGCCCGCGGCCTCGGCGCATAGACGCGCCGCGAGGTTGGTCACGCTGCCGATGGCGGCATAGTCCCAGCGCCCCTCGAAACCGATCTGACCCAGCGTGGCGTAGCCCTGGGCAATGCCGCAACCCAGCCCCAGCTCGAAACCACTTTTGCGCCATTGCGCACCCAGTGCCGGGAACGCCTGCTGCATCGCCAGCGCCATGCGCACCGCCGCTTCAGCCGGGCGCTCCATAAGCATCGGGTCATTGAAAAAAACCATCATCGAATCGCCGGCAAAACGCTCCAGCGTGCCGCCGTGTTCCAGCACGATGCGGCCCATGGCGGCGTGGAAAGCATGCAGCATCTCCATCACCTCTTCGGGCTCTGCCTGGTCGGTAAATGCCGTGAATCCGCGCAGGTCGATGAACACCACGCTGATCTCGCGCCGGTGCGTTTTTAGCATGTCCTCGCCGCCGGCCACGATGGCTTCGGCCAGTTGGGGCGAGAAAAAACTCTTCAGACGGCCGAGCCGGTCGATCTGCCCGACCTGCTCCAACACACGTTGTTCGAGCGTATGGTTCCACTGCGCAATCTGCGCCGCCTGCGCCTTCACTTCGTCCTGCAGCGACTTGATGCGTAGCAACGACTTGACACGCGCAAACAACTCCGGACGGTTGATCGGCTTGGACAAAAAATCGTCAGCGCCGGCTTCAATGCCGTTGATGCGTTCCTGCTGCGGGTCGAGCGAGGTACACAAAACCACCGGCAACAACGCGGTATCCGGGTTGGCGCGCAACCGCTTGCACACCTCATAACCCGACAGGCCCGGCATCATTATGTCGAGCAGCACCAGGTCAGGCCGGTCCTGCTCGATCTGGTTCAGCGCCTGCTCGCCGTTGACGGCGGCGCTGACCGCGTAACCCTTGGCCGTGAGTACATCGACCAGCAACTTGACGTTGGCCGGTGTGTCGTCTACGACCAGGATCTTTGACGGCGCCGCGCTCATGCCGATTTGCCTTCCAGAGTCTTGCGCACCGTTTCCACAAACTCCTTCAGGTTGATCGGTTTGCCAATGAAGGCGTCAAACCCGGCGCCGGTAATGCGGCTGCGATCGTTGGCGGTGACCGAGGCGGTGAAGGCCACCACCGGAATAGAAGCCGTGCCGGCATTGGCGCGAATGCGGTTGAATGCCTCAATGCCGTTTATGTCGGGCAACTGGATGTCCATCAACACCAGGTCCGGCTGGTGCGAGAGCGCCAACTGAACGCCGTCTTCGCCATTCACGGCCTCCAACGTGTTGTAACCCTTGGCCTGCAGTATGTCGCGTGCCAGCTTCATGTTCTTTTCGTTGTCTTCAACAATCAGGATGGTGCTCATTTTTGGCTCGGTAGGATAAAGGTGAAGGTGGATCCCACGCCGGGCTTGCTCTCAACACGCAGCGTGCCGCCGTGTAATTCGACAAAACGTTTGGTCAGCGCCAGCCCCAGACCGGTGCCTTCGTGTTTGTTGGTGTAGTGGCGCCCGACCTGCCTGAACTCGTCGAACACCACCAGTTGGTCTTCTTTCGATATTCCCACGCCGGTATCGGTCACCGCCACTTCAACGCCGCCGTCGACCAAGGCTGCGCGCACCACGATTTTGCCGCCGTCCGGCGTGAACTTCACCGCGTTGCTCAGCAAGTTAAGCAGTATTTGTTTGAACTTGCGTTCGTCGGCGCGGATCTCGCCAATCCGTGGGTCGGCCTCCAAAGCCAGACCAATACCATGCGTCTGCGCGCGCTCGCGCACCAGCGTCATGGCGTTGGCAAGCGATTGCGCGGCGTCGAAATCGCCCAGGTCGAGCTCCATGCGACCGGCCTCGATCTTGGACAGGTCCAGTATGTCGTTGATCAGCGACAACAGGTGTTTGCCGGACGTAAAAATGTCCTTCAGGTAGTCGTCCTGCTTGACATTCAGTTCACCGAACATACGTTCCAGCAATACCTCGGAGAAACCGATGATGGCGTTGAGCGGCGTGCGCAGTTCATGCGACATATTGGCCAGGAACTCGCTCTTGTGCTGGTTAGCGATCTCGAGTTGACGGCTCTTGTCCTGGATTTCGCGAAACAGGCGCGCGTTCTGGATCGCGATCACCGCCTGGTCGGCAAAAGTGCGCAGCAAGCCGCGCTCCTTTTCACTAAAAACCTCCATCGTTGTGCGTCCCACCAATATCGAGCCAATCGCCCGCTCCTCCCACAACATCGGCACCACCGCGACCGAATAATTTTCGCCAAAACGCTCGGCCACGCTGCGTAATCCGGGCGGCACGTCCGGGTTTCCGAGTACGTCGGCATAACTCACCAGGCGCCGCTCCCGGATCGCCAGCTCGCTGGCCGTACCCTCGAGCGGCAGCGGAAACAGATCGCGCAGGCGCTCGGAGGCTGGGCCGTGCACGGCGCCGACATGCAGCAGTCCGTCGTCTCCGACCAGGAAGATCATTAGCTGCTGGCCGCCGAACAGGTGTTCACAGCTCTGCAAAATCTTGTCGAACACCGGCTGCGTATCGGCCACGGAACCGCTGATCACCCGCAAAATGTCCGCCGATGCCTTTTGTTGTCCCAGCGCCTCCTTGGTCTCGTTGAACAGCCGCGCGTTCTGGATTGCAATTACCGCCTGGTCGGCAAAGGTTTTGAGCAGCGCCTTATCTTTCTCCGCCAGCGAGCTGGCCGCGGCGCGCGCGACCCAGATCGACCCGACACCCTTGCCCGCCGATACCATCGGCGCGAAGGAGATCGACCGGGCGTGGCCGATGCGGCAGGCAGCGAGCACTTCCTCAGGCACGTCCGGCGCGCCAAATACGTCCGGGTAATCGACCACGTCGCCGCGCAGTTTGAGCCGCGTGCCCGACTTGCGCGTCGGCGCCTGTTCGAAGTGCCGCACCAGCGCTTGCATGTCATGCCCGCGGTCGGGCGGTGCGCGCGAGGCCTGCAGGTAGAGGCCGCCGTTTTCATCAATCAGGTTGATGCCAACGAACTGACCCTCGAACAAGCGCTCGCAGGCTTCGGCAATGGCGTCGAACACCGGGTTCGTATCCTCCACCGAACCGCTGATCACGCGCAGTATCTCCGCCGAAGCTTTCTGCTGTTCCAAAGCCTCTTTGGTCTCGTTGAACAGCCGTACGTTTTCGATCGCGATCGCGGCCTGGTCCGCGAAGGTCTTCACCAGCGCAATCTGACTGGCGCTAAACGGTCGCACCTCCATGCGCCGCAGCAAGATTGCGCCGAACGCCTGGTTTTCCCTCAACAGCGGCACTGCGAGGGTCGTCCGGTGTCCCAAACGCCGCTGCATTTCGCGCGCCGTTGGATATTCCACTTCTGACACAGCGGCTAGGTCCTCAATATGAACCGCCTCGCGGTCGATCACCGCGCGCCCGGTAACAGTGCCGCGGGAGAACGGCATGCTTTCGCCAAGAATTAGCGATGTGCATGGGGAACTTCACCCCCATGTCCATCAAGCACAAACAAACTGCCCTGCCAAAACGCGCTGTCAAAACCGCCAGCAAACCAATCATGCGCGACATACCCCGCCCCAATCGCCCCGAGCGCAAGCGGCACGAGCGGGGCCAGCATTACCCATGAGGATTCATGCGCGTTCGTCTGCACCTCGCTACGCGCCTTCCCGTGGAACGTCAGCACAATCAAACGCCACGAATAGAACGCCGTCATAAACGCCGCCATCAACCCAAGCCCATACGCCGTATAGCCATACCAAGAGCCGTGCGCGAAGGCGGCTTCCAAAATCATGTCCTTCGAATAAAAACCCGCGAAACCAAACACGCCTTCGATCCCGATCCCCGCCAAAGCCAGCGAGCCAATCCACATGAGGGTATAGGTCACCGGAATCTTGCGCCACAAACCGCCCATCTTGCGCATATCCTGCTCGCCCGCCATCGCATGAACGACGCTGCCCGCAGCCAAGAACAACAACGCCTTGAAAAACGCATGCGTCATTAGATGAAAGATCGACGCGTTATAAGCCGACACGCCCGCCGCAAAAAACATGTACCCAAGCTGGCTCATGGTCGAATAGGCGATGACGCGTTTAATGTCGAACTGCGTTAATCCTATCGAGGCCGCAACGACTGCCGTGATCGCCCCCACGATCGCGATGAACGCCAAGGCCGCTGGCGCATACTCGAATAGGGGCGAGAGCCGCGCGACCATGAACACGCCCGCCGTCACCATCGTCGCCGCATGGATCAGCGCCGACACCGGCGTTGGTCCTTCCATCGCGTCGGGCAACCACAGGTAGAGCGGAAGCTGGGCACTCTTGCCGACCGCGCCGATGAAGCAGAGCAAGGCGATTGCCGTCGCCGTCGATTGGGCCATGGTGCCCGCAGCCT
>JANNGR010000274.1:0-3399 GCA_031403955.1 Betaproteobacteria bacterium
CCGATCGATCTCGGCTTCATCGTCGTGGCGGCCGGCAGCTCGCAGGCGGATGTCCTCGGCGTTCGCGGGCGCACGCTCCCCCAGCATCAACCCGGAATCGTCACCGAAGATGCTCAGTGTTCCTATCAGGTCAAAGCGCAAATGGATCGAGGGTCCCATGCGTTTGCGCACGATTTCCATCGCCAGGCGCGCGCGTGCCTCCGCATTCGGACCAGCGTAGGAAATCTCCGCCTCACCGAACCATCCGCCTTCGTAATACAGCAAGGCCTTTAGCGTCGGCGGCCGCGGATGCCCGCGCACGCCACGCAACTCGACGCGATCAGGACCGACCGCGGTCAACGTCGCGTGCGTAAGGTCCGCGATTACATCGGGGGTCAGATACGCGGCAGGATCGTGGATCTCATAAAGCAATTGTTCCTTGACCGTGCGAAGGTCTACCAGGCCGCCGGTATTGGCGGCTTTGCCAACCACACATGAGCCGTCAGACCGGATGTCGACAATCGGATAACCGACACCTGCAAGGTCGGGTACGTCTTTGAAGCCCGGGTCGGCAAAGTAGCCGCCGGTGACTTGTGCCCCACATTCAAGCAAGTGGCCGGCCATGGTGCCACCGGCCAGGCAATCCCAATCGTTTTGCGCCCAATCGAAATGCGCAATGGCGGGACCTAGGGCCAGCGCCGGGTCCGCCACCCGACCGGTTATGACGATCTGTGCGCCGCTCTTTAGCGCAGCGGCGATCTCAAACGCGCCTTGGTAGACATTGGCGCTGACGAGTGCCTGCTTGGCTCGGTCCGAGGGCAATAGTGGCGCAAGCAAGGCCACGCCCTTGGCGTCGGACAGGTCATCGCCCTCGACAACGGCAACACGCGGTGTTGCCAGCCCCAACTCGGCGGCAAGCCGAAATACATGGGCCGCGGCGCCGCGCGGATTGGCGGCGCCGAAATTACTGATGATGGGTATGCCATGGCGAATGCAATCGGCCAGGATTGGGCGCAACTGCGCGTCCAGCAACGGCTCATAACCGGCCGCCGGGTTGGCGCGCTTGGCCAGCTGCGCCAACGCCAACGTGCGTTCAGCCAGGTTCTCGAAGATCAGCGCCGCCGGCTTTGCGCACTTGATCAACGTTGCCACGATCGGCGCGGCCGCATCGACCCGATCGCCCGAGCCCCCGGCGGCACATCCGACCGACAGGTTTTCCATCGGTCTCAAGCGGCGACCACCGCGGCGCCCGAAAGGGCGAAGCCGCCATAACCGCTTTGCGCCACTTCATCGCATTTCTTGCGGTATACGCCCACCCCGCCGATATAAGGCATGAATACCCGTGGCTTTCCCGGTATGTTGGCGCCGATGTACCAGGAAGCCCCCTGCGGAAGCAAGGTCCGGTCAGCGACTTCGTTAACGTGTGCCACCCAGTCGTCTTGCGCCTTCTGCTCGGCCTCGATGCGGGTGACGCCGCGCCTTACCAGGTCCGCGAGGCAGCCTGCGATCCAGTCGACGTGTTGTTCTATCGACGTGATGACATTGCTCAGCACCGACGGGCTGCCCGGACCGGTGATCATGAACAGATTCGGGATACCCGCCGTCATCAGTCCCAGGTAGGTACGAGGGCCATGGTCCCATAGATTGCGCAGCGACACCCCGTCTTTGGTGCGAATGTCGATGCGCAGCAGGGCACCGGTCATGGCATCGAAGCCGGTCGCGAAAACAAGCGCGTCGAGTTCGTAATGCGCATCCGCGGTGCGCAGGCCGGTTTCTGTAATCTCCACGATCGGAGCGCGTTTGATGTCGACCAGCGTCACGTTGTCGCGGTTGTAGGTGTCGAAATAGCGCGTGTCGGCACACAGCCGCTTGGTGCCGATCATGTAAGCAGGAGTCAAGAGATCGGCCACTTCGGGCGAACGTACGATCGCGCGAATCTTGCGACGCACAAAGTCGGCCGCAATTGCGTTGGCTTCCTTGTTAAGCAGCACGTCATTAAAAGCCCGCGTGAAACCGATGCCGCCGGCCTCCCAGCGTTGCTCGAAGGTTTGCGCCCGTTCCTGCGGGCTGACTTCGAAGACCGACTTGTCGGGTACCGTGAAACCGGCCACGCCACTGGGCGATTCGCGTGCCGCCTTGCGCAACTGCGCGTAACGCATCTTCGTGCGACGCTCATAGTCGGGGTCCAAAGGCGCGTTGCGAGCCGGCAGGCTGTAGTTGGCGGTGCGCTGGAACACATGCAGATGGGCGGCCTGTTGGGCGACTTCGGGAATCAGCTGGATTCCCGACGACCCGGTCCCTACGACCCCCACGCGCAAACCGGAAAAGTCCACTGCTTCGCTCGGCCACAGGCCGGTGTGGTAGGTCTTGCCTTCGAAGCGGTCGAGCCCGGGGACTTTTGGCATCGAGGCGGTCGACAGGCAACCGGTGGCCATGATGCAATAACGGGCCGAAACCAGATCGCCCTTGTCGGTCTTGACGGTCCAGAGATTGGCGTTTTTATCGAACTCCGCGACCACGATCCGGGTTTCGAACTGGACGCGCTGTTTCAGGTCGAAACGCTCGGCCACATGGTTGATATAACGCAGTATTTCCGGCTGCGTGGCATATTTTTCGGTCCATTTCCACTCCTGCTGAAGCTCGCCCGAAAAGGAGTAGGAGTATTCGAGGCTCTCTACGTCGCATCGGGCGCCCGGATACCGATTCCAGAACCAGGTGCCGCCGACGCCGGTGCCGGCTTCGAACACCTTCACGTTCATGCCAAGATTCAAAAGCCGGTACAGCATGTACAGACCGGCGAAACCGGCGCCGACCACGATCACGTCGTATTGGGTTGGAAGCGTCGCAGCGCTAACCGTATCGGGGTTGGGTGACATGTGCTTTCCTTGGTTGGGCGCACCGGCTCCTTATGCCGCGACCAGCACGATCCGGCCCCTGACCTGGCCGTCGTGCAGCATCGTCAGGGCAGCATTGGCCTGGTCCTTCGGCAGCAGCGTCACCGGGATCGGCTTTAGCTTGCCAGCGTTCGCCAGTGCCACAACGTCGCGCAGGTCCTGCGGATTGCCGGTCGCGCTGCCCTGAATGGTTCTGGGCTTGAAAATCATACCGGCCAGAGAGAGCATCAGCTCGCCTCCGGCCACGCCGACCAGCACCAGCTTGCCACCCTTGGCCAGACAGTCGAGCCCGAGCTGCGACGTCGCCGAGGCGTTGACGAAATCGATCGCCGCCTTGACCGGACCGCCGCTCGCCTCCAGTACCAGCGCCGCGACATTGCCGCCTGATCCGTCGACCGCCTTGGTGGCGCCCATCTCGAGCGCCGCCGCGCGCTTGTCGGCGCTGATATCGACTGACACGATATTGTCGTGACCGAGCGCCTTGAGCATGGAGATGGCCGCCAGTCCGAGCCCGCCTGCGCCGATC
>JANNGR010000275.1:0-43960 GCA_031403955.1 Betaproteobacteria bacterium
GGCCGTAAAAGGCACCCTCGCCGGGGGAGATTTCAAAGTTGCAGCCCGAGGCCCGCAGGCTTTCCATCAGCGCTTGCTCAGCCCGCTCCCATACTGCATCGGCCCCGATGCGCTGCGCTGGCCGGGTGGCGACCTTGTAAATAATCTTGCTGAAACCAAAATCCTTGTAGACCTTCTGCAGCAGCGCGGTGTAGGCGACACATTCCTCCAAAATCTGTGCTTCGGTGCAAAAAATATGGCCGTCGTCCTGGGTAAACCCGCGCACCCGCATCAGGCCGTGCAGGCCACCCGAAGGTTCGTTGCGGTGACACTGGCCAAACTCGCCGTACCGCAGCGGCAGGTCGCGGTAACTCTTGATACCCTGCTTGAAAATCAGGATGTGGCCGGGGCAATTCATCGGCTTGAGCGCGTATTCATGTTTCTCGGACTCGGTTACAAACATGTGCTCCCGGTATTTTTCCCAATGGCCCGTCTTCTCCCATAAACCCTTGTCGATAATCTGCGGGCCTTTTACCTCCAGGTAACCGTTGTCGCGATACACCTGGCGCATGTATTGCTCAACACCTTGCCACAAGGTCCAGCCCTTGGGATGCCAGAACACCAACCCGGGAGCGTGGTCATCGATGTGGAACAGGTCAAGCTCTCGCCCGAGTTTGCGGTGGTCGCGTTTTTCGGCTTCTTCGAGCATCGACAAATGCTGTTGCAGTTCCTCCTTGGTCGCCCAGGCGGTACCGTAAATGCGCTGCAGCATCTCGTTGCGATGGTCACCACGCCAATACGCGCCAGCGAGTTTCATCAGCTTGAAGAATTTCAGTTTGCCAGTGCTGGGCACATGCGGGCCACGGCAGAGGTCTTCGAACCCACCCTCGCGGTATAAAGAGACATCCTCATTGGCCGGGATGCTGGCGATGATCTCGGCCTTGTAGTGTTCGCCCAGACTCTTGAAGTACGCCACCGCCTCGTCGCGCGGCAATACCCGGCGCGTGACTGGCTCATCCTTCGCGGCGAGCGCGGCCATGCGTTTTTCTATTTGCGCAAGGTCGTCTGGCGTAAACGGCCGCTTGTACGAGAAGTCGTAAAAGAAGCCGTTCTCTATCACCGGACCAATCGTTACCTGGGCGTCCGGAAACAGGTCCTTTACCGCGTAAGCCAACAGGTGAGCGGTCGAGTGGCGGATAACTTCCAGGCCGTCGGCATCCTTGGCCGTAATGATGGACAAGGCGCTGTTTTTATCAATCCGGTAAGAGGTATCGACGACTTTGCCGTCCACCTTGCCGGCCAGTGCCGCTTTGGCCAGGCCGGAACCAATCGATGCCGCCACTTCGGCCACCGTCACCGGGCCGGGGTAATCGCGTTTGGAGCCATCGGGTAGTGTGATTTGAATCATGGGAAACCTTGAATCGGTGTGCGCAACAAAAAAAGCGCGGACTGTGCCGCGCTTGGAAATTGGATTGTGATAGCCGCCAGCGCACAAGGCGCGCGAACTACCGCCCCGTGAGCTATGAATACCCGGCAGTAGTAGTTCGCGGTGTCATAACCAGATTGCCTTTCTCGCTCTTGTTACTTGGTTCCCGTGGAGTTTAACCCGACTCCACGCCTTCGAATTACGCCGCAGACGTATCGCGTGCGGCCGCATCCAGCACCTCGTCCGACACACCACGCTTTTTCAGCGCCTCGATCAGTCGAGCGGTCTGACCATGTGCAAACTTAGCCTCGTCCTGGCGCAGCCCTTCGCTGATGTAGGATTTAAGCAAGGTCTGGTAGCCACTCACCCCCTTGAGCGGCGCGATTTGTTTCATTGAATCGGACCGGTGGCCCGGCTCAAACCTTCCGGATGGGGCCTGGGTACTTTGCCACCAGAGCGTCGGAAGTCAGCAAGGTAATTCCTTCGACCGTTGCCTGTGCAACAAGAAGACGATCAAACGGGTCTTTGTGAATGGGCGACAAACTCTCTATGGCTACGGCATGCGCACCGGTAATCGGCAGCTCCTGATAGCCGTTGTCCAGCAAACCACGGCGCAATACTCTCGCATCGACTTGAAAATCGGCACGCCCAAGACCGTGTTTGATGGCGATTTCCCACAAGCTGGCGGCGCTGTAAAACAACTCATTGAGCGGGTCAGCCAGCAACTTACGGGTCTTGGCGGACAGTCGATCAGGGTCGATGGCGGCCCAGATCAAAAGGTGGGTATCCAACAAGAGTTTCATTTTTTTCCACCAAAAAGCTTCTCGATTTCGGCACTGCCCATTTGGTCAAAATCATCTGGAACACGCCCTTGGCCAGCCAAAAAGCCCAGCCTTCTGGCTGGTGCGAGGGGCGAAGCGTCCAGACGGGTCACCTTGACCAGCGGTTTCCCCGCCTTCGCAATGATGAATGAATCGCCCTGCACCGCGCGCTCTATCAAGCGCGACAATTGGGTTTTGGCCTCGTGAATATTGACTATTTCCATGATAAATCCAGTAAAACTAAGTTTAATTAGTCTAGTTTATCTCAGTGGATCAGATCAGTCTTCCCGCGAAATTCACCCAGCACAGGCACTACAGTTCTCCGCCATGTTTGATGATTGATATGGCTACCCATATGAAAACCACTATCGAAATTTCATATGCGTTGTTTTCTGAGGCCAGGATGCTGGCTGCTGCTGCTGAAGGCACCACCCTTCGCCAACTGGTGCAAGCCGGGTTGCGCCACAGGGTAGCGCAGCGAAAACGCCATATGGCAGCTTTCAGGTTGCGCGACGCATCATTCGGCGGCAATGGCCTGGTGGAAGAACTGAAGGGCGCATCGTGGCAACAAGTGCACGACATTGCCTACGAAAGCCGTGGTAGCTGAGCCGGCATCCACCGAAAAGTCGCCATGATCGCCGTTGACACCAATCCTGGCTTGAGAGCCCCAGTCTGGTTATGCTGGGAGAAACGGACACCCATTGGCCAACCTTGCAGGCCCTGCTGGCCAACGCAAAGACCAGCGGGCCGGCGGTTCACGATGCCAGAATTGCCGCGCTTTGCCTCCAAGACGGCGTGCGTGAGCCCTGGTCGGCGGACCGGGACTTCCGGCGCCATTTCGGGCTGAAAGTGGTGTGCACCCGCTCGGCGCGAAAGCCTGAAAGCGAGTCGGCCTGGCACAATTCATGCCTCAATAGTTGACGCCACCCACCTCAAGAACTGCCGCCGCACGCGCCGTCACCAAAACTCCTAAACGGCCTAATCAACTTGCTTTGTGGATATTTATGGCTATATTCATGGCTATGCTTCACACCAGCAATATCCATATCACCCCGGAAATCCTGGCGCTCATTACCCAAATCGACGAATTCAAAGGCGCATGGCGTGCCTTTGGTTCGCTGGCGCCAGAGCGCCTGCTCGCCCTGCGGCAAATAGCCACGGTTGAAAGCGTTGCTTCCTCCACACGCATTGAGGGCAGCAAACTCACGAATGCAGAGGTAGGCACTCTGCTGGGCAAGCTAAAAATCAAAAAATTCACCACCCGCGATGAGCAGGAGGTCGCAGGTTATGCGCAAGTCATGGAGTTGCTTTTCGCCTCCTGGGAAAACATCCCTTTCAACGAGAACCATATCGCGCAACTTCATCGGGACTTGCTCGTTCACAGCATCAAAGATGAGCACCACCGTGGAAAATACAAAACCGTCTCCAATAGTGTGGCCGGATTCAATGCTGATGGCCGACAGGTGGCGGTGATTTTTGAAACAGCGGCCCCGTTCGATACCCCTCGACTTATGCAGGAGTTGATCGACTGGGTTCGATATGCCCGCGACAACAAAACCTTGCATCCGCTCTTGATCGTCGCGGTTATTGTTGTAGTCTTTCTCGAAATTCATCCCTTTCAGGATGGAAATGGCCGCCTGTCAAGAATCCTCACCACACTGCTCATGATGCAGCTTGGCTATAGCTACGTTCCGTACAGTTCTCTGGAAAGCATCATCGAACAGAACAAGCAAGGCTACTACCTGGCTTTGCGCCAAACCCAAGGCAGCATTCGCTCAGCAGCACCAAACTGGCAGCCATGGGTTGTATTTTTTTTGCACTCCTTGAGCTCCCAGGTCAAGCGACTCGGCGACAAAATGGAGCAAGAAAAGATACTGTCGTCCTTGCTCCCCAAATTGTCAGCGGACATCCTCGCTCTGGCAAAACAACATGGTCGTATCACCACCGCGCTGGCAGAACAAATGACACAAGCAAAACGCAGCACCATCAAAGTGCATCTCACAAAATTGGTCAAAGAGGGCCAGCTCATTCAACACGGTTCACATCGTGGCACGTGGTACACCGTGTCAGACTCAAACGGATGACGGCATCAGCCAAAAAAAAAATGGCGCACATGGGCAACTTTGTGGGGATCCGTGCCCCGGACTGAAGCCTGCGCCAATGGTCACTCGTCAAGCCTGGTGCATTCCCCGTGGCCTCGCATTCACAAGTTCTTGGCGGTGGTCGCCCACCCACGCATCCACAGCCCGCCGACACCACCCGAAAAGGCAAAAAACCCGCAGGGTAAGCAGCGGGCTCTCGCGGGCTGTCAAGCCGGCGCAGGTTCTTCCGGCGCGACCGACAAACGCATCCCGACCGCCTTTAACACGGCGAGAATGGTTTTCAGGGTAGGGTTGCCTTTGGCCGACAACGCTCTGTAAAGCGATTCACGGCTGATTCCGGCCTGCGCGGCCACCAAGCCCAAACTGCCATAGGCTTCCGCCACAGTTCGTAGCGCCAGCAAGGCAGCTGCACGGTCATCCGGGTTATCGATGGATTCCATGGCCGCTTTCAGGTACTCAATGGCAAGCTCACGATCGCCAAGCAGTTCCGCCACTTCCCGCTCGTGATGGGACACCGCAGCCATCAATTTTTTGCCCATGATTGCCTCCGTTTCCTATCTGCCCAAAATCGTTTGGCGCTTTTTATGTCCGCCACCTGAGACTTCTTGTCGCCACCGCACAGCAGGATCACGACCGCGGGCGAACTCGCAACCTCGCTTGCGCTGACCTGTCACGCAAGTTATTCAGCCACTCGGTAACCGGCTCGGATGCATCCTCCGCTTGGTAAACGCAACACGACGATCATGAATCGGTTGTAGCTTTAAGTACGCAAATGGCCATTAGCAAAAAAGGCCCGCAAGAGAACTTGCGGGCCTTTTGTAGAGTTGGGTCGGCTCAGTGGAATTGCTCCTCCTCGGTCGAGCCCGTCAATGCCGTCACGCTGGATTTGCCACCCTGAATCACGGTCGTGACCTCATCGAAATAACCGGTGCCAACTTCCTGCTGGTGCGACACGAAGGTGTAGCCGCGCTCGCGGGCGGCAAACTCAGGTTCCTGCACCTTTTCTACATACGCCGTCATACCGCGTTTGACGTAGTCCTGCGCCAAGTCAAACATGTTGTACCACATGGAATGGATGCCAGCCAGCGTAATGAACTGGTACTTGTAGCCCATCGCGCCAAGTTCGCGCTGGAACTTGGCAATCGTCGCGTCGTCCAGATTTTTCTTCCAGTTGAACGACGGCGAGCAGTTGTAGGCCAACATCTTGCCGGGGTGCGCCTTGTGCACCGCGTCGGCAAACTTCCTCGCAAACGCCAGGTCTGGCGTACCGGTTTCGCACCAAACCAGGTCGGCGTAGCGGGCATAAGCGATGGCGCGCGAGATCGCCTGGTCGATGCCTTTGCGGGTCTTGTAGAAACCTTCAGCGGTACGCTCACCCGTGATGAAGGGTTTGTCATTCTCGTCATAGTCGCTGGTCAACAGGTCAGCGGCTTCGGCATCGGTGCGGGCGATCACCAGCGTTGGCACGCCGCACACATCGGCCGCCATCCGGGCAGCGATCAATTTCTGATTCGCTTCGGCGGTGGGCACCAGCACCTTGCCGCCCATGTGACCGCATTTTTTTACCGATGCGAGTTGGTCTTCCCAATGCACGCCAGCCGCCCCGGCCTTGATCATCGCCTTCATCAGTTCGAATGCGTTAAGCACGCCGCCAAAGCCGGCTTCGGCATCCGCGACGATCGGAGCGAAGTTGTCAATGAAACCATCATCACCGGCGTCAATACCCTTGGAGTGCTGGATTTCATCGGCGCGCCGGAACGTGTTGTTAATGCGCTCAACCACGATTGGCACCGAGTCGACCGGATACAGCGACTGGTCCGGGTACATCGAAGCATATGAATTGTTGTCGGCGGCCACTTGCCAGCCCGACAGGTAGATCGCTTTCACGCCCGCCTTGACCTGCTGCATAGCCTGGCCACCGGTCAACGCGCCGAGGCAATTCACATACGGCTCGGTGTGCAGCAAGTCCCACAACTTCTCCGAGCCGCGCCGCGCCAGCGTGTGCTCGATCGGGAACGAACCGCGTAGGCGCACCACGTCGGCCGCGCTGTAACCGCGCTCGACCGCCTTCCAGCGTGGGTTGGTTTCCCAGTCTTTTTCGAGCGCATCTGCTTGCTGCGCACGGCTGAGTTGTTCGGTGAGGCTTTGTGGCATGTGATGACTCCGTGGGTTAGTGGAAACAAATTAACCCAATTCTAAGTCTTATGTCTTATAGAAGATTAAAAATAGTTCGGAATGCGGGAAACATCAACCCGTCATCCGGAACGCGGCCGCCATTTCTCGCGCCCTTCGTTTTTCGGAGCGGTTCATCCACAGGCTGGCAAAAACCACGCCGACACTGACAAACAACACCGTCAACGTAGCCACCGCATTGACGGTCGGGTTCAGCCCGAGGCGGGCACGGCTGAAAATCGTGATCGGCAAGGTGGTGGAACCGGGGCCGGACAGGAACGAGGACAACACCACGTCGTCCAGCGACAGCGTGAACGTCAACAGCCAGGCCGCTACCAGCGCCTGGTAGATCATGGGCAGCGTGATCAGAAAAAACACCTGCCACGGCTTGGCGCCCAGATCGAGCCCGGCCTCTTCGAGTTGCGGGTTCATTTCCTGCAAACGGGACATGACCACCACCGTCGCGTAGGCCATTCCCAGCAAGGAGTGCCCAAGCCAGATGGTCAACAGTCCGCGCTCCGGGAAACCGGTGGCGCGCTGCACCGACACCAGCATCAGCAACAACGACAATCCGATGATCACTTCGGGCATGACCAGCGGTGAGTTCACCATGCCGGTCAACAAAGTGCGCCCGGGGAACCGTTTGAATCTGGTAATCGCCACGGCGGCGAAGGTGCCGAGCACTACCGATGTGGTGGCCGTCAGTAGCGCGATCTTTAGCGATAACACGAATCCTTCGATGATCGGACCGTCGTCCACCAGTTCCCCGTACCACTTGAACGAAAAGCCGGTCCAGCTGGTCACCAGGGGACTCTCGTTGAAGCTGAGCACGATCAAGGTAAGAATTGGCAGGTACAGGAAGACAAAACCCGCAACCAGCCAGACGCGCGCCGTGACCTGTCCGGCCCGGTTGATCATGGCTGCCCCTCCAGCGTGTTCTGCGCCTGGTATTTGTTGAACAGGGCCAGCGGAACAATTATCAACAGCACCATCACCACTGCCACGCTGGATGCCATCGGCCAGTCGTTATTGGCGAAAAACTCATCCCACAACACCCGGCCAATCATCAGCGTTTCCGGACCACCCAGCAACTCGGGAATCACAAACTCGCCGACACACGGAATGAATACCAGCAAGGCGCCCGCGATGATGCCGCTTTTGGATAAGGGAACGGTGATACGCCAGAAGGCCTGCCACGGAGACGCACCCAGGTCCCAGGCCGCTTCGAGCAGGCGCAGATCGAGTTTGACCAGATTGGCATACAGCGGCAGCACCATGAACGGAAGATAGGTGTACACCATACCCAGCGTGAGGGAAAAGGGCGTGTTCATCATCTTGATCGGCTCGGCAAGCACGCCCAGGGCCATGGCGACGTTGTTGAATACGCCGTTGTCGGCCAGCAGCATCTTCCACGCATACACGCGCAGCAGGAACGAAGTCCAGAACGGCAGCATCAGCAGCATCAGCAGGCCGGGGCGAATTTCCGGCCGGCTGCGGGCCAGAAAGTAGGCAAACGGATAACCGATCAACAGACAGATGACGGTCGTCAGCGCCGCGAACCATAACGACGACAGGTAGGCACGCAAGTACAGGTCATCTTCAAGAAAAATCGTCAGGTAATTGGTGAACTTCAGCTTCAATTGCAGCAGCCCGTCTTGCCATGTCAACAAATCGCCAAAACGCACACCGTCCATTTCAGACACACTGATCTTGAACACGACCAGGAACGGCAACGCGAATACCGCAAGCAGGAAAACCATCGGCACGCCAATGACGAACTTGCGGCCCAGGCGGCCAATCAGATTACCCAGCAGCCCAAGCGGCGCCGGGTGATCAGTTGGCGGCGTTGTCGATGGTGCGTCGTCCATGTTCCGGCCTCCTAACGTGTCAGCACCACCAGATCACTTCCCCACCACCACACATGCACCGCGTCACCGATGCCGAGTCGCGATGCATCATGGCGGGCGTCGTTGGCCTTGGTCACCTTGACCACCATGCCGGACTCCAGTACGACGTGGTAACTGGTCTGGCTTCCCAGGTAGGCCAGGTCGCGGATGTTGCCGCGTGCACAGTTGAAACCCAGCTCGGCCGGGTTGTCATAGTCACCGGCTGCGGGTGGCTGCTCCCGAATACTGATTTTCTCCGGCCGCACGGCAATAGACACTTCCATATCGGCGGTTCCGGTGATGCCGTGGCTGACGTAGTGGCGGCATTCGGGCGTGTCTACAACCACATGGTCTGCCTCGTCAACCGTGACCCGGCCCTTGAACAAGTTGACGCTGCCGATGAAATCGGCCACGAAGGCGCAGTTCGGTGTCTCATAAATGTCTCCCGGCCGCCCCACCTGCAGTATCCGGCCCTCGCTCATGACGCCGATGCGGCTGGCCATGGTCATGGCCTCTTCCTGGTCGTGGGTCACCATGACACACGTCACGCCGACCTGGTGGATTATGTCCACCACCTCGAGTTGCGTGCGCTCCCGGAGTTTCTTGTCCAGCGCGCCCAGGGGCTCGTCGAGCAACAGCAGTTTGGGCCGTTTGACCAAACTGCGCACCAGCGCCACCCGCTGCTGCTGGCCGCCTGAGAGTTGGTGCGGTTTGCGCTTGGCATACGCCTTGAGTTGCACCATGCCGAGCATCTTCTCGACCCGCTGCGTTATGGCGTCCCGGGGCAGGCCATCGCGCCGCAAACCAAAAGCCACGTTATCCCACACGCTCAGGTGCGGGAACAAGGCATAACTCTGGAACATCATGTTGACCGGACGCTCATTGGGCGGCAGACGCACCAGATCCTGGCCCTCGAGCAGAATCTCGCCCGAGGTCGGCAGCTCAAAACCGCCGAGCAAACGCAGCAGGGTCGATTTGCCGCAACCCGAGGAACCCAGCAAGGCAAAGATCTCGCCCTTGACTATTTCCAGCGTCACACCGGCTACCGCGACCGTTTCACCAAAGTGCTTGACCACCGAACTCAAGCGCAGGAACGGCTGGGCCGACTGCTCGACTGCCAGGCTGGCTGGGGTTTGAATCGCTCCAGCCACGAGCTAGCCCCCTGCCTTGATCTGAGTCGGGGCCGAATCGGACCATCCATTTTTTCGCGCGTCGGCGTAGGTCAGGTCCAGGCACAACACGATCAGCGCCATCATCTCGTCAATCTGCGCATGCGTCATGGTCAGAGGCGGCGCGATTATCATGCGGTCGCCCACCGCGCGCATCACCAGTCCGTTGCGGAAACAATGCTCCCGGCAGACCATGCCCACGCCAAGCGCGGCATCAAAACGCGAACGGGTCTGCTTGTTTTTCACCAGCACCAACGCGGCCATGAATCCGCAAGTCTGCGCCACGCCCACCAACGGATGGTCACCCAGCTCCGCAAATCTCCTGGCTAGATATGGGCCAACATCGTCTCGCACCCTTAGGGGCAATTGTTCACGCTCCATCAGGTCAAGGTTGGCGAGCGCCACCGCGCAAGCCACCGGATGCCCGCTGTAGGTATAACCGTGGTTGAACTCACCTCCGCGCTCGATCAATACCTGGGCCACGCGCTGGCCCACCATCACGCCACCCAGCGGTATGTAGCCGCTCGTGACCGCCTTGGCAAACGTCACCAGATCGGGCTTGTAGCCAAACTTTTCATACGCGAACCAGTGACCAAGACGCCCGAAGGCACAGATCACTTCGTCGCTGATCAGCAAGATGCCGTATTTGTCCACAATTCGCTGGATCTCGGGCCAGTACGTCACCGGCGGAATAATCACGCCTCCCGCGCCTTGCACCGGTTCAGCAATAAACGCCGCCACCTTGTGCGGGCCAATGGAGAGGATTTTTTCTTCCAGCCAGCGCGCCGCGCGCAGCCCGAAATCCTCGGCGCTTTCACCAGCCAGGCCCAACTCGAAATGGTACGGCTGCTCGATGTGCGTTATGTTGGGAATGGGTAGGTCACCCTGCGCATGCATGCCACTCATGCCGCCCAAAGAAGCCCCGGCCATGGTGCTGCCGTGGTAGGCGTTATGGCGGCTGATGATCACCTTGCGCTCGCTCTGGCCCAACAAGTCCCAGTAACGGCGCACCATGCGCACATTGGAGTCGTTGCTCTCGCTGCCACTGGTTGAATAGAAAACATGCGCAAAGCTGCAATCGTCCACCCGCGGCGCCAATGCAGCCAGCCTGGCCGCAAGCTTGACCGCCGGCAGGTTGGTGGTCTGGAAAAAGCTGTTGTAAAACGGCAGCGTCATCATCTGCTGGTGCGCTGCGTCGGCAAGTTCACGGCGCCCGTAACCTACGTTGACACACCACAGGCCGCTCATGGCGTCGAGCAGCCGATTACCCTCGGAATCCCAGATGTAGATGTCGTCGGCCCGTGTGATGACGCGCGAACCACGCGCAGCCAGGCCCTTGAAATCGGTAAAGGGGTGCAGATAATGTTCACTATCCAGTTGCTGGATCAGTTTGGTATCGCCAGGGTTATTCATGACAATGGTATGCCGGTGCTTTGATCAAAACCTCATACGTGCAGCAACAGGTGCTCACGTTCCCAGGGAGATATCACTTTCATGAACTCCTCGAACTCAAGCTCCTTTATCTCGGAATACACGGTGATGAATTCCTTGCCCAGCACCTCGTGTAGATCGGATTCGCGCCGCAACCAGTCCAGCGCCTCGCCCAGACTACGCGGCAACGAATAAGGCGACAGGTAGGCGTCGCCCTTCATCTCGGCCTTGGGTTTTATCTTGTTCTTCAACCCCAGGTAACCGCAGGCCAGCGTCATGGCCAGCGCCACGTACGGATTGGCATCCGCCCCGATGACGCGGTTTTCCACCCGCCGCGCCTCTGGCGACGAGATCGGCGAACGGATTCCTACCGTGCGATTGTCGTAACCCCACTCGATGTTGATCGGCGCGGCGGTGCCGCGCGACAGGCGCCGGTAACTGTTGACATACGGCGCCACCAGCACCATGGCGGCCGGTATGTAACGCTGCAAACCACCAATGTAAAACATGAAAGCCTCCGAGGGAGACCCGTCTTCGTTGCTGAAAATATTGTTGCCGGTCACGGTGCTCAATATGCTTTGGTGCACATGCATCGCGCTGCCCGGCTCGCCCTCGATCGGCTTGGCCATGAAGGTCGCATACATGTCGTGGCGCAGCGCGGCCTCGCGCACGGTGCGTTTGAAAAAGAATACTTCATCGGCCAGGCCCAGTGGCTGGGCATGAAAAAAATTAATCTCCATCTGGCCCGCGCCCTGTTCGTGGATCAAGGTGTCCACATTCAGTTCCATCTTGTCGCAATAGTCGTAGATCTCCTCGAACAGCGGGTCGAATTCATTCACCGCGTCGATGCTGTAAGCCTGGCGCGAGGTTTCGGCGCGGCCACTGCGGCCAACCGGCGCGCGCAGCAAGGTGTTGGGGTCAGTGTTGCGAGCGGTCAGGTAGAACTCGAGCTCGGGCGCCACAATCGGTAACAGGCCTTCCGCGGTAAATAGGTCGCAGACGCGGCGCAACACGCTGCGCGGGGCAAACGGCACCAGCCGGCCGTCATGGTCAAAACAGTCGTGAATCACCTGTGCGGTGGGGTCGGTCGCCCACGGCACGATGCGTACCGTGGACGGGTCGGGACGCAGTTGCATGTCTTTGTCGGTCGGGTCGATCACGTCGTAGTACGGGCCGCTCTCCGGAAACTCACCGGTAACACCCATGGCCACGATGGCTTGCGGCAACCGCATGCCGCGGTCCTCGGTGAATTTGCCACGCGGCACGATCTTGCCGCGTGCAACACCGGTCAAGTCCGGCACCAGGCACTCCACCTCGGTGACACGGCGCTCATTTAGCCATTGTTCCAGGTCATTGAACGTCATCACTTTCGGTTCGCTCATCAAATGCTCCTCGATTCCGTTGTTGGCGCGCCCGGCAGGATGCACCAAAAGCCGCAAATATGGCCGCGTAGAAGCGGTTCTCGGTGCAGTGCCATTCCGGGTGCCATTGCACCGCATAAGCGAAGGTGTTAGCGCCCGTTATCGCGACCGCTTCAACCAATCCATCCGGCGCGTATCCCAAGGGCAGAAGGCCGGCGGCCAGGCGCTTGATGCCCTGGCCGTGCAACGAGTTGACCTCGGCATCGGTTGCACCGGCCCAACGCTCGAACTCCGAACCGGGCACAAACCGCACCCGGTGGCTCGGCCCGTATTGCACCTCCAGTGGAGCGTCCGCTGGCTCGCGATGGTCCAGCATGCCCGGCACGCCATGCACATGCTGGTGCAAGGACCCGCCCAGCGCGACGTTGATCTCCTGCAGGCCGCGGCACAAGCCCAGCAGTGGCACCGAGCGCTCGACACAGGCACGGACCAGCGCCAATGTGAGCGCATCGCGTTGTGGATCGAGCGGCAACGCCCGATCGGCCAGCACCTGGTCGAAACTGGAAGGATGCACGTTGGACGGCGAGCCGGTCAGCATGACACCGTCCACCAGGTCCAGCAATGCAGGAATCTGGGCCGCATCGGCCAGCGGGAAAAGTACCGGCTCGGCGTGTGCTCCCAATTTGACGGCGCGCGCGTATTTGTCGCCCAGCACCAAATAGGGCATCTGGTGACCGTCCTCACCCAACAGACGATGGTCAACCGGCAACCACACCAGACAGGGCGGCTTCTGCATACAAGTCTCCAATTTCCCTGGATTGTGCCCGTCCGATCCGCTGCCGGCCCGCTACAGGACATCGCGCAATTTCTGGTACCACATCGCCAGCGCCAGGCGGGGCGCCCTGAACATGCGTCCTCCTGGGAAATCGCGCTGCCGCAACCGGGCAAACACGTCGAAACGCTCGGCCTGCCCGGCTACCGCCTCCGCCACCAGCCGGCCCGCCATTCCCGTCAAGGCGACACCATGGCCGCTGAAACCTTGCAGGTAATACAGGTTGTCTGCCAGGCGGCCGAAATCGGGTGTGCGGTTCATGCTGATATCCACCAAGCCGCCCCAAACGAACTCGATCGGCACCTGCTCCAGCAACGGGAAGACCCGCGTCATGCGCTGGCGCATCACACGCTCCAGGTTGCGCGGGGCCGCGGTGGTGTATGCGGCAAACGCGCCAAACAATATCCGGTGGTCGGCACTGAAACGGAAATAGTCCGGCTCGAAGTTGTTGTCGCACACCGCCGCGTTGCTCGGAATCAAACGCGCGCACAGGGCAGCCGAAAGCGGCGCCGTGGCCAGCATATAGGTTGCCACCGGCATGATGCGCGGCCCGATCTCCGGCGCGACACGCGGCCCATATTCACCCAGGGTGCAGTTGCCCGCCAACACCGCGAAACGCGCGCTGACGTTGCCCTCGGCTGTAGTGGCGCTCACCATCTCGCCTCTTTGCAACTCCAGCACCGCCGACTGTTCGAATATATGCACGCCCAATTCGCGTGCCGCGCGGGCCAGACCGAGACCGTATTTCAGCGGATGCATATGGCCCGACTGGTTCTCGAATCCGGCAGCGCAATAACGCGGGCTCTGAATGGTCGCCTGCACCGCGGCGCCAGATACAAAGTCGCAATCCAGGCCGTAGTCGCGCTGCATCAGCTGCAGCTGGGCCTCCAATACGCGCGCCTTGCGTGGTGAATCGGCAACATGCAGATAACCCCGCACCCGCTCACACTGGATGTCGAACTGTGCAATGCGCTCATCAATCAACGCAACGGCTTGCAGCGACATGTCCCATACGCGGCGGGCATCGGCCCGGCCGAGTTGCGCTTCCAGCGGACCCTGGCCACTGGCAAATCCAACCATCGCCTGGCCGCCATTACGTCCGGACGCGCCGCTGCAAATCCGCCCGGCCTCCAGCACCAACACGCTGTAGCCACGTTGCGCCAATTCGATCGCCACCGAGAGGCCGGCAAAGCCGGCCCCTACCACCAGAACATCGACGCCGACCGAACCTTGCAGCGCGCCCGTGCCTGGTGGCCGTGCCACACTGGCCTCGTAATAACTGTTCCGCTTGAGCGGGCCGTCCGGCTCATTGATAGCGCCATTCCACAAATGCATGGTCATTAATCGCGTGCCCAAAGCATGATTTTCCCCTTCCGCTCAGGCTGGCAACCTTAACCCAATTCGTCGCGCAAAATGGGGCCAATTTTGTCCGGTCCTGCCGATCCATGACCCCGTCTGCCGATCGACTGGTTGCCTATGGCTGCCTTGCCTTGAGCATGGCACTCACCGGCAGTTATGTTGCCTTATCCAAGCCGCTGGTTGCGGTCTTGCCGGTGTTTCTGCTGGCATGGCTGCGCTTTGGCATTGCCGCCGTGGCAATGGCGGGCTGGCTAAAAAAGCCCGCCCATGAAGCTCCGTTGACACCTCCGGTCAAGCGGCTGCTTTTTCTCGAATCGTTTCTTGGCAACTTCCTGTTCTCGATCTGCATGTTGTACGGAGTGAGTTTGACCAGTGCGGTGTCGGCGGGCGTTATCCTGGCCAGCATTCCGGCGGTGATCGCGTTGATGAGCTGGGTATTCTTACGCGAGCGCATAACGCCGCGCATGTGGGCCGCGGCCGCGTGTGCTGTCATCGGGCTGGGCGTGCTGGCGCTGTCACGGCCCGCAGCGGTTCCCGGCAACCAATCCAACGCCCCATGGCTGGGCAACCTGCTGGTTTTTGGCGCGGTATTGTGTGAAGCCGCCTACACCGTGATCGGCAAGAAACTCACCGGCGTGCTGGGCCCCAAACGCATCTCGTCGCTGATCAATCTTTGGGGCTTTGTTTTGATGACCCCGTTCGGGCTCTACCTGGCACTTGATTTCGACTTTGGCGCGGTCACACCCGGCATCTGGTTGTTGCTGGTGTTCTACGCACTGGCAGCCAGCATGGGCACGGTCTGGTTATGGATGACCGGAGCAAGTCGGCTACCGGCCGCACATGGCGGCATTTTCACCGTGATGTTGCCGATCTCGGCCGCGCTGGTTGGTGTGCTGGCGCTGGGCGAGAGTTTGAGCGGCATGCAATTGATCGCACTTGCCATAGCCTTGCTGGGCGTGGTGCTGACCTGGAACCATGACCCGGGGCACTAGGCGCATGGCACGCCAGCGTCAAATCAGAGTTCGCCAGCTTGGCGAACAACCGCATCCATCAAGCGGTGGCTCAAAAAATAACCCTGCGCTTGCAAGCCCAACAGCAAGGGCGCCACGTCGCTCAGCAAGCCTGCGCTCTTGGCCAGCAGCAACAGGCCTGCGGTGCCGGTGATGGCGATGCGGGCATGCTGGGCTGCCATGCGCCCGCGCGCGTCATCCACGATCACCAGCACCTCGTGACCCTGGACGCTGCATTGGGTGGCCAACACCAAAACACTGGCTTGGCCCATGTCGATCTGGTGCAAATTCACCCAAGTGCGGCACTCTTCAAGCGCCGACTCGGACACCGGAACGGTTTCAAGCCAGGGCTGTGCCAATGCGTGGCTCAGAGCGGCGCTGTCTGGGACGCCGCCGCCGCTGGTGACCTCGCGGGCAACCAGATCGGTCAGCGCAACTTTTCCAAACAATTGCAGCAGCAAGTTGAGTTGCCCAATGCGGGCCAGCGCGATCAAAGGCCCCGCATCCGCGATGACCACTTTCTTCATGACGCGCTTGCTGCCTATGCCGGCTACCTCGCCGACACGATTTCCGCCTCACCAGAGCCAGAACCGCCCCACATGGTAAGGCGCCATGTCGATGGTCGGCGCGTATCCCTGCACCAGATTCTCGACCAGGCGCGCCGTCACGCCAGCCAGCGTAAGCCCCAGGTGCTGGTGACCAAACGCGAAATAGACACCCCGATGCCGGGGCGCTTGGCATATCACCGGCAGATGGTCCGGCAACGAGGGACGGAAACCCATCCAGGTGCTGGCCTGCTCGGTGCTTGTTCCCGGAAACAGCGCCACCATTTGCCACTTGAGCAGTTCAAATCTTTGCGGGTCGGGCGGTAATCGCAGGCCACCAAACTCCACCGTGCCGGTCATGCGCAAACCCATGGCCATCGGCGTCACGATCACATGGCGCTCGGTCGAGGCAATCGGGCAACTGATCCGTCCGGGCCGGGCCAGCGTGATGTGGTAACCACGTTCGGTGTCCAGGGGCACGCGGTAGCCCAGGCTGGCGGCCAGTGGTTTGGACCAGGCACCGGCGCAGAGCACCAGTTGCTGGCAGCGTATCGATTGCCCATGCTCCAGCGTCAACTGAACCGGACCGTCCTGGTCTTGGTCGAGCCGCGACACCCCTGCCTGCCGCAAGCGGCCACCGGCACGTCACCTCGTTCTTGGTAGCCAGTAGCCCGGCTCTTTGGCGTCAGGACGGATGGCGTAGACCACGATTTCCATGGGCTCTTCGCGATAGACGACGGAAAAGGGAAAGCCTTTGATCCGCATACGGCGGCAACCGTCCTCGTCCGGCTTTCCTGCCTGCGGATTCGTCTTGATGCGTCCAAAGCTGTCATCGACGGCGATGCGAAACTTCCGAGCGCTTCCAGGACGGGTTGCTTCGTAGTACTTCGTCTCGTGAAGCAACTCGGCCCTGGCGCTGGAATCAAGGCGCAGTCGCCTCACGGCGCGAGCCGCTTCGCCTCGTCCATAACTTCGTCGGCTTCGTACAGAACAGCCTCGCCGCGCTCGTACGCGGATACCCTGCGCCTGATTTCAAGTCGCCAAGCTTCCTCGACCACTGGATCAGGAGACTCACAGAGAGAGTCGATTAGCAAGTTCACCAGGCGCTCGCGGTCCTTCGCGTCCAGGGCGCGGCCTCGTTGCGCAAGTTCAGCTACGGTGTCAGGCATGACATGGCTCCAGTGCGACCGAATCTTACAACGCCTTCGCCTACAAAGCTGACTTGTGACGCCTTCATCGGGATAGCCTCGATTCAAAGGATACAAGGAAGAAGCCCCACGGCCCCTACCTCCCACACCACCGGACATACGGGTACGTATCCGGCGGTTCGGCAGATTAAGTCGCCCCAGCCAACACACAGGGTTCGCCCTTGAAACCGAAGCGTCGTCTGCAGTCTTTCCACCAAGGGCGTCATGCCACAGCCCATGGCCACTGCGCTGGCATAGGCTGCTCGGAAAAGTTGCCGGATGGAAATTGTTGTTTGATTTCTTGCCAGACGTGAATCCGAAGATGCAATAAAACAGGTCAGCCCGGCGGTGGGCAAACTCAGGCTTTCCCTTTGTGGCACGGATTGGTAATGACCACGGGAACGCAATAAACTCCCACCGAGCGGCGCAGTGTCAGAGTCGCTGCTTCGTCGCGCTGTACCGGCCTGCACAGACAGGCCGTGAGCCGCAGCGCTCCGTATCTGGGCCCGCACGGCAATGCCAGTGCAACCACGCCGACGGTAGATGTGCAGTCTGTTCCTCGTTTCCCCGCACCTTCAATTCATGCCAATGCAGGAAATACCGTCTATCAGA
This sequence comes from Betaproteobacteria bacterium, assembly GCA_031403955.1. GTDB lineage: Bacteria > Pseudomonadota > Gammaproteobacteria > Burkholderiales > Burkholderiaceae_C > CAISIP01. The sequence goes on from JANNGR010000275.1 coordinate 17,893, forward strand.
AAAAAACAAATACATGCCGCTACTTGACTACTTGGGAAGTCCCGGTACAAGGATTAAATTTCCTTGCGAGCAACCCTCATGAAAGGTGCAGGGTCAATTCCTTACCGCACGCTTCTACGTACTTCCGAAGGGTGGAAAGAGACGGCGAATGCTTGCCTGTTGCGAGCGATCGTTCGAGGCGTGCCACCGCAGGTGGTTGAGTTCCCATGCGTTCGGCAACCTGTGCCTGAGTTAGGCCGGCAGCATGCCGAGCTTTCAACAGCAGGTCGAGAAGTACACCTTCTTCGCGCTCAATACGTTCAACTTCCTTTCGAACACCGGGCCGGCGCATTAGCTTTGCAACAACTTGATCATGAGTTCGCATGTTTGACCTCTTTCATGCGCTTGCGCGCTACTTCAATCTGCCTTGGGGGTGTCTTCTGAGTCTTCTTGATGAACGAGTGAAGCAATCAGGCCGCCGGCCGCGGCGAACTCGCGATACCGGTTGATCGCGGGCACCGCGTGGCAGACCGTCAGGGCGGCGAGCTTTCGGCTCTGGGAATTGAAGAATGTATCGGTGCCGACGTCGTACAGATCTTCGGGCTGAATACCTGTGTGTTTCGCGATCCGAGCGAGCATCCGCGGACTAAGTTCCTCGCCGTCGTGGAACGCAAAGACGAAACCCGGCCACCCCTCTCGATGCAGTGTGCGATGAGACCCGGACTGGCGCTTGACCTGCCACCCAAGCTTGAGACGCGCAGCAAGAACACGCCTGGCCTTAGGTGATGGCCCACCGGCTCATGCAGCCGTTGGCAGCGAAATGTTGATTCCAATTGGGTGACCTTCGCCGTGCTCAAGGCGCTCGGCCAAAACCCGGAGTGCGAGCACTTCTACCTTGGCCATCGCCTCGTTTGCTGAACTGCCATATGCGAGCGCACCGGGCAATTCTCCGACTTCTGCCAGCCAACGACCATCGACTTCGAGCTCACAGGCAAGGGGGAAATTCATGGATGCCTCCGTAGTGCCGACGAGTTTATCTCGGGCAGGCCAGCGACGCCCAACCATTGACGTGCCCGGACTGCGTCCCTGGTGTCGTAGACAGCAGCGGCACGACAGCTCACTGGGCAGCCGCTTGAAATGTTCCCGTCAGCATTAGCGATCTCAGCCCCCAGGAATGGAAGGAACGTGGCCCGGACCCGTTCCCCCCGCCCTGGGCCAGCACCTGGGGTGAGGACAGCAGTTCAGTATGTATCGAAGCGCAGCTACCTGACCATCACGATTTCCGCCTCACCACGGCCGAAACCGCCCCACATGGTAAGGCGCCATGTCGATAGTCGGCGTGTGTCCCTGCACCAGATCCGCGACCAGGCGCGCCGTCACGCCAGCCAGCGTAAGCCCCAGGTGCTGGTGACCAAACGCGAAATAGACACCCCGATGCCGGGGCGCTTGGCAGATCACCGGCAGATGGTCCGGCAACGAGGGACGAAATCCCATCCAGGTGCTGGCCTGCTCAGTGACGGTTGTCGGAAACAGCGCCACCATTTGCCGCTTAAGTAGTTCAAAACGGCGCTGGTCGGGCGGCAATCGCAGGCCACCAAACTCCACTGTGCCGGTCATGCGCAAGCCAATGGCCATCGGCGTCACGATCACATGGCGCTCGGTCGAGGCTATCGGGCAAACGATCCTTCCGGGCCGGTCCAGCGTGATGTGGTAACCACGTTCGGTGTCCAGGGGCACGTGGTAGCCCAGGCTGGCGGCCAGTGGTTTGGACCAGGCACCGGCGCAGAGCACCAGTTGTTGGCAGCGTATCAATTGCCCATGCTCCAGCGTCAACTTAACCGGATCGTCCTGGTCTTGGTCGAGCCGCAACACCCTGGCCTGCCGCACGCGGCCACCGGCACGCAACAATGCATTTACCAAACCCACACAAACCGCGTGCGGATCATCGACGTGACCGGTGCCGGGATAGAACACGCCACCCCCGATGTTGGGATTGAGCCCCGGCGATTTGGCGTGTATGGCACCGGCCGGCAGCACGTCGGTCTGGATGCCATAGGGCCGCAAGCTTGCGGCGTGTTTGAGCGCCACCTGCTCGCCCGCGGATGTTTCCCAGACCCGAAAATAACCGTCCATATGCAGCAGGTGCGCAATACCGGCATGGCTCAACAAGTCCACCGTATCCGCGCCAGCCGTCTGTTGCAGCGCCATCAGCGCCGCAACGCCGCGCGCAAATGAGGCCGGGCGTGCGGCCCAGACAAACCGGGCCAGCCAGGGAAGAATAGGCAACAGGTAGCCGGCGCGCAAGCGCAACGGGCTGTTGGCGTCGAGCAAATAACGCCAGCTAGAGCGAATCACTTCGGCACTAGCCAACGGAAAAACCTGCTCGGTCGCGATATGCCCGGCGTTACCAAAACTGGCGCCGAGGCCAGGCGCTTGCGTGTCTACCAGCAACACATCGCGCCCCGCATCCGCCAGCCGCAGCGCACAGGCCGCGCCAACCAGACCGGCGCCGACAACTGCTACTTGCGCGTCAAGTCCTGGCGCCACAGGCGGCTTGCCATTCTCAAAGCCCGGGAAACCGCGGCCTGGTCGCCAGCGCCCGGTCAATGATGGCAATGGCTTGCGCCAGCTCATCACCCGCGAGCACCAGCCGCGGCGCGCGCACATGGACGCTACCCAAACCGACGCGCGACTGCACCAGTTTGATCAACTGCACAAATTTCGGCACCACGTCCAAACGCAGCAAGGGCAGAAACCAGTGGTACAGCGGCGTGGCCTCAGCCAAGCGGCCGGCGCGAGCCAGCTCGAACAAAACCACCGACTCGCGCGGAAATGCATTCACCAGGCCCGCCACCCAGCCGCTGGCACCGGCCGCTATGCCTTCCACGATCAGATCGTCCACGCCAATCAGTATCCAAAGCCGCTCGCCCAGCGCAGCCTTGATGGCCGCAATTCGCCTCACATCGGCGCTGGACTCCTTGACGGCCACAAAATTGGCGTGTTCACCGGCCAGTTCCAACATCTGCTGCGCGTCGAAGTCGGTCTTGTAGGCGACCGGGTTGTTGTACAACATGCATGGCAGTGGGGTGGCGCCAATCACGGCGCTGACATGGGCATTCATCTCGCGCCAGTCGGTCGAGTAGACATAAGGTGGCAACACCATCAGGCCGGCGCAGCCCAGCGTTTGGGCCACGCGCGCAAACTGCACCGCGTCGGCGGTCGCCAGCGCGGCCACGCCGGGCACCACTGCGCCGCGTCCCGCTACGGCCTTGATGACGGTCTGCAACACGGCGCGTTTTTCATCCGGCGCCAGCGTCGCTGTCTCGCCCAGCGAGCCCAGCGGCACGATGCCGGTACAACCCGCCGCCATCAGCAGGTCCACATGCCGGGCCAAAAAGCCGTGGTCAACCGAACCATCGGCCAGGAACGGAGTGGTGATGGCGGGCAATACGCCTTGCCAGAAACTGGGCATGGTTGGGTCTTTCAAGAGTTAAAGCGAGCCGGTAAATCGAAGTTTCAGTGAAGACTGACTGGTACGCAAGTTAGGTCGCAACCAAAACACACGGCTGTGCGCAGCGTGAAGATACTTCGTCGTGCAACCGGCCGCCTGGACCAACGGTGCGTCGTATTTTCGGGTTGCGAAGCGCAGCCACCAACCGGACCGGCATGGTTAATCCATTGTGCCTTCTGCGCGGTGGCCGTTGCAACTTTGGCTTTAGACGGCTAACGACGATTGAGCTAGGGCCACTGATTGAGCGGCACAACCGGCTGGCTTTACAGTTGGCGCGGTAGCGGGAGCAGTGCGCAATTCATTAGGCCAGATTCAGCGGCTCAATCTGTGCGACTACCTTCTTCAAAGCTTTCTCGGAAGCGGCCAGGTCGTACTGAGCCTGCATATGCAGCCACGATTCGGCACTGCCGCCCAACGCGGCAGCCAGCCGCACAGCCATGTCGGCACTAACGCCATTCTTGCCATTCAGAACATTTGAGAGTGTGACCCGGGTTACGCCAATGCGCCGTGCGAAGTCTGTCACCGTATTACCGGTGCCGCTGAATACGCCATCCCTCAAGACTTCTCCTGGGTGAGGCGGGTTGTACATGCGCGTCATCGTCTCTCCTTCTAGTGGTAGTCCCGGTAATCCACCAACACAGCGTCCTCGCCTTCGAAGGCAAAAGTCATGCGCCAGTTTCCATTGACCCATACGGACCAGTGCCCGGTCGTCAGCGGGTGTAGCCTCCAACCCGGCATCACCATGTCGTCCGGCCCCCTCGCCCCATCAAGTTTGGCCAGTTGCAGTCGCAAGCGCGTTGCATGGGAAGGCTGAATACCGGCCTTGGTACCCGTTCTGAAAAACTGCTCAAGCCCTTTATGCTTGAAGGTACGAATCATGGGTCAAGTGTAAATAGTCTATTGACAGTTGTCAAAGTTCTCGATCGGGTCGCTCAGGCCGCCGACCTTGATGGCATTCCAAACCCGGCATCGGTGCGCCAAGCGTAGCTCTTCGTGACAGACCATGGTGCGATACTCGGTCTGGGGCGGTTGAATTGCCTATCCGTTATCCGGCTCGGTACCAGGGGACAAAAGCAATGCGGGCAACAAAATCAATGCGGGCAGTGGTCGTGCGCCAGACTGGTGCCGCCGACGTGCTTCGCATCGAGGAGGTTGCGACACCACGGGCGGGTCCGCGAGAGGTATTGATCCGCGTCGCCGCTTGCGGCGTGTGCACCCTTGACGTGGTCACCCGCAACGGCACCTATCGCAACAACGTGCAGTTGCCGTTGATTCCGGGCCACGAGATCGCCGGCACGGTCGTCGCAACCGGAACCGAGGTGCGGCGTTTGCGCATCGGCGAGCGAGTCGCGACCACCCAGCGTTATCACATCTGCGGTAGCTGCCGCTGGTGCAGTGGCGGGCTTGAGCCGCTGTGCGCCGAACGACGCTTTCTTGGCCAGCAAGGAATGGTCGGCGGGTACGCCGAATACGTCGCGGTAGAGGAAGCCAACGTGGCCGTCGTGCCCGCGGGCGTGCAAGACGAGGAAGCGGCGATTGCCGCCTGCGCCATCGGCACCTGCCTGAACGCGGTGCGCGAGGTCGGACACATTGGCATTGGCGACCGGGTTCTGGTGAGCGGCGCCGGCGGCGGCCTCGGCGTGCACGCGGTGCAACTGGCGCGGCTCGCCGGCGCGCTTGTCATCGCCCAGACCACCTCGCCCGACAAGGCGGCGCTGCTGGCTGAGCTCGGCGCGCACGAAGTGCTGGTGACCGAGCGCAACGAAGACTTTTCCGCTCGGGTACGCGCCCTGACCGGCGCGGACGGAGTGGACGTAATCATCGACAACGTCGGCACGCCATCCTTCACGGCGCTGCGCAAGAGCCTTGCCATCAACGGCCGCTGGATCCTGGTCGGCCAGCTGAATGGCGATTTCGTGCCGTTCAATCCGGCGCAACTGTTCTTGCGCAACCAGTCCATGCTTTCGGTGCACAGCACCACCCGCACGCAGCTTGAAGACGTGCTGGCGCTAATCGCGCGCAAGGCGATCCGGCCGGTGATCAGCGGTTCACACCGCCTCGATCAAGCCGGCGCGGTGCACCAGCGCATGGAGCGCGGCGGCGTCGCCGGGCGCATCGTGCTGCGACCCGGTGAGGTCGTGACATGAAGGCGAGGATAGGCCAATGACCCCGGGTCTGGCGTTTCTCGAAAACGCCCTGCAATCGCTCTACACCGGCCTGGTCGTCGGTTGCATCTATGGATTGATGTGCGTCGGCCTGGCATTGATTTTCAGCGTCATGCGGGTGATCAATTTCGCGCAGGGCGAGTTTTTGATGCTCGGTATGTACGCGGCGCTGTTTGTCTTCACCCACTTGGGGCTCTCCACCCTGCTCGGCCCGTATGTCGCCCCTTTCGTCGCCGCGCTCGCGGCCGGCCCGATCGTCTTCGTCGGCGGCGTCCTGCTCTACCAGATATTTCTACGCCGGGTAACCGGGCTGCAGGTGGCGCGCACCGAAGGCGAAGGCCATTACCCGCAACTGACGCTCACGCTCGGGCTGTCGCTGGTGCTTGCAAACGGCGGTCTGATCCTGTTCGGTTCCAGCCCGGTCACCATGCGCACGCCCATGTCTTCGAGCGCCTGGGAACTGGGCCCCTTGTTCGGCACCGAAGTCACGTTGTTCCTAAATCAGGGGCGCACCGTGGCCTCGATCGTGGCGCTCGCGGTCGGTGCGGCAATGGCGATTTTCATCGCGCGTACCCGACTGGGAAAAATCCTGCGCGCCGCCGCCGACAATCCGGAAGCCGCCACCTACATGGGAATCCACGTCGGCCGCGCCCACCGGCTGGCTTTCGCCATCGGCGCCGGCGTGACTGCCGTGGCCGGCGGCCTGATTGCCACCTACTACCCGTTCCAGCCGTATATCGGCACCGAGTTCGTCATCGTCATGTACGCCGGCGTCGTTCTGGGCGGCATGGGCAGCGTCGGCGGCGCCTTCTGGGGCGGGGTCACCATCGGCCTGGTGCAGCAGTTGTCTACGCTGGTGCTGCCCAACCAGTTGCAAAACGCCGCCATCTTCGTGGCATTCCTGCTGATCGTTCTGCTGCGCCCGCAAGGGCTATTTGGCCGCAATGTCGAACGCATATAACCGCATTGCCGCGCCACGCGCGCTGGCACTCATCGTGGTCTGCTCGGCGCTTTACGTCGGCATGGCCTGGCGGGTCGAGGACCGCTATTACCAGCTGATGTTCACGCTAATCCCGATCTGGGCCATGGTCGGTGTGTCCTGGAATATTTTCTCCGGCTATTCGGGCCTGCTGTCGTTTGGCCACGCCGCCTTCTTCGGCATCGGTGCCTATACCGTCGCGCTGCTGTTGGTCAAGTTCAACATCAGTCCCTGGTTCGGCCTGATCGCCGCCGGGTTTGCCGGCGCCGGGTCCGGAGTCATGATCGGCTTTCCGACCTTCCGCCTGCGCGGGCATTACTTCGCGCTGGCCATGCTGGCCTATCCGCTGGCCCTGCTTTACGTGTTCGAGTGGCTCGGCTTCCAGGAAGTCACGCTGCCGATGAAGCGCGAAGCCCCGGCGGCCTTCATGCAGTTCGCCGACCAGCGCAGCTACGTGCCGCTGGCGGTGCTGCTGCTGATGCTGGCCTTGTTCGTCAACGTTGCCGTCGCCCGCTCGCGCTTTGGCCTGTCGCTGCTGGCGATCAAGCAAAATGAGCCGGCGGCGATGGCCGCCGGCATCAACCCGTTGCGCTGGAAGCTTTTCGCGATCGCCCTTTCCGCCGGCCTGACCGCGATCGCCGGTGGTCTCTATGCCGTGGTGTTGTTGATCGTCACGCCGCCCACCGTGTTTGGCATGCTGGTGTCGGCGCAGGCGCTGATCGTGAGCCTGTTTGGCGGCATCGGCACCATCGCTGGCCCGGTCATCGGCGCCTTGATCCTGATTCCGTTGGGCGAGGTGCTGCATGCGGAGCTGGGCAACCGCCTGCCCGGCATCCAGGGCGTGGTGTTCGGCGCCGCCATTATTCTGGTTGTGCTTGCAGCACCGGAAGGCATCCTGCCCTGGATCCTGTCGCGGCGTCGCAAGCCGGTGGCGGACGAACCGCTGGTGCTCGACACCGCGCCCTTCGTTCGCGACCGGACGCCGCCGCGGGAGCTGCCCGCGGTTCAGCTCGCCGTGCGGGATATCTCGGTGCGCTTCGGCGGTCTGCAGGCGCTGGAAGGCGTGAGCTTCGAGGTAGGCCGGGGCGAGATCCTCGGAATCATCGGCCCGAACGGCGCCGGCAAGACAACCCTCTTCAATGCCCTGAACGGTTTCATCACCCCAGGTCGCGGCAGCGTGCGCTTCGAAAACCAAGAGCTGTGCGGTGAGCGGCCGTTCACCGTGTGCCGGGCCGGCATCGGCCGCACCTTCCAGATCGTCCGGCCCTTCGCCCGCCTTAGCCTGCTGGACAATGTCGTCGTGGGCGCCTTCGCGGTCGAACGCGATGATGCGGCCGCATACGAAAAAGCGCGAACGGCAATTTCGCGCGTGGGCCTGGCCGGCCGCGAAAACCAGCTGGCATCCACACTCACCACGGTGGAATTGCGCCTGATGGAGCTGGCGCGTGCGCTCGCCCCGCTGCCTGGGCTGCTGCTGCTGGATGAAATCCTCGCCGGCCTCGGCACCCCCGAGACCGAGCACATGCTAAAGGTGGTGGAGGCGATCCGCGCCAGCGGCGTCACGGTGGTGATCATTGAGCACACCATGCATGCGATGGTGCGCCTGGCCGATCGCCTGATCGTGCTCGATCACGGCGTGGTGTGCGCAGCCGGCGATCCGGCGGCGGTCACCAGCGATGCGGCGGTGATCGAGGCCTATCTGGGCAAACGATGGGCAACCCGTGCTGCGGCTTGAGAACATCAGCGTCTCCTACGGCGGCCTGCGCGCGCTCGACGGCGTCAACCTAACGGTCGGCCAAGGCGAATTCGTCGCCATCGTCGGACCGAATGGCGCCGGCAAGACCACCTTGTTTCGCGCCATCTCGGGCATCGTGCCGCTGGTATCGGGCAGCATGCACTACGCGGATCGCGACCTCGGCGCCACCGCGCCACACCTGCGTGCCGGGCTCGGCATCGCCCACGTGCCGGAAGGCCGCCAGGTGTTCCCGAGCCTCAGCGTCCTGGAAAACCTCGAGATGGGCGCTCAGACGCGCGAAGCGCGTGACGAATGGCCGCGCTCCCTCGCCTTCATTCATGCGCTTTTCCCGCGGCTGGCCGAGCGCGCCAAGCAGGCGGCCGGCACACTGTCCGGCGGCGAACAGCAGATGCTCGCCATCGGCCGCGGCCTGGCATCGAAACCGCGCCTGCTGCTGCTCGACGAACCGTCGATGGGGTTGGCGCCCACCATCGCCGACCAGATTTTCGAATGCATCGAGCGGGTGCATCGCGAACAAGGTATCGGCATCCTGCTGGTCGAGCAGCGGGTGGCCGAGGCGCTTGAAACTTGCGACCGCGGCTATGTGCTCGAGTCCGGGCGCATCGTTCTCGAAGGCACGCACCAAACCCTGATGCAGGACAGCCGCATCAAGAAGGCCTATCTCGGGCTGTAATTGACCATTCAACCAACCACCAAAGGAAACCGCCATGACCATCAAACATCCCACCCGGCGCGAACTGCTCGTTAGCACCGCCATCGTCGCCGGCGGCTCATCGCGCTGGGCCGCCGCGCAAGCCAAGGAAGTCAAGGTGGCGGTGGTGGTACCACTTTCCGGCGCCTGGGCCCGCAATGGCGAATTGCACGTGAAAGGCGCGCAGATGGCCGTGGATCACATCAACGCGGCCGGCGGCATAAAGGCGCTGGGCGGCGCGAAGATGAAGCTGATCGTTGCCGACGCCGGCGACAGCACCGAAAAGGCCAAGAACGCGGCGCAGCGCCTGCTGTCGCAGGAGTCCGACCTGGTCGGCGGCACCGGGGCCTTCGTCAGTTCCTTCACGCTGGCGATCACCGAGATCACCGAACGTGCCGAGGTACCGTGGCTGACCTTGTCGTATTCCGACCAGATCACCGCGCGCGACTACAAATACGTGTTCCAGACCTCGCCCACGGCCAGCAAGCAGGCGCAGGACGCGCTGCCGGTGCTGATGCAGATCGCCAAGGCGGCGAATGCGCCGGTGCCAAAGACCATCGCCATCGTGGCCGACAACACCGCCTCACCGGTGGCCTTCACCAAGCCGATGCGCGAGGGCGGCTTCGAGAAACTGGGGCTGAAGCTTATAGTCGATGAAGTGTTCACCCCGCCCTTGTCGGACGCGACCTCAATGATCCAAAAGGTACGCAATGCGCGCCCCGACATTCTGTTGATGTTGACCACCAACATTCCGGACACCAAGCTGGTGCTCGAGAAGTTGAACGAAATGGGGCTGGGAAAAGGTCGCATTCCGGTGCTCGGCAACGGCGGGCACATGGGCGCGCCGGAATTGCTCAACGTGGTCGGCAAGGACATCCTGGAAGGCGTGATGGGCGCGCTGGCCAACTGGAGCGGCAAGGGGCACGAAAAGCTGGTCGCTGAGTTCAAGGCCAAGCAGACCGAGCCCTGGATGCCCCAGGACAGCATTTCGACTTACGGCGACATGTGGATCTTCAAGGACGCGATCGAGAAGGCCGGTTCCGCCGATCCGAAAAAAGTGGCGCAGGCGATTCGCGCCATGGACGAATCTGGCGGTGCCGCGCGTTTCTTCCCAGGAGGCAAGCTTGCGTTCGAGGCCAACGGCCGACGCGCCGGCGCCGAACTGGTGATCGTGCAATGGCAGCAAGGTGAACCCAAGGCGATATTTCCCGTCAGCTTCGCGGGGGCCAACGCGATCTGGCCGAAGCGCTAGCAGGCGGCCTTTACGCAGGCGACTCGTGCGGCGGAGCGTTTCGCCGGGTCCATATTAGCCAACCCTGATTGCAATCCTGAAATACGGCGCACTGTTCGGCTACCAGGCCGGCGCCAGGGCCAGGCTCGGCGGTGACACGCCGACCGCGACCGACGCCACCTACACCATGATGCCCGTCATCCACGGCAAGCTGCCCTGGCAGCATTCAGCCAGTACGTCAATCGCGAAATTGAAAACTTGCGCTGTCGATCGCCCGCATCCAAGCTATTTGCCGTCACCAAGTGAAGGCGGATGCCGGGTGCCCTTGACCGGTCTACTCCCGATTGCCACTTGGGTTCTGCAGCCTCATCCACAGCACCGCTTGTATTTCTTGCCCGACCCGCAGGGACAGGAATCGTTGCGGCCTATTTTTGGTGGAACCGCGAATGGCAGGACTGCGCTGCGTGCGCCGACACTTTTCATGATTGAATTTCGGCGCGCGAAGCGCGCCAGGTAGTTGGGGTTGCGCTGCTGGAACGCAGTCCATCCCCGCTCCAGCCGATCACGTCCTTTTCTGATCGGTTCAATCTCGGTCGCACCGGATAGATTAACCGTCACATGCCCAGGAGAAGTCCCGCCTCGAGGCACCAACGTTCCAAACGCAACCATTACTTCCTCGCACAGGCAGCCAGGTACGACGCAGTACATGTCCAAAGCCTCGTAGAGCCGATCGTCAACCGCATAAAGGTCGTCACGAACGTCGCAAACATCTTTCCATGCCACCATGTCGCCCCGCTGATAACCCTTTAGCTTGACCTTGGTGGCGTCAAGCACACTTTGTCCGGGGTCGGGCAAACCCTTACCGCGATACCAAAGGCTTCCGATTGAATCAAGCAGATCACCGTCGATGCGTGTCGCGATCTCCGCGATTCGAGGATGGGCTTGCAATTCAAGCGGCGTGGCATCGGTCAGAGAAGAAACCTCAACTGTGTCGATATCCACGTGAAAGGCCACGATGCCGTCGATCTCAGCCGCAGCTTTGGAATAATTGGCTCTGGCATTGCCCGCGCCACGGACAGTGGCCCCAAGTGCAAGCAGTTTTTCTCGCCCATCGTTGCTCGCGAGTACCAAAGCGGAACGACACGGGCACTTCGGAGTTGGGCAGGTATGCACCCATATCCAGGCAGATGGTGCGCCTGCCAGTTCAAACATACCGTCTTGCGAGTCGCGTTGCACCATCTCATTGGTGTGTGAGTCATTCTTGTCGAAAATCACGGTAGTTCCTCCAGGCATCAAAATTCATTCGTGGCAGTTCTCAATCAACCCAAAACACAGGGCACCAGACAAGATAATGTGCTGATTCCGGCAGCGCGAGTGCAAACCATTTAGCGAACCGAATTCTGGCACACCGCGTAATTTCCGAGGGATTTGAGCATGTCGATAACGCTGAGGGAAACACTGGCACGCCTGACAGTGCCGCAGTTGAAGGACTTGGTGAGCCACTTGCCGGATGTCGACTCCGCCGGCCGAAAGGATGAACTGATTGGACGAATCGCCAACCGCATGCTCGGCCTTGGATTGAAAGCCATCTGGCGGGGTCTTGATGAGACGCAGCTAGCCGCGGTTGCGGAGGCGGTGCATCACCCGCTTGGTGAATATTCGCCGCAACGTTTTAGCGCCAAATTCCAACGTGTGCCTTCGTTTCAAGTGGCCGGCGCCAAGTCTCATGGCTATGGCGGCGACAAAAAGTCTGCCTTGGGTTTGTTCATTCACTACTCGCCCGATGACCGCAGCTATTTCATTCCACCCGACTTGCGGACTCGTTTGCTGGAGTTCGTGCCGCTGCCCGCCCCGTTGGGCCTGGAGAGTTCGGAAACACTGGCGGACGAAGAAGGGTTGTTGACGCGCCAGACCGAGCGCGAAGCCATGCAGGAAGTGGTGGTCATGTTGCGCACCATCGAGCAGGCGCGTATTCAGGTCAGCGAGAAAACCGCGCTGCCAAGTGCGGGTGCTCTGCGCCTACTTTCCGAAAAGCTCTCGGGTGGCGATTTCTACCCCTTGGTTGAGAAAAAGAACGCGTGGGACCAGGAAATTGGCCCGATCAAGGCCTTTGCCTGGCCGATGCTGTTGCAGGCCGGCGGATTGGTGATCCGCGCGGGAAGTCACCTCGCACTCAGCCCAGCCGGTGTCAAGGCACTGACTACAGCGCCAGCGGAAGTTCTGCGCGGTCTTTGGCGCAAGTGGCTGAAAACCACCCTGCTGGATGAATTCAGCCGTATCGACGCGATCAAGGGGCAGAACTCCAAAGGGCGCGTGATGAGCGCCCTGGCTCCCAGGCGCGCCGCGATTGAAGAGGCGTTGAAGGAATGTCCGATCGGGCGCTGGGTCAGCTTTGACGATTTCTCACGCTTTATGCAGGCGTCTGACCGGAATTTTGTGGTTACGCACGATGCCTGGAAACTCTACCTGGGTGAACGCCAATACGGCAGTCTTGGTTATGACGGCTCAAGCGGCTGGAATATTCTGCAAGATCGTTACATTCTGGCTGTGCTGTTCGAATACGCGGCGACGCTCGGCATGCTGGATGTGGCCTATTTCCATCCGGCGGGCGCCTGCGACGATTACCGAGGCATGTGGGGCGCGGACGAATTGGCCTTTCTGAGTCGTTACGACGGCATGCACAACTTCCGCGTCACCGCACTCGGCGCCTACCTGCTTGGCATTGATTCCGCGTACCGGCCGGTTGCCATACCCAGCAACCTGGCGTTATCGGTCTTGCCGAGCCTGCAGGTAAATGTGGTACGCGGCACCCTCAGGACCGAAGATGCGCTTTTGCTCGAAAGCTGGGCCGAGCCGGTAGCGGACGGAAGTTGGCATCTGGATCGGCAAAAGGCTCTGATTGCGATTGAGAAAGGCTACGACATCGCTGAATTGAAGGGCTTTCTGGAAAGCCACGACGACATGCCCTTGCCCGAACTGGTCGAGTCCTTCCTGACCCGGTGCGAACGTGACGGCAAAGCGCTAAAGGCATCCGGAAGCGCCCTATTGATCGAATGCCGCGACAACGAGACCGCTGAAATCGTTGCTGCGCATAAAGAGACCAATTCCTTATGCTTGCGCGCCGGGCCCAGGACGCTGGTGGTTCGCACCGACCAATTGGACAGGTTTCACGAAAGGGTTCGCATACTTGGGTTTGGCATGTTGCTCTGAAAGTAGCTGTCGTTAGATGACCGGAAATCGCGACTGCCGCACTGGATCGGTCGATTCCGGGAGTCTGCTTTTTGGCGCTTTGCGGGCGGTCAAGCGTGAGGTGCTGGCCGTCCGCCAGGCGCGTATACGCAAAATCCCCGCAGGCCTACACCGCCACATACCGTCCGCGCCAGTGATTGATGGCCGGGGTCAGTCACCACACGACGGCGCGCCAGCCCGGCGCAACCAGCCAGCGCCACGGGCCTGTAACCCAAACGGCGCTACTCGGTTCTGGCCCCGTCCAGAAACCACTTGCCGATCAGCGCGCGCTCCGCATCGGTAATGCCGGTGGAGTTGTTTATCGGCATGACTTTGCTAACCACCACCTGCTGGTAGACCGACTGCGCATGTTGCTTTAGCAGGTCGATCGAATCGAGCCGCACGTTTTTCATCTGCAAGGCTGGACCGTGGCAGGCGTAACAACGCTGCTCCAGCACTTTTTGCACTTCCTTGGCACCGCCTTGACCGGACCCAGCCACCGCCGCACCTGCTGCCGGCGAGTTAGCGACCGCCGCCTGCGCCGGCGGCTTCATCCAAACCACGGCACCAACAATCACCACCACTCCCACCAGCGCATACGGCCATGGGTGACTGTTGCGCCCCAGCTTGTAGCCGTGGCGCATGACGAAGAACTGGCGAATCAGCGCGCCGGCCAGCATCATCAGTATCAACACGATCCAGTTGTATGGGTTGGTGTAGGTGAAGCTGTAGTGACCGCTGAGCATCGCAAACAACACCGGCAGCGTGAAATAGGTGTTGTGCACGCTGCGTTGTTTGGCGCGCTGGCCGTGCATCGGGTCTACCGGCCGGCCCTCGCGCAGGTCTTTCACGGTAGTGCGTTGCCCGGGAATGATCCAGAAAAACACATTGGCGCTCATCGCGGTGGCGATCATGGCGCCAACCAGCAGGAACGCGGCGCGGCCGGCAAACCAGTGGCATGCCAGCCAGGACGCGAAGCAGACCACGACAAAAATCAGCGCCCCGACAATCGCGTCGCCGTTGGCGCGTTTTCCGAAGGCCTGGCAAATCAGGTCGTAGACCATCCAGAACACCACCAGGAACGACACCGCGACGCCAATCGCCGCGCCGCTGGACCAGTTCACAAGCGACTTGTCGATCAAGTAGGTACTGGCGCTCCACAGGTACGACACCGTGAACAGCGCGAACCCGCTGAGCCAGGTGCTGTAACTCTCCCAGTAGAACCAGTGCAGATGGTCGGGCAGAACTTTGGGCGCCAACGCATACTTTTGCGGGTTGTAGAAGCCGCCGCCATGCACTGCCCATAATTCGCCGCCCACCCCCAGAGCCTGCAGCTCTTTGGACTCGGGTTGAACCAGGCTGCTGTCCAGGAAAACGAAGTAGAACGAGGAGCCGATCCAGGCGATGGCGGTGATGACATGGACCCAGCGCAATAACAGATTGGCCCAGTCGAGGTAATACGATTCCATGTTTCAGATCCTTTTGGCGCGAGATGCTCTCGCCAGCTGCTCACCACCGCGGGCGCTGTAAGCAGACATGGGGTCGCGAACAAGTACCCGTGGTGAGGCCCGGCTCCGCTGCGACATGGACACATTAGTGTATACACTTTTTGCGTTCGATTCAAGCTTTGATGGCACGATTTGACCGGGTAAAAACCCTAGATGCGCGATTGCAACAGTTGCGCCGCGACGGCAACGGCAATCACTTCCGGTTCTTTGCCGGTGATACCGGCAACACCGATCGGACAGTTCACCTGATCGAGTTCATCCGCCGAGAAACCGCGCTCCAGCAGCCGATGGCGAAAGGTCGCCCATTTGGTCTTGCTGCCGATCAAACCGATGTGGCGCAGGTCGCCGCTTTCGCGCTGGCGCTTGAGGCAGGCCGCAACCACGTCCAGATCTTCGGCGTGGCTGAAACTCATGATCAGCACCCGGGTTTGGGCGGCCAGGCCGTCCACCGCCATGTGCACCGGCTCGGAATGTTCACACAACACGTTGTCGGACACGTGTTCGGGGAAGATTTCGTCGCGGCTATCAATCCAGGTCACGGCAAATGGCAGCTTGCCCAGCACCTCGATCAGGGCCCGGCCTACATGGCCGCCGCCGAACAGCGCCACCGGCAACAGGTCTTGCGCGATGCGCTGACGCAGTGACGGCACGTCCTGCGCACGCACCAACTCAAAACGCAGATGCATCACGCCGCCACAACACTGACCCAGGCTGGGCCCCAGGCTGGGCCCCAGCGCGTAACGCAGAACCGGCGCACCGGTTGCGCCGGCCAGGCGCCGCTGGGCCTCCTGCATGGCCTGGAGTTCCACCTGGCCACCACCAATCGTGCCCAGCGTGGCGTCGGCAAACACCGCCATCCAGGTCGACACATCGCGCGGAACCGAACCCCTGGTCGCGTCCACAGTGACCCAAACCGATGCCTCACCTTTGACAAGGCGGGCAAACACTTGCTCCGGCAGTTTCACGATTTTTCCTTGCGGATCGGCGCTGAGCACTGTGGCGATTGAAATATCAGGCACAGTATGCCCTTTGAAGGATCAGGAGGCTGCCGTGACCAACCTACGCAAGCGCGCGTTTTCAGTTGTCGCCGTCGTGTCAGGCGCGGCAGCGCTGGTCGCCTGCACCGCGCCCCAGCCGCCTCCTACCGCGGCCGCGCCCGGGCCGGCACCGGCGGCCGCACCGGTTCCAGCAGCAGCGGCGCCAGCCACTCCACGGCCGAGCGCCGCGCCAGTGCCGCCGCCAGTTGCCGCTGCCCCGGCCGAGGCGGCGCGCGCGGTCTCGAATGCCACCACGCCACGAGCCTACCGGCGCGACGCCGCCGCCCACCTGTATGCCAGGAACGCGGACCGCATCTTCAAGGGCATGCTGCAACCCCAGCTATACGCGATCGGCGTGCTGGATGTGGATATCGACCGCCAGGGCCAGGTCACGGCGATCAGTTGGCGCCGCGCGCCGAGCCACGCGCCGGAGGTGATGGACGAAATTGTGCGCACCGTGCGCTCGGCCGCGCCTTACCCAATGCCCACGCGTATGGGCCGCGTGACTTACACCGACACCTGGTTGTGGGACAAAAGCGGGCGATTCCAGCTCGATACGCTGACGGAAGGCCAGTTGTAGACCAGCTCGGCTGGCAGTTTCACGATCCCCGGTAGGTCGAATAACTCCACGGGCTAACCAGCAGTGGAACATGGTAATGCTGGTCGGTGTGGGCCACGCCAAAGTCCAGGCTGACCTTGTTCAGGAAATTCGGTTCTGGCAACACAACGCCCCTGGACCGGAAATACGCGCCAACGCCGAACACCAGGCGATAGGTGCCTTTCTTCAGGTTGTTGTTGTCGTACAGCAGCCCATCGGGATTACGCCCGTCATGATTCAAGGCAAAACTTCTCACCAGCGCCGCCTGGTCGCCGTCGGTGGTGTACAACTCAACCCGCATTCCGGCTGCCGGTCCACCGTGCATGGTGTCCAGTACGTGTGTGCTCAATCCCATGGTACCTCCTGAAACTTGCGGGACAGACTGCAACCACACGCAGTGGGTAAGGTCTGTCCCCGACCTACTGAAACCTTGCGGGACAGACCGCAGCCACACGCAGTGGGCAAGCTCTGTCCCCAAATACTGAAACCTTGTGGGACAGACCGCAGCCACACGTAGTGGGCAAGCTCTGTCCCCAAATACTGAAACCTTGTGGGACAGACCGCAGCCACACGCAGTGGGCAAGCTCTGTCCCCAACACTTTGTCGGATGTCGGATGTCCAACTTGCGGGACAGACTGCGGCGGCGCAGCCGCAAGCTCTGTCCCAACATGCCAAAACCCGCTCGAAAACAAAAGTGTATACACATTTCGGATTTCACGCTAATATCGACGCATGGAGTCCTCTTCCACCAACCTGATTGTGCAGGCGCTGACCAAGGCGATCGTCGAACATCGGCTGCATCCTGGCAGCAAACTGGCGGAGCAAAAACTCGCCGACCATTTTGGCGTTTCGCGCACGCTGGTGCGCCAGGCGCTGCTGCAATTGTCGCAACACCAGTTGGTCACGCTGGAGCCTGCGCGTGGCGCGTTTGTGGCAGCGCCGTCGGTGAGTGAAGCCCGGCAGGTTTTTGCAGTGCGCCGCATGCTGGAGTCCGAAATGACGCGAGCTTTCGTGCGGCAGGTCACGCCGGCCAAAATCCGGGCTCTGAAAGAACATATTGCGCAGGAGAAACTGGCCATCGAACAAGAGGATGCGCCGGGCCGCACCGAACTGCTGGGGGACTTCCACGTGCGCCTGGCGGAGTTGATGGGCAACGAGGTGCTGGCCCAATTGCTGAGCCAGTTGATTTCGCGTTGCGCCCTGATCACGTTGATGTACCAGACCACGAGTGCCGCCGAACATTCCAACCACGAACATGTCGAAATCGTGCGTGCGCTGGCCGCCAAAGACGAGGAACGGGCAGTACGCCTGATGAACGAACACCTGCTGCATGTGGAAGAAATCCTGACTTTCGACCGCAAGATTCCGAGCAACGATATTTCGATGGCGCTTTCCTGAAAGTCTGTAATGACCAGTGCGCGTTTTGTCTACGACTCGACCGGCGCCTATCCGCGCGACCTGCTGGGTTATGGACGCACCCCCCCCCATGCCCAATGGCCGCAAGCTGCGCGAATCGCGCTGCAGTTTGTGCTGAACTATGAAGAAGGCGGCGAAAACGCGGTCCTGCACGGCGACCCGGCGTCAGAGCAGTTTTTGTCGGAAATGTTCAACCCGGCGGCGTTCCCGGCGCGCCATCTGAGCATGGAGAGCATCTACGAATACGGCTCGCGCGCGGGTGTCTGGCGCATCCTGCGCGAGTTCGAGCGGCGCCAACTGCCGCTGACTGTTTTCGGTGTCGGCATGGCCTTGCAGCGTCACCCTGAATTGACCGCCGCGTTCAAGGAGTTAGGGCACGAGATCGCCTGCCATGGCTGGCGCTGGATCAGTTACCAGAATATCGACGAAGCGGTTGAACGCGAACACATGCGCGTCGGCATGCAGATCATCGAGCAGCTTTGCGGCGAACGCGCGCTGGGCTGGTATACCGGCCGCGACAGCCCCAATACGCACCGGCTGGTGGCGGACTACGGCGGCTTCGAATACGACAGCGATTATTACGGCGACGACCTGCCGTTCTGGATGAAGGTCAAGAAAACCGATGGCAGCGTGGTTGCGCAACTCATCGTTCCCTACACGCTGGATACCAACGACATGCGGTTCTCGTCGGCCCAGGGCTTCGCGCAGGGCGAGGATTTTTTCACTTACCTGAAAGACAGTTTTGACGTGTTGTATGCCGAGGGTGACCCCCAGGGCGCCAATGCGCCGAAGATGATGAACATCGGCATGCACTGCCGGCTGCTGGGACGGCCTGGGCGCATGAAGGCGCTGCAAAAGTTCCTGGACTATGTGCAGAGCTTTGAGCGGGTCTGGATCTGCCGGCGACTGGACATCGCGCGGCACTGGAAACAGACCCACCCCTACCTTGGAGACTGATCAATGCCACCGACACTGCAACAACTCAATGACGCGCCGTTGCCAGAGGCAAAACGCATGCTGGATGGCCTGCACGAGCATTCGCCCTGGATCGCCGAACAAGCGCTGGCCCAACGGCCGTTTCGATCGCTGGCGCAGCTGAAACACTGCATGGTGCAAGTGGTGACAGCCGCCGGACGTGATGTGCAGTTGGCTCTGATCCGCGCCCACCCGGAACTGGCCGGCAAAGCCATGGTGACGAATACGCTCACCACTGAATCGACCAATGAGCAGAACCAGGCCGGTCTGACGAACTGCACGCCTGAGGAACTGACACGGATAGCGCAACTGAACCTGGCCTACGCGGCCAGGTTCGATTTCCCGTTCATTCTTGCGGTGCGCGGACCACGTGGCCTGGGCCTTTCAAAGCAGGAAATTTTCGACACCTTCGAGCGCCGGCTGCAAAACCATCCGAATTTCGAGTTGCAGGAGTGCCTGCGCAATATCCACCGCATCGTTGAAATTCGCCTCAACGACAAGTTCGGCATCACACCGCAACTCGGTAACGACGTGTGGGACTGGCATGAACAGTTGAGTATTCACACCGACCCCGGTTATGCGGCTCTGGGCCAACTCACCGTCACTTACCTGACCGACGCGCACCGCGCCTGCGCGGCTCAGATCAAGTCACAGATGCAAGCCTGCGGATTTGACGACGTGACCATCGACGCCGTGGGCAATGTGGTAGGCCGGTACCAGGCCGAAAAGCCTGGCGCGCGCACGCTGCTGACCGGCAGCCACTATGACACCGTGCGCAACGGCGGCAAATACGACGGCCGCCTCGGCATATTTGTGCCGATGGCCTGTGTGCGCGAGCTGAAAAAAGTAGGCAAACGCCTGCCGTTCAACTTCGAAGTAGTCGGTTTTTCGGAAGAAGAAGGTCAACGCTACAAGGCCACGTTCCTGGGCTCGGGTGCCTTGATTGGTGACTTCAGGCACGAATGGATGGAACAAAAAGATGCCGATGGCATCACACTGCGCGAAGCGATGCAGCACGCCGGTTTGCGTATCGACGATATACCGGCGCTGCAACGCGACCCGCAAGACTATCTTGGATTTGTCGAGGTGCATATCGAGCAGGGTCCGGTACTCAATGAGCTGGACCTGCCGCTGGGCATCGTGACCTCGATCAACGGCAGCGTGCGTTATGCGGTCGAGGTGACCGGTACCGCCTGCCATGCCGGCACCACACCGATGAACCGGCGCAGCGACGCTGCCGCTGCCGTGGCTGAAGTCATCCTAGCCGCCGAAAAACGGGCAGCACAAGACGGTGACTCGGTCGCCACGGTGGGACAACTGTTGGTGCCCAATGGGTCCATCAACGTGGTACCGGGCCGTTGCCAGTTCACGCTCGACATGCGCGCGCCGACCAACGCGCAACGCGACGCGATGGTACGCGACGTCTTGGCCAGCCTGACCGATGTCTGCGCCCGCCGCCATGTGCATTACAAGCTGGAAGAAACCATGCGCGCCTCGGCCGCGCCCAGCGCACCGCCATGGCAGGCGCGTTGGGAACAAGCAGTGGATGCACTTGGCGTACCGCTGTATCGCATGCCAAGCGGCGCCGGCCACGATGCGATGAAGCTGCACGAACGCATGCCGCAAGCGATGTTGTTTGTGCGCGGGCAAAACTCCGGCATCAGCCACAACCCGCTCGAATCCACCACCAGCGACGACATGCAACTGGCCGTCGAAGCCTTTGGGCTGTTACTCAACCAACTGTCAGAAGACCATCCATGACTACCTACGAACAACTTGATAGCTGGATCGACGCGCACTTTGACGAACAGGTGCGGTTTTTGCAGGAGCTGATCCGCGTGCCGACCGACACGCCACCTGGCGACAACGCGCCGCATGCCGAGCGTACCGCTGAGTTGTTGAAGGCATTTGGCCTGGAGGCAGAGAAACACCCGGTGCCGCAATCCGAGGTCCGCGCCTGCGGCCTGGAATCCATAACCAACCTGGTGGTACGGCGCAAATATGGCGCCGGGCGCACGATTCTGCTGAATGCCCATGGCGACGTCGTTCCCCCCGGCGAGGGCTGGACCAAAAACCCCTACGGTGGCGAAGTCGATAACGGCAAGATTTACGGCCGCGCGGCCGCGGTCAGTAAATGCGATTTCTCCACCTACACATTCGCCGTGCGTGCGCTGGAGGCGGTCGCCAAACCGGCCGCGGGAAACATCGAGTTATTGTTCACCTACGACGAAGAGTTTGGCGGCGAAGTCGGGCCAGCCTGGCTGCTCAAACACAACATCATCCATCCCGACCTGATGATTGCCGCCGGCTTCAGCTACCAGGTGATCACCGCCCACAACGGCTGCCTGCAGATGGAAGTCACGGTGCACGGCAAGATGGCGCACGCGGCGATTCCCGACTCCGGCGTTGACGCGCTGCAGGCCGCGGTCGACATTCTGCAGGCGCTGTACCGGCAAAACACGCTGTACAAGACGATCAGTTCCGAAGTGGAAGGTATCAACCATCCGTACCTGAATGTCGGCATGATCGAAGGCGGTACCAACACCAACGTGGTGCCCGGCCGCGTGACTTTCAAACTCGACCGGCGCATGATCCCCGAAGAAAACCCGGTGCTGGTAGAGGCCACGCTGCGCAACATCATCCAGGACACCGCGTCGCAACGGCCCGGCGTGACGGTCGATATCAAACGCATGCTGCTGGCGAATTCGATGCGCCCATTGCCCGGCAACCAGCCGTTGGTGCAGGCGATCCAGAAACATGGGGCGGCCGTTTTCGGGGAGAAAATACCGGCGCTGGGCACACCGCTTTACACCGATGTGCGTCTGTTCTGCGAGGCCGGCATTCCCGGCGTAATTTACGGCGCCGGCCCGCGCACGGTACTGGAGTCACACGCCAAACGCGCCGACGAGCGGCTCGACCTGCAGGATCTGCGCCGCGCGACCAAGGTGATCGCGCGCAGTTTGCACGATCTGCTGGCTGGAGACCGGCGCTGAGCGGCAGACACCAACACCAAAGGGCTACTGCATGGGCAAGGCGACAACCATTCGCGTCGGCGTAGGCGGCTGGACCTACGAGCCCTGGCGCAACAATTTTTATCCCAAGGGCCTGCCCCACGGCAGGGAACTTGAATACGCCAGCCGCCAGCTCACAGCCATCGAAGTCAACGGCACCTACTACAGCACCATGAAGCCGGCCAGCTTCAGAAAATGGCACGACGAGGTGCCCGACGATTTCGTCTTCTCGCTCAAGGCCAGCCGCTTCGCGACCAACCGCCGCCTGCTGGCCAGCGCAGGTGAATCGATAACACGTTTCATAGACAGCGGCGTCGTCGAACTGGGCGACAAGCTCGGGCCCATCGTCTGGCAATTCATGCCGACCAAGCAATTCGAAGCTGAAGACTTCGAGTCCTTTCTGGCCTTGCTGCCCGACAAAGTGGGCGGACGACAACTGCGCCATGTGCTGGATGTGCGGCACGCCAGCTTCATGTCGCCTGACTACCTGAAACTTGCACGCAAATACCGGTGTGCCAGTGTGTTCACCGACTCCGAAAAACTTCCTTCCTTCGCTGATCTGACGGGTGACTTCGTCTATGCGCGGCTGATGAAAAGTGAAGAGAATGTGAAGACCGGTTACCCTTCACAGTCGCTCGATCAGTGGGCGCAAGTCGCGCAAACCTGGGCGCAAGGCGGTGAGCCCGAACTGTTGCCGCGTGTTGTGCCCGAGGTGAAACCCGCACAGCCACGCGAGGTTTTCGTGTTCTTCATCAACGGCGCCAAGGAGCGGGCGCCAGCAGCGGCGCAGGCGTTGTTGGCGCGGCTCGGCAAAGGCCCTTGAACGCTGCGCGACGCGCCCCCCACTACGGAGCCTGTAACGGTGGCATCCCGATCGCCCGATTCGCACATCCGGCATGACACCGCAAGCCATCGGTTGTCGTGGCGCCTGCTGCCGTTCCTGCGTTGGTGGTCAATGGTCAATCGCCGCACGCTGCGCGCGGACGCCATTGCCGGCTTGACCGGCGGCATGGTTCTGGTGCCACAGGGTGTGGCTTTTGCCACCATCGCCGGCATGCCGCCCGAATACGGCCTCTATGCAGCCATGTTGCCGGCAATCATTGCCGCCTTGTGGGGTTCGTCGTGGCACCTGGTATCGGGGCCGACCACCGCGATCTCGATCGTCGTGTTCGCAACCATCAGCCCGTTGGCCAGCGCCGGCAGCCCGCAATACGTGCAGTTGGTTCTTACCCTGACCTTATTGGTGGGCGTATTCCAGCTCGCGCTTGGTGCACTGCGGCTGGGCACGCTGGTCAACTTCGTCTCCCACACCGTGGTGGTCGGATTCACGGCCGGTGCCGCGATACTGATTGCGGCCAGCCAGATAAAGAACTTCTTTGGCATTTCGATACCACGTGGCGCATCCGCCTGGCAGGTGTTGGGCGATTTGGTGCAGCAGATCAACCAGGTCAACCCTTACGTCACCGCGGTCGCGCTGATCACGCTGTGCACCAGCCTGGTGGTGCGGCGCTGGTGGCCGAGAATGCCGCATATGATCGCGGCCCTGGTGGCCGGTGGCTTGGCGGCTGCGCTGTTCGACCAGCTGGTTGGCAATACGCGCACCGGTATTGCCAGCATCGGCGCGCTGAAGATCGGATTTCCACCACTCTCGCAGCCCGATTTCTCGCCCGGCACGATCGAGCAATTGGTGCCGATCGCGATTGCGGTGGCGCTGCTGGCATTAACCGAGGCGGTGTCGATAGCGCGCGCGGTGGCCCTGAAAAGCGGCCAGCGTATCGATGGAAACCAGGAATTCATCGGCCAGGGCTTGTCCAACCTGGCCGGCGCATTTTTCTCGGGTTATGCGTCAAGCGGCTCGTTTAACCGCAGCGGGCTGAACTACGAGGCTGGCGCAAGAACACCACTTGCAGCCGTGGCGTCAGCGCTGTTTCTGCTGCTGATCCTGTTGTTCCTCGCGCCGCTGGCGAAATACCTGCCGATTCCGGCCATGGCTGGCATCCTGTTCGTGGTTGCCTGGGGTCTGATCGACTTTCAGCAGATCGGCGAGATCGTGCGCGCGAGTCGCCATGAAGCGGCTGTGTTGGCAGCCACCTTTGTCGCCACGCTGACGCTCGAGCTCGAGTTCGCCATCTATAGCGGCGTGTTGTTGTCGTTGATGCTGTATCTCAACCGCACATCGCGGCCGCCACTGGAGGAGGTCAAACCGGTTACTTCACCCGGCGGCGTGCTCGGGTTTGGCACCGGCTCGGTCCTGCCCGATTGCCCGCAACTGAGAATGGTTCGGCTCAACGGCTCGATCTTCTTTGGCGCGGTGAACCATTTGCAGGACGCCTTGCAGCCCATCGACGCGCAGCAGCCACCTCAAAAGCACCTGCTGCTGGTCGCCGGGGGTATCAATTTCGTCGATCTGGCTGGCGCCCAGTTGCTGGCACAGGAGGCACGCCGCCTTCGGGCTCAAGGCGGCGCGTTGTATATCTTCAACATGCGAGACGAGCCACTCCAGATGCTGCACCGCTGCGGCGCGTTCGACGTGATCGGCGCCGAGAATTTCTTCCAGCTCGGTGACGACCTGTTCGGCATTTTGTTCCAGCGCCTCGATGCCGGTGTATGCAGCCGCTGTACCGCGCGCATTTTTGCGCCCTGCAAGACCGCCCCGGTCGCGGTTGTTTAGACCTTCGGCAGGTTTTCCCACCAGCGCGGGCCAAAGCGGCCCTGCAGATAGGCCACAAAAGCCGACACCTTTCCTGGAACCAGCTTGGGCGACGGGAACACCGCGTGGATCTCCTGCTCGGGCAACGTGTGGTCTTTTAGCACTTCCAGCACATGGCCCGACGCCAGTGAATCGGCCGCCACATAACGCGGCATCGCCGCCAGCCCCAGGCCGTTGCGCGCGGCGGACAACACGGCCGACAAGTTATTCGAGCGCAAACGCCCGGTCACCGTCACGGTGACCATGTTCCCCTTGGGGCTGCTCAAACGCCAGATGTCGTCACCTAGCACGCTGCTGTAGATCAATGCCGCATGCGCCGCCAGCTCAGTGCTGGTGCGCGGTGTGCCATGTTTGCGCAGATATTTTGGCGCGCCAACAATCAACCACGGGTTGGTGCCCAGAAACCGCGCTCCGAGCGAGGAGTCGGCCAGTTTGCCCATGCGAATTGCCACATCGATACCCTGGGCCACCAGGTCGCAGTAACGGTCGTCGAAAATCAGGTCCAGTTGCACTTGCGGATGTTGCGCCATGAAGTCCAGCGCCAGCGGCACTACGACGCGGCGCCCGAACGCGACCGAGGTACCGATGCGCAGCAGCCCCTGGGTCTGGTTGTGACGCAGGCTGGCGATGTTCTCCGCTTCGTCGGCTTCGCGCGTGATGGTTTTGCATTTCTCGAAGTAAAGCGCCCCCGGCTCGGTCACGCTGACACCGCGTGTATTGCGGTTAAGCAAACGCACTTTCAGCCGGGCCTCGGTCGCGGCGACCATTTTCGTGACGGTAGGTTGGGTGGTGCCGAACTCGCGCGCCGCGTTCGAGAAGCTGCCGGTTTCCACCACACGCACAAACACCTGCATGGCCATCAAACGGTCCATTCGATTTGCTCCATTTATTCCACCGTGGAATAGATGTTATGGGTTAGCGCCGTCTTCCGCAATCCCTGGCGGCTCCTTATAGTCAACCCCATCAACTTGACAACCTTGAAGGAGAACACGCGATGACAAGAATGAGAGCGATAGAAGCCGCCGTCTGGGTGCTGGAAAAAGAAGGTGTCACGCAGGCTTTTGGCGTGCCGGGGGCGGCCATCAACCCGCTTTATGCGGCGTTGCGCAAACAGGGCACGATTGGCCACATCCTGGCGCGCCATGTGGAAGGCGCGTCGCACATGGCCGAGGGTTATACGCGCGCGGTCGCCGGCAACATCGGCGTGTGTATCGGCACCTCGGGTCCGGCCGGCACCGACATGATCACCGGTCTGTACTCGGCGCAGGCGGAC